>DASTZF010000058.1:0-3115 GCA_035764445.1 Burkholderiaceae bacterium
TGTTAGGCCCCGGGCGCGAGCATTGGGAAGCTCTGCAGGGCATGGGTCTGAAGAAGCTGTTGGACCTGCGTCACCTGCCGCGTTCGGGGCTGGCGCGGCGGTTCGGTCCGGGGTTGCTGGCCGATCTCGATCGTGCGCGCGGTGACACCCCCGATCCGCGCGAGCCGATCGAGCTGCCGCCGAATTTCGAGCAGCGCATCGAGCTGTTCATGCGTGCCGACAACGCCGACCAGCTGATGGCTGGCGCGAAGGTGCTGATCGAGCGCCTGCTCGCCTGGGCGCGTGCACGCCACGCGCGCGTGGCCGCATTCACGCTGCGCATGCACCACGAGGCACGCCATGGCGACGTCGCGTGCAGCGAGCTGGCGATCGGCCTGGCACAGCCGTCGGCCGATGCTGCGCATCTGCAATCGTTGCTCGCCGAACGGCTGGCGCGCACGCCGCTGGCGGCGCCGGCGCTGGAACTGAGTCTGCACTGCGATGCGTTGGCCGATTCGGCAGCCCCCAATGCCGAGCTGTTCGCCACCCGCAGCAGCGAGCGCGAGGGCCTGACGCGTCTGGTCGAGCGACTGCAGGCGCGTTTGGGTGCCGAGGGCGTGCAACGACTCACACTGCTGGCCGACCATCGTCCCGAGCGGGCGATGGTGTGGCAGCCTGCTGCGCCTGGCTCTGTGCAGACAATGGCCAAGCCATCTTCATCGCCGCCAGCGCTTCAAGCCGCTGCACTCCCAACTGCGCAGGCCTCGCCTGCACGGCCGCTGTGGTTGGTCGAAAAGCCACAACCCTTGCCTGAGCATCTCTCGCGTCCGTGGCTCGACAGCGCGCCGCTGCAATTGCTGGCCGGCCCCGAACGCATCGAGTCGGGCTGGTGGGACGGTGCGCTGGCCGCGCGCGACTACTTCATCGCCCGTGCGAGCGATGGCGCTCTGGTGTGGATCTTTCGCACAAGGATGCTGTGGGGGCAGCAAGAGGGCAGCGGCTGGTTCCTGCACGGCCGCTTTGGCTAGCCCCTTGAAGCATCAGCGGTTGCCCTCGAACCATGCGAGCCGTACTCCCAGCGCGACGAACAACGCGCCGACACCGCGGGCGAGCCAGCGCCCGATCCGCGGCTGCGAGCCGAAAGCACCGCGCAACCGTGCGATCAGCGCCGCGAACGCGACGTTGACCAGCGTGCCGTTGAAAGCGAACACCGCCCCCAGCACGACGAAGGCCAGCGCCTTGTGGTGCGCTGTCGCATCGATGAACTGTGGCAGGAACGCGAGGAAGAACAACGCCACCTTCGGATTCAGCGCGTTGGTCAGAAAGCCCTGCGCGAAAGAGCGCCGCCAGGTGAGCGCGCCGTCGCTGGTGGTCGCTGCAGCCTGCGGTGAGCCCGCGTTGCGCAGCAGCCCGATGCCCAGCCACACCAAGTAGATCGCGCCGACCCAGCGCAGCACGGTGAAGGCGGCTGCCGAACTCGCGATCAGTGCCGACAGCCCGAGCGCACCCGCCGCGACGTGCACGAAACATCCCGCTCCGACGCCCAGGGCTGCCGCAGCGCCGCTGCGAAACCCCCGTGCCGCGCTGCGCGCGCCGATCAGCGCCAGGTCAGCACCCGGGGTGATGTTCAGCAGCAGCCCTGCGGTGACGAACAGCGGCAGATCATGCACGCCTGGGACCATCATTCACGCACCTCCGAGTGCACCGACCAGCGCACCGAGCGCGATCATCCACAGCGGGCTGCGAGTGGTCGTGAGCATGAACACGATCGTCGCTGGCACCAGCAGCATCGACAGCGGATGCTCGACCAGCGGCAGCGCGAGCACCCAGCCGGTGGCCGCCAGCAGACCGATCGTCAGCGGTGCCAGCCCGACGCTGAACGCCTGCACCGCAATCGCGTCGCGCCGCGCGTGTCGCAAGCGGCCAACGACGAACGCGATGACGCTCGACGGCGCCATCATGCCGACCATCGTCGCCAGCATGCCCGCGGGCCCGGCGACGCTCCAGCCGAGCAGCCCGATGAACAGGATGTTGGGGCCCGGGGCCGCCTGCGCGATGGCGATCGATGCGTTGAATTGCAGCGCGTCGATCCAGCCGTGCTCGACCACCAGGTAGCGCTGCATCTCCGAGGCGAGGCTGATCGCGCCGCCGATCGCCAGCACCGACAGCAGCGCGAAGTGCCCAGCCAACTGCAGCACGTCGAGCCAGCTGTGCCCGTGCAGCCCGAAGTACTCCGCAGTCATGGCGCGCCCGCGCGTAGCAGCGACAGTCGGTGCCACGCCCAGACAAAGCCCGCGAGCCCCAGCGCCAGCACGACCCACACCAACGGCCAGCGCAACCAGCCGATCGCCAGCGCGCTGGCCAGCAGAATGAGCGCGCAGGGCCACAGTCCCATCGGGTTGCGCTTCAGCGTTGGCGCCAGCTTCAGCGCCGTGGCCAGGATCAGTCCGGAGGCCACCGCGCCCATGCCGCGCAAGGCACCGGCCACCTGCGGGACCGAGCTGAAATGCGCGTACAGAGCGGCCAGCGCGAGCACGATCACCAGCGGCGCCGCCAGCATGCCCGCCACCGCCGCCAGTGCGCCCCGCCAGCCGAAGTGGCGGTCGCCGAACATCAGGCTCAGGTTGATGATGTTGGGACCCGGCAACACCTGCGACAGCGACAGCAGCTCGATGAACTGCTCCTTGCTCAGCCAACGAAGGCGCTCGACCAGCTCACGCTGCGCCACCGCGAGCACACCGCCGAATCCCTGCAGCGCGAGCCACGTGAACGCCTTGAACAGCTCGGTCTTCGAATGCGGCTTGCGCAATTCGGGCTCGACGACGCCCGCCCCGTCGCGCACGTCGGGCACCACGCTCATGACGGCAGCCGTCGCGCGGCGCGTGTTCGCGGCGTACGGAAGAAGGCGCCTGCACGCAGTGCGACGCTCATGCCGTGGCCTGCATGTCGCCCGGTGTGCGCCTGGGATTGCGCGACGCCGCCCATTGGCTGAGCGCGATGGCCACCACCATCCACGCCAGCGCAGCCCACGCCAGCTGCGAGAAGCCGCTCACTGCAAGCATCGCGCCGCCAGTGACCGCGCCGACGGCCTGGCCGACGTAGATCGCAGCGGAATTCAGCGCCATCGACGCCGGCG
>DASTZF010000059.1:0-13618 GCA_035764445.1 Burkholderiaceae bacterium
TCACGCAGACGATGTGGCCGCGCGCGCGCGTGGCGGTGATCGAGCAGCGACTGTCGATGCCGGACTTTCCCGGCCTCCCGCCCGGCGATCCGCGCGAGGCCGATGCCTACGAATTGCGCCTGCTGGGCAGCGAGCGCGTCGCCGGGCACGAAGCGCAGGTGCTGATGTTCAAGCCGCGCGATGTCCATCGGTTCGCCCAGCGGCTGTGGGCCGAGCAGGGCAGCGGCCTGCTGCTGCGCGCCGACGTGCTGGGCGAGCGCGGCGACGTGCTCGAGTCGGCGTCGTTCTCCGACGTCGTGATCGGTGCCAAGGCCAACCCCGACCAGGTGCTGCAGGCGATGCGCAAGCTCGATGGCTTTCGCATCGTGCGACCTGCCGCGATGCGCACCAATCTGGAGGCCGAAGGCTGGAGCATTGCGCACCCGGTGCCGGGGTTCCAGCTGGTCGGCTGCATGCGCCGGGAGCTCGGTGCGCTCGAGGAGCCACCCACCAGCGCCAGCGGGCAAGTGTTGATGGCGGTGTTCTCCGACGGCCTCACTCACGTGTCGTTGTTCGTCGAGCCCTACGATGCGCAGCGCCACAAGCCGGTGGCCACCAGCCTCGGCGCCACTCACACGGTGATGACGCGCTCTGGCCAGTGGTGGATCACCGCGATGGGTGACGTGCCGATGGCCACCGTGCAGCTGTTTTCGTCGGCATTGGAGCGGCGTCGTTGAGCCGCACGCCAAAGCCGTCTACCCTTGTTATTTCTCCCGCGGCCCCCATTCGGGCTGTCATGGTCTGGATGAGGTTTCGCATGCAACGACACACGGGTTCTGCCGTCTTCGATCTGCGCCGGCGTGCGGCCGCGATCGCCCTGGCGATCGCACTCGGAGCGCTGGGTTGGAGCACCAGCAAGCCGGCCCTCGCGCAGGCTCAGCTGCCCGACTTCACGGAGTTGGCGGAAAAGTGGAGCCCGTCGGTGGTCAACATCCGCACGCTGGAGCGCGGCCGTGCGTTATCCGGCTCGGAGGTCGATCCCAACGTCGAAGAGTTCTTCCGCCGCTTCGGCATTCCGATGCCGGGCCGGCCCGATCCACGCCGTGGCCCCCGCGGCGACGAGGAGCCGCAGCAGCGTGGCGTGGGCTCGGGCTTCATCCTCAGCAACGACGGTTTCGTGATGACGAACGCGCATGTCGTCGACGGTGCCGACGAAGTGATCGTGACGCTCACCGACAAGCGCGAGTTCAAGGCGCGCATCGTCGGCTTCGACAAGCGGACCGACATCGCGGTGGTGAAGATCGATGCCGGAGGCTTGCCGGCGGTGCGCATCGGCGACGTCGGCAAGTTGAAGGTCGGCGAATGGGTGGTGGCGATCGGTTCGCCGTTCGGCCTCGAGAACACCGTGACCGCAGGCATCGTCAGCGCCAAGCAGCGCGACACCGGCGACTACCTGCCCTTCATTCAGACCGACGTGGCGATCAACCCCGGCAACTCGGGCGGCCCGCTGCTGAACTTGCGCGGCGAGGTGATCGGCATCAACTCGCAGATCTACAGCCGCTCTGGTGGCTTCATGGGCATCTCGTTCGCGATTCCGATCGACGAAGCGATGCGCGTGGCCGATCAGTTGCGCGTCAACGGGCGCGTGATCCGCGGTCGCATCGGCGTGACCATCGCGCCGGTGACCAAGGAGGTTGCCGAGTCGATCGGTCTGGGCAAGCCGATGGGTGCCTTGGTGCAGGGAGTGGAATCCGGCGGCCCGGCGGAGAAGGCGGGTATCGAGGCCGGCGACATCATCGTCAAGGTCGATGGCAAGGCCGTCGAGAGGTCGGGCGACCTGCCACGCATCATCGGCGCCACCAAGCCGGGCAGCCGCTCGGCGTTGCAGGTCTTCCGCCGCGGTGCGACGCGCGATCTACAGGTCACGGTGGCTGAGTTCGAGGCGGACCGCCCGTCGCGCCGCGCGCAGGCAGAGCCGGGCGCGATCGGGCCTCAGGCCAAGAGTGCGCTGGGTCTCGCGGTGTCGGAGCTGACCGAGACGCAGAAGCGCGAACTCAAGATCAAGGGTGGCGTTCGCGTCGAAGCGGTCGAAGGTCCGGCGGCGCGCGCGGGCCTGCACGAGGGCGACGTGATCCTCGCAATCGACAACACCGAGGTCACCGACGTCAAGCAGTTCCAGTCGATCGCGTCCAATGCCGAGAAGACGCGGGCGGTCAGCGTGATGGTCAAGCGCGGCGAGTTCGTCAACTACCTGGTGATCCGGCCGACTCGATAGTCCCCTTGCCGCAGTAGGAGACTGTCGCCGCTTCCTTCAGCATTGTGGAAGGCGGCTCGGTGCGGCCGGCGGTCGACGTGTCCGGATGGCCTGGGGTTGGTCCCAGGTCAACCTGCGAGTGAGTTCTAGCTCTCCGTGGCTCGGGCCAGATTGGCTTGGCTCGCGGCTAGAATCGGCGCCCGCAAGGCCCCTTTGCCAGCCCCCGATGCCGCATTCGGCTCGTCTGTTCGAGCCGTGTCAGGTGAGTGACAAGGCTGTGGATAAGCTGTTGATAGAATTGCCTTGTTGGCCCCCCGCAACGAGCCAAAATCAAGCATTGGCGCGGCTCTCCGCCGGGGCCTTTTGGCTACAATGAAAGCCCAACAAGCAGTTGCCATACGTTTTGTTGGAAGGCGCGTCATCTCTTGGACGTGCCTTTTTTTTAGCTCCAGCACGGGCCTGCCGCCTTTCACATCGCTGCGCGATGTGAGCTTGCGCTGAAACGGCTTCGCCGTCTTGTCTTCGCACCGCGCTGATCGCCCATCGCATGGATCACATCCGGAATTTCTCGATCATTGCCCACATCGACCACGGTAAGAGCACGTTGGCCGATCGGATCATTCAGCGCTGCGGGGGCCTGAGCGATCGCGAGATGGAAGAGCAGGTGCTCGACTCGAGGGAGCTCGAGCGCGAGCGCGGCATCACGATCAAGGCACAGACGGCGGCGCTGCAGTACACCGCCCGCGACGGACGTACCTACAACCTCAATTTGATCGATACCCCGGGCCACGTCGACTTCAGCTACGAGGTGAGTCGCTCGCTATCGGCCTGCGAAGGCGCATTGCTCGTTGTCGACGCGAGCCAGGGTGTCGAGGCGCAGACGGTGGCCAACTGCTACACCGCGCTCGACCTCGGCGTCGAGGTGGTGCCGGTGCTCAACAAGATGGATCTGCCGCAGGCCGATCCCGAGACCGCGCGCGCCGAGATCGAGGACGTGATCGGCATCGACGCCAGCCAGGCGATTCCCTGCTCGGCCAAGACCGGCATGGGGCTCGACGAGATTCTCGAGGCGGTGATCCAGCGCATGCCGCCGCCGCGTGGCAGACCCGACGGCGCGCCGCGCGCGATGATCATCGACAGCTGGTTCGACAACTACGTCGGCGTCGTCATGCTGGTGCGCGTGGTCGATGGCTCGTTCTCCAAAGGCGAGCGCGTCCGGCTGATGGCCACCGATGCCTGCTACGGCATCGAACAGCTCGGCGTCTTCACGCCGAAGTCCGAACCACGCGAGATGCTGCGCGCCGGCGAAGTCGGTTTCCTGATCGCCGGCATCAAGGAGCTACACCACGCCAAGGTCGGCGACACGGTCACGCTGGAAAAGAAGCTGCCCAACAACGCAGGGCCCGCCAGTGAGCCACTGCCGGGCTTCAAGGAGATCCAGCCGCAGGTGTTTGCCGGGCTGTACCCGGTGGAGGCGAGCGAGTATGAGTCGCTGCGCGACGCGCTCGACAAGCTCAAGCTCAACGACAGCTCGCTGCGCTTCGAGCCGGAGGTGAGCCAGGCGCTCGGCTTCGGTTTCCGTTGCGGCTTCCTCGGCCTGCTGCACATGGACATCGTGCAGGAGCGGCTCGAGCGCGAGTTCGACCAGGACCTCATCACCACTGCGCCGTCGGTGGTCTACGAGGTCGAGCTCAACGACGGCACCGTGCTGTGCGTCGAGAACCCGTCGAAGATGCCCGACCCCGGGCGCATCCGCGAGATCCGCGAGCCGATCGTCACGGTGCTCCTGTACATGCCGCAGGATTGCGTGGGGCCGGTGATGACGCTGGCCAACCAGAAGCGCGGTATCCAGATCCAGATGTCCTACCACGGCCGCCAGGTGCACCTGACCTACGAGCTGCCGCTGGCCGAGATCGTGCTCGACTTCTTCGACAAGCTGAAGTCGGTCTCGCGCGGCTATGCGTCGATGGACTACGAGTTCAAGGAGTACCGGGCGGCCGACGTCGTCAAGGTCGACATGCTGATCAATGGCGATCGCGTCGATGCGCTGTCGATCGTCGTGCACCGCGGCCAGAGCCAGTACCGCGGGCGCGAGGTGGTAGCCAAGATGCGCAAGATCATCCCGCGTCAGATGTACGACGTGGCAATTCAGGCAGCAATTGGCGCCCACATCATCGCGCGCGAAGACATCAAGGCCTTGCGTAAGAACGTGCTGGCAAAATGCTACGGCGGCGACATCACGCGCAAACGCAAGCTGCTCGAAAAACAAAAGGCAGGCAAGAAACGCATGAAGCAGATCGGGACCGTCGAGGTGCCGCAGGAAGCTTTTCTGGCGATCCTGCAGGTCGACGACTGATCGCGCGTTTCGCCCGACCTACCGCGCCCGCCGCGCGCCGATTCCGGAGCCTGTTCGATCACCATGAGTGCACTGACCGCGATCCTGTACGCCGCACTGGCCGTCTACCTGGGAGGCTGGTACGCGGACCAGTGGATCGGCAACTTCTCGTTGCTGCTGTTCGTGCTTACCGCCGTCACGCTCGGCTACTGGCTGGCCGAGCGCTTGCACTTCAAGCCGGCCCGCGAAGCCGCCGCCGCGGCGGTCGAGGTGCAGCACACACAGCGCCGCACCGAGCTCGCCACTCAGGGCATCAGCCAGGTCGACGGCAACCTGCAGGAAGCCAAGCAGAGGGTGCTGGCTCAACCCTGGTGGCTGGACTGGACGGCCGGGTTGTTCCCGGTCATCCTGATTGTCTTCTTGCTGCGCTCATTCCTGTTCGAGCCGTTCAAGATCCCGTCGGGCTCGATGGTGCCCACGCTGACGGTGGGCGACCTGATCCTGGTCAACAAGTACCACTACGGCGTGCGGCTGCCGGTGATCAATAAGAAGATCATCAGCAACCGCAATCCCGAGCGCGGTGACGTGATGGTGTTCCGCTACCCGGTCGATCCGCGGGTCGACTACATCAAGCGAGTGATCGGTGTGCCGGGTGACGAGATCGCTTATCTCAACCAGCGGCTGACCGTTAACGGCAAGCCGGTCGAGGTCAGGGCGCAGGGCGAGTACTACGACGACGATGCCCGTCGCTACTTCCCGCAGTTCGTGGAGAAGCTCGGCACGGTCGAACACCGCATCCTGGTCGATCCGCAGCGCGCGGCCTACTACGGCAGCGGCGAGTCGCGACAGTTCCCGCACGCACAGAACTGTCGTTATTCAGCCGAGGGCGTGGTGTGCAAGGTTCCCGAGGGCCACTATTTCATGATGGGCGACAACCGCGACAATTCGCAGGATTCGCGGTTCTGGGGCTTCGTGCCCGACGAGAACATCGTCGGCAAGGCCTTCTTCGTTTGGATGAATTTCGGTAACGTTCGCCGCATCGGGTCGTTCCAATGACGAGGGCGGGAAAGGGGTCTGGCATGGGTTCATCGCGCCGGCTGGGCGCGCGCGAGCAGCGCGGTGTCAGCCTGATCGGGCTGCTGTTCTGGGCCATCTTGATCGGCTTCGTCGCCTACGTGGCCATTCGCGTGCTGCCCACGCTCAACGAGTACTTCACGATCCAGCAGGCGATCAACAAGATCGCCGCATCCAATCCCACCACGGTGGGCGAGATCCGGAAGCAGTTCGACAAGCAGAAAGACATCGAATACTCGATCGCGTCGATCTCGGGCAAGGACCTCGACATCACCAAGGAAAACGACCGCATCGTGATCCGCTTCGCGTACAACAAGGAATTGGAACTGATCGCTCCGGTGTACCTGCTGATCAAGTACGAGGGGCGGTCGCGCTGATTGCATGGAATCGCGGCTCGACACGCTGCAAAAACGCCTGGGGTACACCTTCTCCGAGCAGGCCCTGCTGACGCGCGCGCTGACGCACCGCAGTTTCGGCACCGAACACAACGAGCGGCTGGAGTTTCTGGGCGACGCGGTGCTGAACCTAGCGGTGTCGAGCCTGCTGTACGAACGCTTCGCCGGCTCCGACGAGGGCGACCTCACGCGCGTGCGGGCGCACCTGGTGCGCGAGGAGAGCCTGCATCGCACGGCACTCGCCCTCGGGCTCCCCGACGTGATGCGGCTATCCGAAGGTGAGGCGCGTGGCGGTGGCGCACAGCGGCCGTCTATCCTGGCCGACGCGGTCGAGGCACTGATCGGGGCAGCTTATCTGGACGGCGGATTCGAGCGTGCGTTCGAACTCGTGCGGCGACTGTTCGGCGACGTGATCGCCGCCAGCGAGGCGCACACCTGGTCCAAGGACGCCAAGACCGAACTGCAGGAGTTGCTGCAGGCGCGCCGCATCGCGGTGCCGACCTACCGCATCATCGGCACCACCGGCCAAGCGCACGCCCAGACGTTCGAGGTCGAGTGTGCGATCCCGTCGCTGTCGCTGACCGAGACGGGGCACGGGCGTTCACGCCGAGCCGCCGAGCAGGAGGCCGCCGGGCGGCTGCTCGACGCGCTGAAGGCCAGCGACAGGCCGGGCGGCCCGCTTAGATCGTGAGCCCCCACGCTCCCTCCGGTCGCTGCCCCCCGAGGGGGCGCACGCAGCGGACCGGCGGAGCCGGATCCGCGCTTGACCTTGGCTGAGTCCGCGCTCTCTGCTCCTCGACGCTGCGGCACGGTGGCCATCGTCGGGCGCCCCAATGTCGGCAAGTCGACGCTGCTCAACGCACTCGTCGGCCAGAAAATCAGCATCACGTCGCGCAAGGCACAGACCACACGCCACCGCATCGTCGGTGTGCGCACGCGCGGGGCGGCACAGTTCGCCTTCGTCGATACGCCGGGTTTCCAGGCTCGCCACACGCAGGCGCTGAACCGCAACCTGAACCGCGCCGTGCGCAGTTCGCTGGCCGACGTCGATTTGGTGCTGTTGGTGGTCGAGGCGGGCCGCTTCGGCAACGAGGACCGTCGGGTGGTCGACCTGCTGCCGGCCGGCATGCCCACGATCCTGGTGGCCAACAAGCTCGACACCGTGTCGCGGCGCGCCGATCTGTTGCCGTGGCTGCAGGCGCTGCCGCAGCAGCATGACTTCGCCGAATACGTGCCGATGTCGGCCGATCGCAGTGCCGATGTCGAGCGACTGCTCGACATCATCGAGCCGTACCTGCCCGCGCGGCCTTGGCTGCACGACGCCGACGCGTTGACCGATCGCAACGAGCGCTTTCTCGCCGCTGAGATCGTGCGCGAGAAGCTGTTTCGACTGACCGGCGACGAGCTGCCCTACACGTCGACGGTGGTGGTCGACCGCTTCGAGGAGTGGCGGTCGACGGCAACGACCCGCGCAGAGCGTGCCGAAGTCGCGGCGCGCGACCTGCACATCGCTGCCACCATCGTCGTCGAGCGTGAGGCGCACAAGGGCATCGTCATCGGCCACGGCGGCGAGCGTCTCAAGCGCATCGGCACCGAAGCGCGGCACGAGCTGCAACGCCTGCTCGATGCGCGCGTGCACCTCGCGCTGTGGGTGCAGATGCGGTCAGGCTGGGCCGACGACGAGCAACATCTGCGCAGCTACGGCATCGAATGAGCTCCGTGCCTGCCGCGACCGATCCCGCAGCGCCCGCCCCGACCGGTGGCGCCGCGCGGCGCTCGGGTGCCGCGGCTCAGGGCGCCTTCGTGCTGCATAGCTACGACTGGAGCGAGTCCAGCCTGATCGTCGAGCTCTTCACCCGCGATGCCGGCCGCGTGGTGGCCGCCGCCAAGGGCGCCAAGCGGCCGACCTCCCAGCTGCGTGCGGTGCTGATGCCGTTCCAGCCGGTGGCGGTTCAGTTCGCTCGCTCGCGCGGCGACCTCGGTGAGGTGCGCACGCTGCGCACGGCGGAATGGGGCGGCGGTGAGGCCACGATGCTGCAAGGCTCCGATTGGTTCTCGGGCTTCTACATCAACGAGCTGCTGCTGCGGATGCTGGCGCGCGACGACCCGCAACCACGTCTGTTCGACGCCTACGCTGCCACGCTGCGCTCGCTCGGTCACGGCGAGGCGCGTAGCGAGGCGGCCTTGCGGGCGTTCGAACTGCTGCTGCTGCGCGAATCCGGCGTGCTGCCCGATCTGGGCCGCACCACGCCGACCCAGAAGGCGCTGTCGCCCGCCGGCCGCTATGTACTGCGCTCCGATCAGGGCTTGGTCGAGGCAGCGGCGGGTGAGGCCGCGATCGCCGCCGAGACTTGCCTCGCGCTGGCGTCGGCGCTCGAGCGCTCGGCCGGGCAGCCACCCGTCGACGATGCGCTGCAAGCGCTACAGGGGGCGTGCGCGCGCGAGCTGCCGGCGCTGAAGACGTTGCTGCGCAGCCAGCTTCACTATCATCTGGGCGGTGCCCCGCTGCGCACACGGCAGCTGGTGCTCGACACGCAGCGTCTGCTGGAAGCCAATTCGCCGCCCCGATGAACCCGCTGGTCGCCCCCGAGGCCTTTGCTCGCGACGCGCGAACTGCGCTGTCGGTCAACGTCAACAAGATCGCGCTGCTGCGCAACTCGCGCCACCTCGACATTCCCAACGTGGTGGCGCTCGCGGGCATCGCCCTGCTCGCGGGCGCCCAGGGCATCACGGTGCATCCGCGGCCCGACCAGCGGCACATCCGCACGCGCGACGTGCACGACCTCGCGGCGCTGCTGCGACAGTGGTCGCACGTCGAATACAACATCGAGGGCAACCCGACGCACAACTTGATGCAGTTCGTGCGCGAGCTGAAGCCGCACCAGTGCACCCTGGTGCCCGACAGCGCCGAGCAGTTCACCTCCGACCATGGCTGGAACCTGCCGGCCGACGCCGAGCGTCTGCGCCCGCTGGTGGCCGAGGCGCGTGCTCTGGGGGTCCGCGTCAGCCTGTTCATGGATCCACTGCCCGACGCGATGGCGCACGCGGCCAAGCTCGGCGCCGACCGCGTCGAGCTGTACACCGAGGCCTATGCGCGCTCACACGGCACGCCCGAGCAGGAGCTCGTGCTGGCACGCTACGCCGCCGCCGCACGCGCTGCACAGGCGGTCGGTCTGGGCGTCAACGCCGGGCACGACCTCAATCGCGCCAATTTGACCGACTTCCTGCGCGCTGTGCCGGGCGTGCTCGAGGTGTCGATCGGTCACGCACTGGTCGCCGATGCGCTCGAGCTCGGCATGACGCAGACGGTGCGCGCGTACCAGCGTTGCATCCAGCTGGCGCAACCCGTCGGCACGCGATGATCGTCGGCATCGGCACCGATGTGTGCGACCTCACCCGCATCGCGGCCGCGCTGGCGCGCCACGGCGATCGCTTCGCGCAGCGCGTGCTCGGGCCCGACGAGATGCGCGTCTTCGAAGCCAGGCGCGCACGCGTGGAGCGCCGCGGCCTGAGCTACCTCGCCACGCGCTTCGCGGCCAAGGAAGCGTTTTCCAAGGCGATCGGCCTGGGCATGCGCTCGCCGATGAGCTGGCGCGCCTGCGAGGTGATCAACGCCCCGGGCGGCAAGCCCGAGATCCGCCTGCACGGTGCGCTCGCGCAGTGGTTCGCCGAGCGCCAGCTGCGCGCCTACGTCAGCGTCAGCGACGAAGCCAACGTCGCCGCCGCATTCGTGGTGGTCGAGAAAGTGCCCGCACCATGACTGCACACGCCCCGGTCGTGCTCGATGTCGCCGGCCTCACCCTCAGCGCCGACGACCGGCGCCGCCTGCAACACCCGCTGACCGGCGGCCTGATCCTGTTCGCGCGCAACTGGCACGACCGCAGGCAACTGGTCGAACTGACCGCCGAGGCCAAATCGTTGCGGCCCGACCTGTTGATCTGCGTCGACCACGAGGGTGGCCGCGTGCAGCGCTTTCGCAGCGACGGCTTCACCGTGTTGCCGCCGATGCGCGCGCTGGGTGAGCTGTGGATGCACGATCCGATGCGTGCCACCGATGCGGCCACCGCGGTCGGCTACGTGCTCGGCACCGAGCTGCGCGCCTGCGGCGTCGACCTCAGCTTCGCGCCGGTGCTCGACCTCGACCACGGCGGCAGCACGGTGATCGGCGACCGCGCGTTCCACCGCGATCCGCGCGTGGTCGGCCTGCTGGCCAAGAGCGTGATGCACGGCCTGCTGCGCGCGGGCATGGCCAACTGCGGCAAGCACTTTCCTGGCCACGGCCACGTCACTGCCGATAGCCATGTGGACATCCCGGTCGATCGCCGCAGCCTGAAGGCGCTGCTGGCCGACGATGCCGCGCCCTATGGCTGGCTGTCGACCAGCCTGGCCAGCGTGATGCCCGCACATGTCGTGTACGTGAAGGTCGATTCGCGTCCGGCGGGCTTTTCGCGCCGCTGGCTGCAGGACATCCTGCGTGCACAGCTGCACTTCGACGGCGTGATCTTCAGCGACGACCTCAGCATGGCCGGCGCACGCCAGATCGACGGTCGCGAGGTCAGCTACACCGACGCTGCGGTTGCCGCGCTGCACGCCGGCTGCGACATGGTGCTGTTGTGCAACCAATCGGTCGACGGCGGCGCGGCGGTCGACGGGTTGCTCGACGGCCTGAGCGCAGCGCAAGCTCGAGGACCCTGGCAAGCCAGCGACCTCAGCGAGGCGCGCCGCCAGGAGTTGCTGCCTCACAGCGCACCCCTGACATGGGACGAATTGATGCAGGCAAGCGCCTACCGGCTCGCGCTCGACCGTCTGGTCTGAGCCGTCGGCTTCGATGCGCGAGCCGGCCTGCGGCAGCCGGCCCGCGCTCGTTGCAAGCGCTATTGAGGGGCTTGTTCCACTTGCGCAGGAGCCTGCCGTTCGAAGGGCAGCGCGATCTGCGACAGGTCCTTGCGGGTCTCGACGAGCACGAGTGGCCCATCGTCGGGCAGCACCAGTGGCTTGCGTTCGCGCGGCACGTGCGCGGGCCTCGGCTCGGCGGCGATCGCCTCCTGGACGACGCGCACCTTGTCGGCATCGGAATGCACCCAGTGCAGCCCGGCGCCGTCGGCCAGTTGCTGCAGTTCTTGCGTTGGCAGATCGAAGTGCGGCACCGGCGGTGGCGGGGTGCGCGCTGCGACGGCTGGGGCGACCGGCGGTGCCGCATCGATCATCGGCGATGCACTCGCGCGCGCAGTCGTGCCCGGGGGCGTCGGTGACGTGGCGCGCTCGCGCGGCTCAGCTTCGGCGACCGCCTCGGACCCGGCATCAGCAGACCGCGACACCGGGGCGCCGACGCCGCGACCTGTCGTGTCGTCGCGCCCCTCGCCGGCCGCGAAAGTGGAGTCCGCCGCGGCATCATCACGGCGTCCGCCTCGGCGCCGGCGGCGCCGGCGTCCCTCGCGTTCGCCATCGCTCGATTCGGCCGCACCTTCACCGACCGGGATCGTGTCGACGAAGCTGCTCGGCGGCGCTGTCGTAGCACCTTCGGTCGATGGCCCGCCATCTCGCGGCGGGCGCGGACCCCGGCGTTGCGGCGCGTCGTCGCGCGCGTCGGCCCGCTGCGCGGGCACCGACGCCTCACCCGATGCCTGTTCGGCGCGCGGCTCGCGCGCGTCACGGGTGTCGCGCCCGTCGCGTCCGTCGCGACCACGGCGTCCGTCGCCACGGCCGCCACGGTCCGCGCGCGGCTCGCGCTCGCCGCCGCGGGTCTCGCGTTCAGCGCCGCGCGCATCGCGTTCACCACGACCGTCGCGCCCTCCGCGGCCACGGCCACCGCGACCACGGTCACCGCGCTCGCTGCGGCGCTCACTGCGGCCCTGCGAAGCGTCGCGATCCTTGCGACCGGGTTCGACCGCCGGTGCCGGTGTCGCGGCCGCGAGCGGTTCGGGCTCGGGGCCGCCACCGAACAGCTTCTTGAGCCATGCCTTGAAGCCGCTGTGTGCGGGCTCCGGGGTTGGCCGTGCCGGTGCGTGCGGCGCGGCGCTGATCGGAGGTGCCGCGGTCGGCTCGGGTGGGCGCGGCGGCGCCGGTGGCGCCGGCTGGTCGGGCAGCACGCCCTTGATCACCGGCTCCTGCTTGGCCTTGGCTTTCTCGCGACGCGAGATCGACACCTCGTCGTCGGGCTCCTCGATCATCGTGTAGCTGGCCTGCAGGTTCTCCAGCCGCGGATCGTCGTGGCGCAGCCGCTCGAGCTTGTAGTTCGGCGTCTCAAGGTGCTTGTTGGGCACCAGCAGCACGGTGACGCGCTGCTTCAGCTCGATCTTGGTGATCTCGGTGCGCTTCTCGTTGAGCAGGAAGCTGGTCACCTCCACCGGCACCTGCACGTGCACGGCGGCGGTGTTGTCCTTCATCGACTCTTCCTGAATGATCCGTAGGATCTGCAGCGCGCTCGACTCGGTGTCGCGGATGTGGCCGGTGCCGTTGCAGCGCGGGCAGGTGATGTGGTTGCCTTCGCTCAAGGCCGGGCGCAGCCGCTGGCGGCTCAGTTCGAGCAGGCCGAACTTGGAGATCGAGCTGAACTGCACACGGGCGCGGTCGTAGCGCAGCGAATCGCGCAGCCGCTGCTCGACCTCGCGACGGTTCTTGCTCTCCTCCATGTCGATGAAGTCGACCACGATCAAGCCGCCCAGATCGCGCAGCCGCATCTGGCGGGCGATCTCGTCGGCCGCCTCCAGGTTCGTGCGGGTGGCGGTTTCCTCGATGTCGCTGCCGCGCGTGGCGCGCGCCGAGTTGACGTCGATCGATACCAGCGCCTCGGTGTGGTCGATCACGATCGCGCCGCCGGCCGGCAGAGTGACGGTACGCGAGAACGCGGTCTCGATCTGGTGTTCGATCTGGAATCGGCTGAACAGCGGCGCGTCGTCGCGATAGCGCTTCACCCGTGAGGCCGACTCCGGCATCACGTGGTTCATGAACTGCTGCGCCTGATCGTAGATGTCGTCGGTGTCGATCAGGATCTCGCCGATGTCAGCGGTGAAGTAGTCGCGGATGGCGCGGATGACCAGCGAGCTCTCCTGGTAGATCAGGAACGCGCCTTTGCCGGACTTGCTCGCCTCGTCGATCGCCGACCACAGCTTGAGCATGTAGTTCAGGTCCCACTGCAGTTCGGCCGCCGAGCGGCCGATGCCGGCGGTGCGCGCGATCAGGCTCATGCCCTTGGGGTAGTCGAGCTGGTCGAGGTTCTCCTTCAGCTCCTCGCGGTCCTCGCCCTCGATGCGCCGGCTCACGCCGCCGCCGCGCGGGTTGTTCGGCATCAGCACCAGGTAGCGGCCGGCCAGGCTGACGAAGGTTGTGAGCGCCGCGCCCTTGTTGCCGCGCTCTTCCTTCTCGACCTGCACCAGCAGTTCCTGGCCTTCCTTGATGGCGTCCTTGATGGTGGCGTTCTTCACCTCCACGCCGTCGCGGAAATAAGTGCGCGAGATCTCCTTGAACGGCAGGAAGCCGTGGCGGTCTTCGCCGTAGTCGACGAAACAGGCTTCGAGGCTGGGCTCGACGCGCGTGATGACGGCCTTGTAGATGTTGCCTTTGCGCTGTTCGCGCCCTTCG
>DASTZF010000060.1:0-2290 GCA_035764445.1 Burkholderiaceae bacterium
AGGGCGCTCTGCGTTGCGCACCTGCAGACGCTGCCGTCGCGCCGCAGGACCATGAAACGCCCAATCGCCGAGCGCATCGAACAGCGCTGGCACGGCGCGACGTGCTGTCGACACGCCGCCACCGAGGGCAAGTCTCACCAAACGCGCCACCTCCTGCAGCGCTGCCCGCATCGTCATCGCTGTCTTAGGCTCAGGACGGATTCAGCGCGAGATCGTGACCCTGCACCAGCGGATCGCGTCGCGTGTACAGCGAATGGTCGAAGACGTGGCCGATCCAGAACTTCTCGACCCACATGTCGCTCGAGAATTCCGAGTGGACATAGTGCCGCAGGCCATAGATGGGCGAGATCTTGCGCTGTGCGTGCGCGCGGTTGAATTCGTGAATTGCAAGCCGCTCACCGTTGTCGTCGCCATAGGTGAAACCGAGCACGTCGTCGAAATAGCAGTGCACCCTCGGCAACAGCGCCTGCTCCGGCGCATCGAGGATCTTCAGCCCCTGAGCCGTCGCCGAATAGAGAACGAAGTCGCACGCCAGGAAGGCCAGCGGCGCCCGCATCGTTGCCGCGAACTCGTCGACCGTGTCCTTGATATCTCCGAGTACGAGTTCGGTGCGGTGAAGGCGGGCCCGCAGCTTGGCCTGGTCCATCGCGTACAGGCCGCTCGAGCACAGATTGGGGACGTCACGGTAGTCCTTGGGTGGAGGAAGCCCCGCTCCGCTGTCCAAGCCGTAGATGTCGATGCCGATGTCGAGCCGCTTCTCAATGAAACCTGCGATGGTTTCCATCGCCACCAGCCCGTTGCCGCCGGCAACGCCGAACTCGACCATCGATACCCTAGGAAAGCCTAGACCCGCGCCCAGCAGCGCGCCCTGCAGCATGCCCCACGCGTAGGGCACGCGCATGCCGTTGTCTGCCATCTCGAGCACCTGCTCGTTCACCCAGCTGTAGAGGAATCCGTCGGGTCCGGGCTTCGGCCCCACCGCCGAGCGGTAGTGGGTCAGCCGGCGCTTGAACCGGCGCAGGCTCTTTCGCATGGGACTTTTCGTCATCATCGATTTGTTCCGTTGTCGGGAGGGCCGTTAAGCAAGTCGTGGCTCGTTTCTCGGTGCTGGGCGCCGGCATGGCACCTGACGCGTCAGCACCGCTGAAGCCAGATCTCGCGCCAGAATGGATACTCATTCTGTGGGTAGAAGCGGTGATAGTCGCCAAGCGTGGTCACGTTGTCGAGGATCACCGATGGCGTACCGAATCGGAGCATCTGGCCCGACTTTGGGTCGATGATCCGCTGCACGCGTGCCAATACACTGTAGGTGCCGCCGCAGTACCGGACCATTTCGGCGTCGAACCACAGGCCGCGATTCTTATTCGACGTGTCGAGGGTTTCGAGGATCTCGGCAAAGGCCTTTACCTTCACACGTTCCCCGGGCTGCAGATTCAACACCTGGCTCGGCGTCTTGCGCAGCCTGCCGTCGCGATAGGGGAACGGCGGGGCGCCGCGCCGCGCCTGGATCGCGTCGTAGGCGCCGACGAGCAACCGGTAGCCGCCGACCCGCTTGGCCACGATGCAGAACAACCAGAAGCCGAACGCCCGCGCCAGGTCGCCGATCGCGACATTGCCCGAGCGCCAGTCGCGAAAGTACTGCCGTGGATTCCACCACGCCAGTTCGGATGACGCCTTCTTGAGTTCTGTCTGCTGGCAGATGAATCGCTCGCCGCCTGCGGCGTCGGCTCTGCAGCGCGCCAGCAGGTCCTGCTCGGTACAGCCAGCGCGTCGACGCGTGTCCACACCCGGCGAACCCGCGGCGCGGCCCATGGGTGGCGTCGGCGCCGCCGCATCGGCGCGCTCGAGCCAAGCGTCCTTCCATAGCGACTGGCAGCGCGCCTCGCAACCCCCGTGGCGACTTCCGTCGCAGCGCTCGCCGACGAGGACGACGGCGTCGTCCATCCGCCGCAGTCCCGTGCGGTCGACCAGGTCGTTGACCTTGTGAGCGCTGCGGTGTACGACGAACTCGCGTCCGCACGCTCGCGCCATCTCGGGCATGAACGGCAGTGCATCGAGGCACCCCGTCTCGTCCAGTGTCGCCAGGATGTCATCCAACGGGCGGACCCTGACGCGGTCACCGACGCGCAACTGCAGCCGCAACACCCCACCTCCACACCTGCTGATTGACCGCGCTGCGCAGAGGCTGCCGGCGAAATCAGCATAACCGAATGTAACGTTCGGCGCGCGGCCGAACCCCTGAATGGGCGGGTCGCGGGCGGGGGAGATTGCGGCCGCGCCGGCGGTGGCA
>DASTZF010000061.1:0-10940 GCA_035764445.1 Burkholderiaceae bacterium
GCAACTTGCGGGCCACACGGGGCTTGGCGACGTGCTGTCGATTCAGGCTTCGCGACCGGAGGTCGCGAATGCGTCGGCACTGTATTTCAGGGACGATGTCTACACCTACGCCGAGCTCAACGCAGCCTGTGAGCGCGCCGCAGCCAACCTGCGCGCAAGGGCGATCGGCAATGGCGACTCCGTGGCGCTTGCACTGCCCAATGCACCGGCGCTGGTCGCTCACTTGTTCGGGATCCTGAAGATCGGCGCGACGGTCGTGCCGCTCAATCCGAGTCTCACGATCGGGGAAGTGTCCTGGCTGATCAACGCATCAGGTGCGCGAGCCCTGGTGACAACGGTTCCGCTCGCGCAGCAGCTGGACGCCGTGCGCAACACCCCGGCACTGCGGCACCTGGTCGTGATCGATCCTGCGCAGCGACTCGACTGCACACTCTCCACTGCCAAACCCAGCGCCGGAGGCGATGGCACGGCTTTCCTGATCTTCACTTCCGGCACGACCGGTCGCCCGAAGGGCGTGATGGTCACGCATCGCAACGTACTGGCGAACACAGCGCAGGTCGCCGAACGCACCGCAGTGACACCGCACGATCGGGTGCTGAACGTGATGCCGCTGTTTCATGCCAACGGACTGATGAACAACACCATCCTTCCGCTGCGTGCGGGCGCCTCGATCGTGCTGCGCCCGCGGTTCGAACCCGACGAGTTTTGGGGCGTGGTCAAGCGGTTCCGGCCCACCTACTTCACCGCCGTACCCACCATGTTCACCCGCCTGATGGACGGTTGGAAGACCCGCGCAGATACGACCTCGCTGCGCTTTGTGCGTAGCGGCGCGGCGCCAATGGTCCCCGCGCTGCAGCGCTTGGTCGAGGAGCGGCTCGGCGTGCCGGTCGTGCTGTCGTACGGGCTGTCGGAAGCAACGTGCACGTGCACGATGAATCCTCCCGATCGCTCGCGGCGCATAGCGTCGGTGGGCCCCGCGCTCGCCGACGAGGCGGTAGTGGCGGTCGACGCGGACGGCCGACCTATGGCCAGAGGCCAGGTGGGCGAGATCGCTGTGTGCGGACCGAATGTGATGGCCGGTTACTTCAATGCGCCGGACGAGACGTCCGCGGTGCTGCGCGACGGCTGGCTGCACACCGGCGACATGGGGTTCGTCGATCCCGACGGCTTCGTGTTCCTCACCGACCGCAAGAAGGACCTGATCATTCGAGGAGGCGAGAACATCTCGCCGCGCGAAGTCGAGGAGGCGCTGCTGAGTTTCCCGGCTGTGGCTGAAGCGGCGGTGGTGGGCACGCCGGATCGCGAATGGGGCGAGGAAGTCGTCGCCTTTGTCGTGCCGCGCACGGACCGAGAGATTGACGTCGACGCGCTGCAGGCCTTCTGTCATGAGCGGCTGGCACGTTTCAAAGTGCCGCGCCGGCTTCGCGTGGTTGCGTCGCTGCCGCTCACCAGCGTCGGCAAGATGGACAAGGCAAGGCTGCGCGCCCTCGCCTGCCAGGACGCAACTGGGGCACGCCCATGATGCCCGATCGCCACGCGTCGTTTCTACGACCTCCGGGTGCAGGACAGCAACTTTACCGAACACTGGAACACGATGGAGACCGTCCGCCTCGCGGCCGATGGAGGAACGCCAACGGCAAGTTCCGAGGGCACGAAGCAATTCCTTGGCCGCGAGCAACCCGCATAGGAGGTACCCATGGCGCAAGATCTCGAACGCAACAAGAAGAATGTGGTCGCCTTCTACGACCTGATGTTCAACCAATCGAAGCCCCGCGAGGCGATGGAACGCTACGCCGGTGCGAGCTACACGCAGCACAACCCGGGGGTCGGTGATGGCAAGCAGGCCTTCATCGAGTACTTCGAGCGCATGGCGCTCGAGTACCCCGGCAAGCGCGTGCACTTCAAGCGCGTCGTGGCGGAGGCCGATCTGGTGGTCCTGCACTGCTACCAGGAGTGGCCCGGCTTCAAAGACAAGGACTGGGCCGGCATGGGCATCTTCCGTGCGGACCAGGACGGGCGCGTTGTCGAGCACTGGGACGTGCTGCAGGTCATACCTGCCAAATCCCTGAATGGAAACTCGATGTTCTGACGTTGTGACGTCCTGCGCTGAGCGTCCGCTTGTGGCGGCGGATTCAACCGGTCAACGCAACGGTGTGGCTGAACAGACAAACCGAGCGCCGTGGGGAGATCACGCGGCGGCTCGAAGCGCCCGGTAGCTGCGAATAGCCAGCTCAAACCGGGGTTGCCAATGGGGCAAGCGTGGCAACCACCTCTTGGTCGTCGAGTTGGGGGAAGTCGACGTAGTGCAACCCGATCGCGCGAAACGGATCAGGCTCGTGCAAGCAAATCACGCGATCGACCTCGCGCCGCAAGGTCGTCAGGGTGTCATGCGGTGCAACCGGCACCGCGAGCACCAGATGCGCCGCACGGCGACGGCGCAGCGCCTTCAGGGCTGCGCGCATCGTGGTGCCGGTGGCGATGCCGTCATCGACCACGATCACCGTCGCAGCCTCCACTTCAAGCGGCCGTCGGCCATGCAGGTACAACGCCCGCAGGCGCTCGATCTCGCGCCGCTCGATCTTCGCTTGTTCGTCGATGTACGCGCCGCTGGCGCCCAGGGCCTGGCTGGCCCCTTCGTCAAACCCGATCCACCGGACTTGCTTCCACCAGCACGCGCGTGCCCGTTGCTTCAGGAATCGATGCAGGGCAACGGCACGATCATCGCGACCAGTGCGCCGGACGACCACGCCAGCCGCTAGAGCGAAACCGACTGCAGCACGACGAACAGCGCCCGCAGCGCCAGCAGCTCGCCGCCGATCGCTTTGGTGGTCACCCAGAAGCGCTCTTTCTCGTCGAGTCCGAGCCGTGCGAGCGTCTCCAAGATGAAGCCCGTCGACGGCGCCAGCAAAGCCAGCGCCAGCAGGCACCCGGCGTCCCACGACAAGCCGAAAACGTACATGTCGGCGCCGGTGAAGGCCGCGACTGTCAGCGAGCGCACCGCCAGATGCGCCAACAGTGGCCCCACACCGCGCCGCAGAGCGGCCAGATCGATCTCGAGTCCTGCAAAGAGAAGAAGCGATGAAATCCCCAGCGTTGCCAGCAGCGCGAGCGTCGTGTCGCGCCCAAAGCCGCTCATCACCAGCGCCGTGCCAAGGCCGAAGCCGAAGCAGCTCAAAGGCGCCGGGATCAGGAAACGTTGCAGGCGCGGGGCGCCACCAGCAGCGCGAGGATCAGCGCCACGTACCCGAGTTCTGTCGTGACTGAAGGCATACGCGGATTCCTCCGTGAGCCGGTGCGAGCGCGCAAACCGACGACTCGCGGGTGATGCTACGTCAGCCAGGTGGCGGGATTGGTGGTTGGGCCGGGTGAAGGGCTCGCGCGGGCCGCAAGACCCATCGGATGGTTTCCAGCCGTTGCCGCTGCATGCGGTCAAATGATATGGATCGTTGCCGAGCGCCAGCACAATGCAGGCGGGATCAGAACAACGCTCATGCTCGAAGTCGCCGCCGCCTGCCTCGTCGTCACGGCGCTGCTAGCCTATGTCAACCATCGGTTTGTGGGTCTGCCGACGACCATCGGCGTGATGGTGATCGCGCTCGGGCTGTCGCTGCTATTGATCACGCTGAATGCGTTTGGGCTGGCGTTCCGGCTGCGCGAGGAAGCCGAGGCGCTGCTCACCTCGATCGACTTCTCTATGGTGCTGATGCAGGGCATGCTCTCGCTGCTGCTCTTCGCCGGCGCGCTGCATGTGAACCTTGGCGGCCTGCGTACCTATCGCTGGCAGGTCGGGGCGCTCGCAATCTTTGGCACGGCTGCATCTGCTGCCGCTGTGGCGATGCTGCTGTGGTTCCTGCTGCCCTTCGCAGGCGTGCCGCTGACGCTCAGCGCGTGCCTGCTCTTTGGCGCCCTCATCTCGCCCACCGACCCGATCGCGGTGATGGGGATCCTCAAGTCGGCGGGCGCGCCGCACAATCTCGAGCTTGTCATCGCGGGCGAGTCCCTGTTCAACGATGGGGTAGGCCTGGTGATCTTCCTACTCGTGCTGGGCATCGCGACCAGTGGCGAGACACCGACCTTTGCACAGGGAGCGAAGATGCTGATGCTCGAGGCGGGCGGGGGCCTCGTGTTCGGGCTGGCGCTCGGGTACGCGACTTTTCGCCTCTTGCGCAGCGTCGACCAGTACCAGGTCGAGGTGATGCTCACGCTGGCGGCCGTCCTGGGCGGCTATGCGCTGGCGGGCCACCTCCACGTGTCTGGCCCGCTGGCGATGGTGGCCGCCGGCCTCGTGATCGGCAACCAGGGCCGCGACCTTGCCATGTCGGACACCACCCGCCGCCACGTCGACCTGTTCTGGGAACTGTTGGACGAGATCCTGAATGCGGTGCTCTTCGTGCTGATCGGCCTCGAGGTGATCGTGATCCATTTCCCCAAGGGGGTCGCCATCGCCGCCGTGGTGGCGGTGCCGGTGGTGGTGCTCGCGCGGTGGCTCACGGTTGGGCTACCGGTCGAGCTGTTGCGCGGTGCGTTTCGCCTACCAGAAGGCGCGGGCACCGTGCTCACGTGGGGCGGGCTGCGCGGTGGAATCTCGGTGGCCTTGGCGCTTTCGCTGCCGGCAAGCCGCGAGCGCGACGTACTTATCGCGCTCACGTACTGCGTGGTGGTGTTCTCGATCCTCGGCCAGGGCCTGACGATCGGGCGTGCGGTGCGGCGCTTTGTACACGAGTGATGCCCCCGATGGTCGCCTCGCGGCTTCGCGAGACTCTTGGGTCCAGCTACACAAGCCAGGCGCCATGCATGATCTACCGGGACTAGGGCTGCTTTGGTCAGCGGCAAACGGAGCTTGCGTTTGACCAGAAGGTAAGCAGTCAAGCTTCAACTTGATCGGAAGGCGATCAACCTGACTCGCCGCGCACCCTGACAGCAAATGGCCGTCCTCCAGCCCGACGCACCGCCCACTGCCAACGGCATTGTCAGCACCCGAATCTTGGGCTCGGCTCGCTCGTGATCGGTCGGCCGCGGCAGCAGGAGCGCCAAAACAAGGCGGTCAATCCGACGTTGGTGACCGAGGTCAGATGAGGGGCGCTCGAGCCTTCGGGCGCACGCAATCACCCACCTTCGACGGCGCTCGGGGGCTGGCCCGACCGCTGCCCGACCTGTGCGAGATGCCGCGCCGTGCCATCGCGTCCGATCGCGAACGCACCGATCGCCGTGCCAGCCTCATCGCGCACCAAGCCGAAACTCAGCGACATAGAGCTTACGGCCATCCTTGTGCACCGGGCGCGTGGTCAGCGCCTCGTTCGGACCGTGCAACTGGCCTGTCTCGATGGCGAGACGAAAACCTTGCCAATGCGCGTGCCGCAAGTGCTGGGGGATGAACAGGTCGAGGCTGGCACCTAAAGCTTCTGCCGCGCTGTATCCGAACAGGCGCTCCGCGCCCTGGTTCCAGAGTCGGATCTTGCCGTCGCGGTGAGTGAAGATGATGGCCTCCGCCGCGTGCTCGACGATGGCTCGGTAAATTCCGGGCGGCACGGTCGTCTCGAGCTCGAACTCGCTTGCGTGACAGACTGGCGACGCATACGCGCGCCGCTCCCCCGAGCCCTCGTCCGGAGCGTGGACGCCGTGAGGTTGCTGCGCTGTCATGGCGATCAGAACCCCCACTGCGAGCCAGCCGCATGCACGCGATGGTCTTCGACGCGTCGCACGCCGGGCACGTTCTCGGCGGCCACGCGGGCCGCATCGATCTCATTGGCGCTCTCCGTCAGGCCGTGGTAGTGAACGACACCGTCGATCACCGCGACGTGCGATTGATTGGGGCGCCACCAGGGCTGGGACTCCAGCTCTCCCAGCAGGGCGTGACGGATGGCAGCGTCGCTGGTCGGTCGCGCGGGCTCCTGCGGCCGCGCGCTCGCGGCAAAGGCCCGAACGAGATCCGAGCGGCTGACAATGCCGACCACCTGGCCGGCCCTGACGACAGGCACGCGCCTGAGGCCACGCGCCTCGAACAACTCGGCCACTGTCACCGCCGCCGCTTCCTCGCTCACCGAGACGGCGGGGCTGGTCATGATGTCGCTGACTTTCGCGGCGTGGGCCTCGACATAGCCGGCGGGCGACTGCTCTCCGGCGAACAGCCGCACCCACCATGGCCGCGCCGCGGCGACGCGTGTGGTGCCGATTTCATGCCGATGCATCAGGTCGGCTTCGCTCACCATGCCCACCAGCTCTCCGCAGTCGAGCACGGGCACGGCGCTGACGCGCTCGCGAAGCAGCAGCGCGGCGACCTCGAGCACCGTGGTGCCGGGCGCGACGCTGACAACCATGGTGGACATGATGTCCTTGACTTGCATCGCACGCCCCTCACGGACCCACGGCGCGGTCGAAGTTGCGGCTGGCGAACTCCCAATCGAGCAATTGATCGACCACCCCGGAGACGTAGGCCGAGCGACGCTCCTGGTGATCGAGGTAGTACGCGTGCTCCCACACGTCGATCACCAGCAGTGGGACCTGACCATCCGCGATCGGCGTGCCCGCGTTGCTCGTCGACACCACCTTCAACTTGCCGTCGTCGACGACCAGCCACGCCCAGCCGCTGCCAAAGTGCCCGGTGGCAGCGGCTTTGAGCGCGTCGCGCAGCGGCGCCAGGCCGCCGAAGTCGGCGTTGATTCGCGCGGCGAGCACACCTCGTGGCCCAGGCGATCCCTGTGGCCGCAGGGACTGCCAATGGAAGGCGTGGTTCCACGCTTGCGCGGCATTGTTGAACAGCGCGGTCATCGCGGCTGCCGAGCCATTGCGCCGTGCCGCCTGCCTGACGATGACCGCGAGCGGCTCATTGGCCAGCGCTGTGCCTTCGGTGAGCGCGTTGACCTTGTCGACGTACGCGCCATGATGCTTGCCGTGATGGGTCTTCAAGGTGGCGCTGGAGATGAAGGGTTCGAGCGCGTCGTGTGCATAGGGCAGTGGGGGCAGGTCGATCGGCATGATGATTCCTGGAGCTCGGGTTCCCGCTGAGCTCGATCATACACATCGTAATACGATATAAATCGTATCGTGTTGCGATAGACTGTCAACGAATCGTCGAAAGTACCACGACTAGGATGGTCATCGTCCAGAGATATCGAGATGCCCAGCGACGCCAATCCAGCTGCATCGCGTACCCCCCGCCGGGGCCGGCAGGCTCCGCTCGATGACGGCGACTATGCGGCGCTGGCGGCGTTTCGCTACGCGCTGCGCAGGTTCCTCAACTTCAGCGAGGTGGAGGCAGCAAAGGTTGGCCTCACGGGCCAGCACTACCAGGCATTGCTGGTGGTGCGCGCCAGCTCCGGCTCCACGCAGACGACCATCAATGAGCTCGCGCAACACTTGCTCATCAAGCACAACAGCGCGGTTGGCCTGGTCGACCGGCTGGTGGAGCAGGGGCTGCTGCTGCGCAAGGCGTCGCGCGACGACAGGCGCAAGGTGGAGCTGCAGCTGACCGCCAAGGGCTCGCGCGTGCTCGATCGCTTGGCCGACCTGCACCGCGACGAACTGGAGAACTCTGGAACCCAGCTGCGCGAATTGCTGCAGCAGGTGACACAGGCGATGGATCGGGGGTAACCCCCGCTTTGGGGCGCCACAGAATGCCCAATAGGCGAACTATGTGTAGCCCTCCTTCCAGCGCATTGGCTGAAACCGAATGAGAGGGATAGCCGGTTTGGTGGGTGTCGTTCAACGCCTCGCCAGGCCTGTGTCCGCTTCGACCTCGAAAGCGGCTCTTCATCCGAAAACGTAGGGCCGGCTACGAAGAGAGACCGCCAACGGCCGCTGTCGTAGCTTGTGAAGTGGCACTCCCGACCCAGAACGGCCGCTCGGGCGGCGCACTCCAAGCTTCGGCTTCGGCCATGAAGCGGTCAACCCTCAGACCACTCCACTGCCTTGCATCACTGGATCAACTGGTCGGCGCGCAGGAGCAAAGTGCTCGGCAGTGTGATCCCCAACTCCCGAGCCGTTCCCAGGTTGATTACCAGCTCAAACCGCGTCGGCTGATCGATCGGCAACTCGCCGGGTTTGGCACCTTTCAGGATGCGGTCGGCGTACCAGGCGAGACGGTGAAAGCGCTCGGACCGGTTGGCGCTGTACGACATCAGCGCTCCGACGTCGGCGAAGTCGCGGAAGAAGCCGATTGTCGGGAGCCGGTTGGTCCTCAGCGAGAGCATCAACTCCCGCCGGCGCGCGAAGAGCTCCGTGTCGGGCGCGATGAATACCGCTTGCGCGCCGGACCCGCGGATCGTGGCCATCGCGCCACCGTATTCCGATAGGTGCCGCACCGGCACCTCGATCAACTGCACACCGAGCTGCTCGGCGGCCGCGCGCAATCCGCTCAGGGTCAGGTGCCCATAGGGCGACGACGGATCGCTCAGGACAGCCAAACGTTGGGCTGACGGCACGGCTTCGCGCAGCAATTGCAGTTGCTTGGCAGCCAAATCCACCGACTGGCAGGTCACGCCCGTTAGATTGCCGCCCGGCCGCGGCAGGGTATCAACGAGCACTTCGAGGCCGCACGAGGCGCCGACGATCGGAATCGTTCGCGTGGCCTCCTTGGCGACGCGCGCCGCGATGAAGTTGCCTGCGACAAGCACGTCAGGACGGCGCTCGAGAGCAGACTGCACGAGCTGCGGGATGCGGTCGACCTGGCCCTCCGCGTAGTGCATCTTTAGGACGTAGCTCTCGCCCTCCACGTGCCCAAACTCGCGCATGCCCGTCCGGAACGCCTCGACGATCGGCCCCGCCCGCGCCTCGTTGTCGGTCACCACGAATTCGATGCGCGCCGCTTTCGGGCCGGACTGCGCACAAGCGTCGATGGGAGACAGTGGTAGCACGACCACGGCAAGCATCGGCGCCAAGCGCTCGAGCCATCTCATGTACCCCTCCTGCGCCAACGGTCACCTCCGGCCATCGACCCCGTCCTCGGGCGGCCTATTGAAGCGCCGCACAGCCGGTTTCACCAGCCCTAGTTGTGCTCACTATGCGACGAGCCACCTGTCCGCTATTGAACGTCGGGACCCCTGGGTGCCACGTGGCCGCCACGAGCTTAGAACCACGTGCTGGCAACCGTGAATCGGGTGTGGGGTCAGATCCATGCGTCGTCGTCGGGCGCGCTTCACTGAGCTTGGCGCCCCGATGTGCTCGGCGGCTAATGCCATCGCCTTCGCCGATTACTGACCTTCGCCGAAGGCCTCGGTGAAATGCATGGTAGCCGTCCGCAGAGCGCTAAGGGAGCACCTCGTCGAGCTCAGATCGAGGCCCAAGACGCGACGTTCTGAACACACGGCAAGCCGCCGCTCGAAGTCGATGGTCAGGCCGAATTAAGGAAGAATTGAGACTACCGGCAAGGACTAAGACGGCTCCTCGGATTGAGCATTGGGCCCGGGTCAGCAACGCGACTGACTCGATCGATCCCCATTTCACGAGGAAGCCTCTCATGAACCTCATTCTTGTCCGAAGCCTCGCCACGTTCTTGGCCACCGGCGCCACGCTGTCCGTGGTTGCCGTGGGGTCGCTGGTATCGGCCGTTTCGACGGGCGCTTTCGCGCAGGAGGCGGAACATCGCCTCGGAGAGCACCCGGCCGTCATCGTCAAGCGCCGCTCCGCGAACGAGGCCTACGACTATGCGTCGAAGTTCTATCCGCATCCGGCTGGGCTGTTCCTGAGCGCGGAGCCACCGCGGCAGTTGCATGAGCACCCGGCGGTCGTTGTCTATCGGCGCTGGCACGAGCAGCCTTGCACGGCCATAGCCGCCCCAATGGCCGCAGGAGAACGCCGTCATGGCGACTAGGCAGCCGGGGGCGACGGAGCGCAGCGCCAGGCCGCTCGTCGGTCTGGCGCGACGCCTAGCGCGTAAGGCCATCCGATCCAGCCGAGGGGCCAGCGGCGCTTCGATGGGCTCTGCCATGGACAAGATCGGCGTGCTAGTCTGCCGGTGGCGAACTCCGCCGCGCCATCGGTTCAGCTTGTGGCCTCGAACCCGGCATCGCTCGGCTCCATGCGCTTCGACCGCTTCGAGCTGCAGCCGCGTGAGCGACAGTTGCTCGTCTCAGGCAAGCCGGCCGCGTTGAGCGCGCGTGCATTCGACGTCCTCGTGGCGCTTGCCGAGCGCGCCGGCCACCTCGTCACCAAGAACGACCTGATGGACATCGTGTGGCATGGCCGGGTGGTGGAAGAAGGCAATCTGCACGTTCACATCAGTTCGCTGCGCAAGATGCTCGGCGTTGACGTGATCGCGACAGTGCCGGGACGAGGCTACCGCTTCATCGCTCGGGTCGAGGCAGTCCAGGAAGGCAACGGGCGGCAGCCGGTCGCCGCGGAGGTGGAGACCGCGACTGTTTCCGAGGTGCCCAAGCTGCGGACCAACCTTCCTGCAGCACTCGCGCCCCTCATAAGCCGTGACGATGACCTTGCGCTCCTTCGCAGGCTCATTGACGAGCATCGGTTGGTCACGGTCGTGGGCGCGGGCGGCATCGGGAAGACTTTGCTGGCGCAGCATCTGCTGGCGGGGCGGGTGGGGCACTATGCACACGGCGTGTGCTGGGTCGAACTCGCCTCCGTGACGGACCCCGCCGCCGTCCCCGGGACCATCGCCGCTGCGCTCGGCGTGCGAACCGCGGGTGACGATGAACCTCTGGGAGCGCTCGGCAAGGCGCTGGCGCCCCTCGAAATCCTGCTCGCCCTGGACAACGCGGAGCACCTGCTCGGAGGCGTCGCTGCGCTCGTGCAAGCGCTGCTCGACGCCGCGCCGGGGTTGCGCATCGTCGCTACCAGCCAGGCGTCGTTGAAGGTCCGCGGTGAGCACCTGTACCGTCTCGGGCCACTGGCCGTGCCGGAGCGGACCGAGACAGGAGCGCAAGCGCTGACGCATGGAGCAGTGGCGTTGTTCGTCGAGCGTGCGCAGGCGGTCGATCCGCGCTTCG
>DASTZF010000062.1:0-5394 GCA_035764445.1 Burkholderiaceae bacterium
TAGATGCGCTTGCCGTCGATCTCCTTGACGTCCTCGGAGAAGAACTTGGCGATGTCCTCGTACGCGCTCCAGTTCACCGGCACGCCGAGGTCGTAGCCATACTTGGCCTTGAACTTGGCCTTGATGTCGGGCTTGTCGAACCAGTCCTTGCGGAACCAGTAGAGGTTGGCGAACTGCTGATCGGGCAACTGCCACACCTTGCCGTCGGGGCCGGTGGTGACGCTGATGCCGATGAAGTCCTTGACGTCGAGCGTCGGCAGCGTGACGTCCTAGCCTTCGCCGGCCATCCAGTCGGTGAGGTTCACCGCGCTCTGCAGCCGCGAGTGCGTGCCGATCAGGTCGGAGTCGTTGATGTAGCCGTCGTACAGGTTGCGGTTGGTCTGCATCTGCGTCTGCACCGCCTGCACGACCTCGCCTTCCCCGAGCACCTGGTGGTTGACCTTGATGCCGGTGATCTCGAAGAACGCCTTGGCCAGCGTCTTCGACTCGTACTCGTGCGTCGGGATCGTCTCCGACAGCACGTTGATCTCCATGCCGACGAAGGGCTTGGCCGCGGCGATGAACCACTCCATCTCCTTCATCTGCTCTTCCTTCGACAGCACGGAAGGCTGGAACTCGCTGTCGACCCACTTCTTGGCGACCTCGGTACCGCCGGCCTTGGCGGCCGGTGCCGTGGTCGCCGCCGGCTGCGCAGCAGGTGCCGCGGCCGCGGGCGCCTCGTCCTTCTTACCGCAACTCATCAGCATCACAGCGGTTGCCAGTGCCGCCGCCGTCACAACTGGTCTCCTATCCATCTGCTGCTCCTCGTTGGTTTGATATCCCTGCGGGCTGGTGCTACCGCGCGGCGATCCTATGTGCGAAACAAAACGAATGTCAATCGAAGAAACGCCCAGTCAATTCGCGCTCAAACGAACTGTCGCGTTGGTTGCTCCGGCGCGATTCGCGAACCAGCGCGCGACCGCGGCGCGTTCGTTTGCGCTGAAGTGCAGGCCGAGCTTGCTGCGCCGCCACAGCACGTCGTCGGCCTCGCGCGCCCATTCGTGGTCGCACAGGTAGCGCAGCTCGGCCTCGTGCAGGCCCGGCGCCACTTGAGGCCCGAGGCCGGCGGGATCGTCGAGCAGGTGCTGCACCAGCGAGCCGTAGCTGCGTGACCAGCGGCGGCACAGGGCCGGCGTCAGCTCGGGCCGACGCACCGACAGTGCGTGTTGGAAGCGGGCGATGTCGGTGTCGGGGCGGCCGCTCGACGCGACCCAGGCCGACAGATCGCCCCCCGGCAACAGCGCACCCTCGGTCCACGAGGCGGCACGCACCTGCAGCGCGCTGCAGAGCTGGTCGGCCGCCTGCTCGGCGAGCTTGCGGAACGTGGTGATCTTGCCGCCCCACACCGACAGCAGCGGCGCCGGCGCGCTCGTGACCTCGAGCTGGTAGTCGCGCGTCACCGCCGACGGATCGCCGGTCTCGTCGTCGAGCAGCGGCCGCACGCCGGAGTAGCTCCAGACCACCGAAGCCGGGGTCACTTCGCGTGCCAGGTAGCGGTTCGCCTGCTCGCAGAGGTAGGCCACTTCCTGTGCGTCGGCGTGCGCGTCGCCGGGGTCGCCGTGGCACTCGACGTCGGTGGTGCCGATCAGCGTGAAGTCGCCCTCGTAGGGGATGGCGAAGATGATGCGACGGTCGGCGTTCTGGAAGATGTAGGCGTGATCGTGGTCGAACAGCTTGGGCACGATGATGTGGCTGCCCTTGACCAGCCGCAACGACGGCGCCTGCGGCACGCCGAGCTGCTGGTGCAGGAAGCTCGACGCCCACGGCCCGGTGGCGTTGACCAGTGCGCGGGCACGCACGCGGCGCGTCGCACCGTCGGCACCGCTCAACTCCGCGACCCAGCGGCCGCCGTCGACGCGAGCGCGGTCGCAGCGCCAGCGCGTCAGCACGCTGGCGCCGCGCGCTCGCGCATCGAGCGCGCACAGCACCACCAGCCGCGCATCGTCGACCCAGCCGTCGGAATAGACGAAGCCGCGCGTGAACTGCGGCTTCAGCGCCGCACCGGCCGGATGGCGGGCGAGGCTCACCGCGCGCGACGGCGGCAGCCACTCGCGGCGCGCCAGGTGGTCGTACAGGAACAGGCCGGCGCGGATCATCCACACCGGCCGCATCGCCGGGTCGTGCGGCATCACGAAGCGCAGCGGCGACATGATGTGCGGCGCGCTCTTCAACAGCACTTCGCGCTCGGCCAGCGCCTTGCGCACCAGCGAGAACTCGTAGTGCTCGAGGTAGCGCAGGCCGCCGTGGATCAACTTGGTCGACGACGACGACGTGTGCGACGCGAGGTCGTGCTGCTCGCACAGCAGGACCGACAGTGCGCGCCCGGCGAGGTCGCGCGCGATGCCCGCGCCGTTGATGCCCCCGCCCACCACCAGCACGTCGACCTCCGGCGGGATCGTCGCTGCTTGCATGCTTTCGTTTTGCTTCGAATGGATTCGTTTTAGCCGAATCCAAGACCTTGGGCAAGCGGACAATCGCGTGGTTGCGAAAAGGCTCGAATCGCCTACGCTCGCAGCGCGCAACCCGGTGGTGCTCGGTTGATGCAGCCGCGTGCCCACCGACATCGAGACCATGACTCGTCGCAGTCCTGCCCCCCGCACGGCCACACACGCGCCGCGCGCGTTCACGCCCAACCCGCGGCAAAGCGATCTGCTGGCGGCGGTGCGCGAGCACGGCGTGCTGACGGTCGAGGCGATGGCCGAGCGCTTCGGCGTCACGCTGCAGACGGTGCGCCGCGATGTCGGCCTGCTGACCGACGCCGGACTGCTTGCGCGCTATCACGGCGGCGCGCGCGTGCCGAGCTCGACCACCGAGAACATCGGCTATCGCCAGCGCCAGCATCTGAACGAGCAGGCCAAGCGCCAGATCGCGCGCGCGGTGGCCAAGGCGGTGCCGCAGGGCTGCTCGATGATCATCAACATCGGCACCACCACCGAGGCGGTGGCGCGCGAGCTGCTGCAGCACAAGGGGCTGCGCGTCATCACCAACAACCTGAACGTGGCGGCGATCCTGTCGGACAACCCGGAGTGCGAAGTGATCGTCGCCGGCGGCCTCGTGCGCTCACGCGACCGCGGCATCATCGGCGAGGCGACGGTGGAGTTCATCAAGCAGTTCCGCGTCGACATCGGCCTGATCGGCATCTCGAGCATCGAGGCCGACGGTACGTTGCGCGACTTCGACTACCGCGAGGTCAAGGTCGCGCGCGCGATCATCGAGCAGTCACGCCAGGTCTGGCTGGCGGCCGACCACAGCAAGTTCAATCGACCCGCGATGGTCGAGGTGGCGCACCTGACCCACATCGACTGCCTGTTCACCGACCGCGCTCCGTCGGAGCCATACAAGGCGCTGCTGGCCGAGGCCGACGTGCGCTGCGTGGTGGCAGAGGCGTAGTCCCAAGCGCGGCTGCCGAGCGGTCGGCATTGCGGGCGACCCCAACTGGGGTCGGCCCCAGCTAGCGAACGCGCCGTCTTGGAACACTGCACGCGAAAAGCTCCAATGCAACTCAGCGATGCGGACGTTTCGAAGACCGTGTCGCATCACACCCCCATCGCAAGGAGTTCTCATCATGTCAGGCATCTCTTCCATCGGTACCACCAACACGATCAACACCGGTAACGGCAACGACACCGTCCACATCTCGCAAGCCCCGGGCCTGCTTGGGCTGCTGGGCCTGTACAAGGTCGACATCAACGGTCAGACCCAGTACATGACCAAGCAGCAACTCGAGCACACCAACTTCAACCTCGGTTGCGGCAACGACACGCTGATCGTCGACGCCAACGTCACGGCCAACATCCACGCCGACGGCGGCAGCGGCAACGACCTGATGATCGGCGGCGCCGGCAACGACGTGTTCGACGGTGGCAGCGGCAACGACATTCAGTTCGGGCGCGGTGGCAACGACCTGCTGGTCGGCGGCAGCGGCAACGACTTCCAGAGCGGCGGCGCCGGCAACGACTGGGAATTCGGCGGCAGCGGCAACGACGTGCAACTCGGCGGCAGCGGGAATGACGTGCAGTTCGGTGGCCCCGGCCGCGACCTGCAAGTCGGCGGCCCCGGCTGGGATCTGCAGTTCGGCGGCCCCGGCTTCGACGTCAAGCTGCCCTGATCGCGCAGCCACGTCACTGCAATTGGTCCAGCGGCCCGGGCCCGCTTGTCGAGTCGGCACGATTGGTGCCGCTCGCAAGCGGCCCGGGCCGTTCTTTCGGGCGCCCGCCATCGGCTCGAGTGGCTTGCTCGCCATGTCGAAGCCTGCTCGCCGTACGAGACGACAACAGGGGCGCCCACCGGCGCCCTTTCTCGTCGGGGCCTGCGACCGAGGTCAGCCGCGGCGCGCGGCAACGCCCAGCGCGTCGGTCGCCTTCTGCGCCGCGGCCGCGGGCGGGTGCACGTCAGCGCAGTGAATACGCGGGCTGCGAGATGCGCGAGGCGAGCGAGCTGTCGCGCCCCTGCGGCAGCGCGTTGACGAAACGCGTGCTGGCATCGAGTGCGTCGGCGCCCGCCGCCCACGCGAGCGCGAGCTCGCGCAGCGCGTGGCGCGTCTGGCGCGTCAGCGCGCCGGCGATCGGATCGTCGACGTCGGCCAGCAGCTTCTCGCAGTACAGCTTGCGCGCGTCGTCACTGCTGGCGATCAGGTCCATCAACGAGCGCGCGGCGGCATGGAACTGCTCGGCCGTCAGCGCGCGGCCTGCATCGGCCTGGGCGTGCCAAGCGCACACGTACTCGAGCGGCCCGAGGCTGCGCGTGTGGCCGTAGCTCATCGGGGGAGCGCTCGACGCATCGGCGCCCCAGGCGCTGCGCCTGCCGCTGGGCAAGCGGCCAGTGCGTAGCGCGTGTACCAGCACGTTGGCAACAGCGGCGCGAGCCGCATGATCACCGTGCTGGCCGATCAGCGACAGGATACGCAGGAACGCGGGGTATAGATCTTCGCCGAGTCCGTCGCACACGGCGCTCAGCAGCGCGACACGATCATCCTCGTGCGGCAGATCGATGCAGCCTTCGACGAGTGCCTGGGCCGCTTGCGCCCAACGCGGTTCGGCCATCAGTGCTGCGGTCATTCGGGCGACCGTGCGCTCAGTTGCGGCGATCGCCGTCGTCGCGCAGGTGCATCAACACCCGGCTCGCGTGCTGCTCGACCGAAAGGCCACGCGCCGCCGGCGCCAGATCGCCGCCAATGGTGACGTCCGTGCCCGCGCCGCCGGCGTCGAACCAGGCCGCAGTGTCGCGCACGTCACCGCGCGACGAGACCGCCGGAAGTGGGCGTGCCCACAGCACGGCCGTGTTGGTGAATTCGTTGGCGCGGATCATCGTCGCACTCGGCTTTGTTCGTCTGTCAGCGTACTGAACGGAGGCGCC
>DASTZF010000063.1:0-2808 GCA_035764445.1 Burkholderiaceae bacterium
GGCGTGAACGCGCGGCCCAGGCCGTCGCGCAGCGTGTCGAGCAACGCCCGGCCCACGATCGCGTGGTGCTCGTCGCGCACGCCGTAGCGAGCATGGCGCGCGCCGAGCGCGCGCGCCGCGGGCAGCAGCGACGGCAGGTCGTGCAGCCCCTGCAGCGCCGTGGCGAGCATCGTCATCAGCTTCGCGCGTTGCGCGCGCAGGTCGGCGGCGAACAGCGGGCGCAGCGTGGGGTCGAGCGCGAACAGGCGGTCGTAGAACGCGCCGGCCACCGCGTCGGCGCGGTCGGCGAGTCGGGTGAAGCTCGCTTGCACGAGCTCGATCTGGGCGGGTGTCATCGTCGGTCTCCTGGTGCGCCGCACCGAGGCGGCGCGGACGTCAGCGCGACATTGAATCGACCGCAGCGCGCTCGCGCATGAGGATGCCGTCCCGATCGCACCCGCCCCTGGCAGGACCGCGGTCCCGATTCGCTCAGGTGCCGTCGCGGCCGAGCCCGGCGTCGCGAGCCCACACGATCGCGCGGCTGCGGCTGCTGAACTGCAGCTTCGCGAAGATCGCGCTGACGTGGTTGCGCACCGTCTTCTCGCTCAGGCCCAGCGTCGCGGCCACCTCGTCGTTGTCGAGTCCGCGTGCCACCTGGTGCAGCACCTGCCGCTCGCGCTCGGTCAACTGCTGCACGCTGCGCCCGTCGCGCGGCTGAGGGGTGCCGGCATGAGCGGCGAGGAACTTATGCACCGCGTCGACGAGCACCGGCCACGCGCTTTCGTGCTCGAGCAGATCGTGATTGGCCGAGTCGAGCGGCACCAGGCGCGCGCCGGGGATGCGCTGCGCCAGCAATTGACCCTGAGCGAACGGCACCAGGTCGTCGCGCCGCGCGTGCAACACCAGCGTCGGACAGCGCAGTGCGCCGAGGCGATCGGTGATGTCGATGCTCCAGAACAGCTCGGTCAGCCGCCGCGCCTGCTGCGGCGTGGCCGATGCACGCTGGATCGCGCAGTACGCCGTCAGCGCCTCGGCGCTGCCCTGCGGCATCGCCTTGGTCGCGAACACCTGGCGATAAGCCGGGTTGTCCTGTCCCCAGCCGAGCTCGATCAGCTTCAGCAACATCTCGCGCTCGGCGCGATCGGCGCCGACCGGGTCGCGCACCGCACGACCTTGCGCATAGGTGCCGCACAGCACGAGCGCACGCACTCGCTCGGGATGCCGCACCGCATAGGCGAGCGCTAGTGGCCCGCCGTGGCAGAAGCCGAGCAGCGCAAATCGCTCGAGCCGTGCGGCGTCGACCACCGCCTCCATGTCGGCGACCATCGCATCGAAGCTGAGCACGGGCGGGTCGCGCTCCGACAGCCCGTAGCCGCGCCCGTCGAAGCGCGTCAGCTGCCGGCCGTCGGTCAGCAGCCGCAGCCAGTGGCGCCACAGCGGGCTGTCGCGGTCCTCGTCGAGGTGCGACATCCAGTTGGCTGCCTTGACGATCGGCGGTCCGCTGCCGAGCTGCTCGAAGGCGATGCGCACGCCGTCGGCAGTGCTGCAGTAACGCACCACGGGAGGCGATGGCAGATGGACCGCGGCCACGGTGCTGGCGTTCACTCGATCGCCGCGAGTATGCCGTAGCCACCGCGCACGTGAGCTCGCAGGGGGAGGCCGGGACTGGGTGGCGAGGCTGGTCGACGGCCTGCGGCGTCCCGCGGCCGGCGCGGCGTTCACCGCCGCCGCCCGATGGCGGTAAGGTAGCGCCATGGACGCCCACCCGCACGACGGCTGGTCGCCCGGCGCGGTGCGCGCGACGTTCCGCTTCTACGAGGAACTGAACGACTTTCTCGCACCCGAGCGCCGCGGCCGCGAGTTCAGCGTGCCGTGTGCGCGCGCGGCGACGACCAAGCACATGGTCGAGGCGCTCGGCGTGCCGCACACCGAGGTCGAGCTGATCCTCGTCAACGGCGAATCGGTGGGCTTCGACAAGCTGCTGGTCGACGGCGACCGCGTCGCGGTGTACCCGACCTTCGAGTCGTTCGACGTCACGCCGTTGCTGCGGCTGCGCGAGCAGCCGCTGCGCGTGAACCGCTTCGTCGCCGACGCGCACCTCGGGGGCCTGGCACACCTGCTGCGCATGATGGGCTTCGACACGCTGTACGACAACGCCTACGCCGACCACGAGATCGAGCGCCTGGCCAGCAGCGACCGCCGCATCGCGCTGACGCGCGACCGCGAGCTGCTGAAGCGCCGCGGCATCACGCACGGCGTGTACGTGCGCGCGCTGCGCTCGGTCGATCAGTTGCGCGAGGTGTTCGGGCGGCTCGACCTGGCGCGCAGCGCGCGCCCGTTCACGCGCTGCCTGCACTGCAATGCGAGGCTGGTGGCGATCGACAAGGCGCAGGCGTTGCCGCAGCTACCGCCGCGCGTGGCGGCGATGTTCGAGCGCTTCAGCGCCTGCGAAGGCTGCGCGCGCGTGTTCTGGGAGGGCAGCCACTGGCGCCGCATGCAGGGCCTGATCGCCGAGGTGCTGGCGCCGGCCGCGTCGCTCGCGCAGGAGTCACCGGTTGCGCGCGGCGAGGACGACGAGCGATGAGCAACAGCGCCGACCAGCACGGCGGCGAACGCGCCGAGCTGATCCGCATCGCGGGCGTCGTGCAAGGCGTCGGATTCCGCGCCAGCGCGCAGCACCTTGCCCTGCAATACGGGCTGCGCGGCTGGGTGGCCAACGTCGGGCGTGGTGTCGTCATTCACGCCTGCGGGCCGACCGATCGGCTCGACGCCTTCGTGCAAGCGCTGCGCGACGACATCGGGCCTCCGGCGCGCATCGAGAGCCTGCAG
>DASTZF010000064.1:0-3813 GCA_035764445.1 Burkholderiaceae bacterium
GGCCGGGGCCGAGGCTGCCGATCGCGCCGCCGAGTCGCAGGAGCGCCGCGAGCGGGCGCAGGCGCACGAGGAGGCGGTGCGCAAGCGCAACGCCGAGCGCGCGGAGCAGCGCGCGCCGGCCGCTCCCCTGCCGGTGCCGAGCGCGCCGGCACAGAGCGCGTCGGCCGCGTCGCGGCCGCTCAGGTGAGCGAATCGATGCGGATCAGCGCCAGCGACAGGTTGTCGCCCGCGCCGCGGGCGCGTTGACGCGCCTTGCTGACCAGCATCTCACTGGCCTCGCGCGGCGGCAGTGCGTGCACGATGGCACCCAGCTCCTTGGGGGTGAAGTAGTGCCACAGACCATCGCTGCAGGCCAGCAGGCTGTCGCCGACCTCGAGCTTGTCGATGTGGTCGGTCGCCAGCGGCGGGTCGTTCTGCGTGCCCAGGCAACCGGTCAGCAGGTTGGCCTGCGGGTGGGCGTTGGCCTGCTCCTCGGTGATCTTGCCTTCGCTGATCAGCCGCTGCACGTACGAGTGGTCGCTGGTGCGGCTGACCAGGTCGGGGCCGCGAAAGTGGTACACCCGCGAGTCTCCGGCGTGCACGTAGTCGCACTCGCGCTCGGGTCCGATCAGGTAGGCGGCGATCGTGCTGTGCGGCTCTTCCTCGGCGGTGATCGCGGTCAGCTTGATCATCAGGTGCGACTCCATCACGACCTGCTTGAGCATCTCGGCAGGGTCGTCCTTCGATGGCGCGTGGCGCTCGAAGATCTGCTTGGCGGTCAGGATCACTTGATCGGCCGCCTTGCGGCCACCGCTCTTGCCGCCCATGCCGTCTGCTAGCACGGCCAGCGCACAGCCGGGCACCCGCGGGTGCGCGACGATTTCGACTTGATCCTGCTGGTAGGCGCGGTCGCCCTTGTGGATGCCGGTGGCGGCAACGAGGCGGTAGCCCTTGGGGGCGCGTGGCATGAGGGGACTATAAACTCGGGACTCTACGCCGCAGCGTGCAATGTGCGCGCGGCACCTTGTCCGGTGGACGAAAGCCGCGCCCGAGCGCACATTGCCGTTGTCAAGCCGCGTCGCCAAAGCCCGCCCCGATGGACGAAAACCTGCATTCGCCGCAGCGTCGCCTGATCGAACTGCGCATGGCACATGCGGACCTGGACAGTGCGATCGATGCCATGTCGGTGCAGACGCCGGTCGATGAACTCGTGCTGCGGCGGCTGAAGAAGCGCCGGTTGCTGCTGCGCGACCAGATCGTCAGGTTGGAAACCGAACTCGATCCACCGGAACCGGCGTGAGCGCCGCACGGCCGTTCACAACGCGCGCAGTCCCCCGCGGAGGGACGCCGCGTGACATCGAGGGACCCGCATGAGCGCAACCTGCAACGATGCGCTTGTGTTGCAACAGGCCGCAGCGCAGGCGCTGTCGGCCAGTGGCCCGCTGGCCGCGGCCGACCCCGGCTTCGTCGAGCGCGGCGCGCAACAGGCACTGTCCGAGGCTGTCGCGCGTGCGATCGAGCAGCGTGAGGCACTGGTCGCCGAGGCGGGCACGGGGGTGGGCAAGACCTTCGCCTATCTGGTGCCGCTGCTGTTGTCGGGGCGTCGGGCGCTGGTCAGCACCGCGACCAAGAGCTTGCAGGACCAGCTGTTCCTGCGCGATCTGCCGCGCCTGACCCGCATGCTGCGTCAGCCCGCACGACTGGCGCTGCTGAAAGGCCGTGCCAGCTACCTGTGTCTGCACCGGCTGCAGCAGGCGCGCGCGAGCGCGACGCTGCCCGACCGCTTCGCGGTGCGCACGCTGGCTCGCATCGAGCAGTGGGCCCCCGCCACCCGCACCGGCGACCTGGCCGAGCTCGAGGGACTCGACGAGCGCTCGCCGGTGATTCCACTGGTCACGTCGACGCGCGACAACTGCCTGGGCACCGAATGCCCATCGCACCGCGACTGCCACGTGATGCGCGCGCGGCGCGACGCGATGGCCGCTGACTTGGTGGTGATCAACCACCATCTGTTCTTCGCCGACCTCGCGCTGCGCGACAGCGGTGTCGCCGAGCTGCTGCCGACGGTCGATGTGGCAGTGTTCGACGAAGCCCACCAACTGGTCGAGACGGGCGTGCAGTTCCTCGGCGTGCAACTGGGCACCACTCAGTTGATCGACTTCGCGCGCGACCTGCTGGCAGGCGGGCTCTCGCAGGCGCGCGGCCTGCGCGACTGGCAGGCGTTGGCCGCGGACTGCGAGCGCGCCGCGCGCGATCTGCGGCTGGTGTGCGCTGGACCGCTGCGCGATCTGCGCGGCATCGTCAAGCTGGCCTGGGACGAGCGCGCGAGCGCGCCGGCATTTGCCACGGCGCTCGACTCGCTGGCCGCTGCCTTGCATCGTGTGGTGGCGGCGCTCGATGAGCTGCTCGGCGCCGCGCCCGATCTGTCGCGGCTGTCGCAGCGCGCTTCGCTGTTCGCACAAGCCGCCGCCGACGAGCGCGTGCGCTGGATCGACGTCGGCCCGCGTGACGCGCGCCTGATCGAGTCGCCGCTGGACATCCGCGAGCTGCTGGTCGAGCAACGTGCCAGCGCGCCGCGCTGCTGGGTCTTCACGTCGGCGACGCTCGGTGACGACGAGCGGTTGAGCTGGTTCAGCGAGGCCGCCGCGCTCGAGGACGCGAGCAAGCTGCGCGTCGACAGCCCGTTCGACTATCCGGCCCACGCCAGGGTGTGGGTGCCGTCGCAGCTGCCCAAGCCCAACGACGCGCGCCACCCGCATGCGATCGGCGAGCTCGCCGCCAGGCTGGCGGCGCACCTGGGCGGCCGCACCTTCGTGCTGACCACCACGCTGCGTGTGCTCGAGCCGATCGCGCAGGCGCTGCAAGCGGCCGCCGAGCGTGCTGGCGTCGCACTCGAAGTGCTGGTGCAAGGCACGCAACCGCGGCGGCTGTTGCTCGAGCGTTTCGTCTCCGGGCGCGGCCGCGTGCTGGTGGGCTCGCAGAGTTTCTGGGAGGGCATCGACGTGCCAGGCGACGCACTGCAATGCGTGCTGATCGACAAACTGCCGTTTCCGCCACCGAACGACCCACTGGTGCAGGCGCGCGCGCAAGCGTTGCGCGCGCGCGGTCGCGACCCGTTCAACGACTACTTCGTCGCTGACGCAGCGGTGTCGCTGAAGCAGGGGGCCGGCCGGCTAATCCGGCACGAAGACGACCGCGGTCTCCTGGTGATCGGCGACGTGCGCGTACGCCAGATGGCCTACGGCAAGCGACTGCTGCGCGCGCTGCCACCGATGACGCCGCTGCACGACGAGGCGCAAGCGCTGGCCTGGCTCGACGAGCTGGCGGCGATGCACTGAGTCTCGATCAAGTTCGCTGAAGAATCGCGCAGCGATTCCTTCAGCGCTCACCAGAACACCCACCACGCCGTGTCGCGCTTGCGCATGCCCTCGCGCAGGAAGCGGCTGTCGGGGTAGTTGGCCTTCAGCACGCGATCGGCGTCGTCGCGCAGGTCGTTCAGCCCGAGCTTGTCGTAGCTCTGCGCCAGGATGTACAGCGCCTCCTCGACCGACGGCGTCTGCTGGAACTCGCGCACCGTGTGCTGCGCGCGATTGGCGGCCGCCAGGAACGCCCCGCGCCGGTAGTAGTAGCGCGCGACGTGCAGTTCGTACTCCGCCAGCGCGTTGACGATGTAGTCCATCCGCACGCGCGCGTCGGCGCTGTACTTGGAGTCGGGAAACTGGTCGACCAGCTGCTTGAAGGCCTGATAGGCATCGCGCGACGCCTGCTGATCGCGCTCGGTGATGTCCTGCCGCGAGATCGAGCTGAGGATGCCGAGGTTGTCGTTGAAGTTGA
>DASTZF010000065.1:0-3353 GCA_035764445.1 Burkholderiaceae bacterium
CCCGAGGTGGTGCGCGCGTTGGCGCGCGCGGCCTGAAGGCCGTGCGATCGGTCAGGCCGACCGCGCGGTCGCGATCGCGAACACGTCGACCGCCTGCGCCTTGCCCTTGAACTGCACCGGACCGAGCGCCTCGCTGGCCACGCGGCCGGCCAGCGCGGCGTGCGTGGCACCGTCGACGAGGATGCCGCGCACCGCGAGCTTGGTGTGCGCCTCCAGCCGGGCGGCGAGATTGACGGTGTCGCCGACGCAGGTGTAGGTGGCGCGCTCCTGCGTGCCGGTGTAGCCCGCGAACACGTCGCCGGTGGCGATGCCGACGCCGATCGCCAACGCAGCCTTGCCTTCGGCGGCGCGCTCGGCGTTGAGCAGCTCGATCATCTCGGTCATCTCGAGTGCGGCGCGCACCGCGGCCAGCGGCGGCTCGGCCACCGGCAGCGGCGCGCCGAAGATCGCCATCAAGCCGTCGCCGATCATCTGGTTGACGACGCCGCTTTGCGCCGTGATGGCTTCGAACATCAGCGTGTACCAGGTGTTCAGCAACTCGATCGTCTCTTCCGGACCCTGGCTCTCGACGATCGTCGTGAAGCCGCGGATGTCGCAGAACATCACGGTCGCCGGCACGCGCTTGCCACCGAGCGCGAAGCCGCTTTGCTGCAGGTCGGCCGCCACTGCCGAGGTCGCAAAGCGCTCGACCAGCGCCTTCTGCTGATCGCGCAGGCGCTTCTTCTCCAGGCTCGAGCTGATGCGCGCCTTCAGCAGCACCGGGTTCACCGGCTTGTGCAGGTAGTCGTCGGCACCGAGCTCGATGCAGCGCACGATCGTGGCCACGCCCTCCAGAGAGCTCGTCACGATCACCGGAATGTCGCGCAGCGCCTTGTCGGCCGCCAGCTGCTCCATCACCTGGAAGCCATCCATGTCGGGCATCTCGATGTCCAGCACCAGCAGATCGAAGCCACCCCGGCGCAGCATCTCGAGCGCGATGCGGCCATTCTCGGCGCTCTCGACCTGGTGACCCTGCAAGGTGAGGTTGCGTGCCAGCAGCAACCGATTGACCTTGTTGTCGTCGGCCACCAGGAGCCGCGCGCCGCTTTCAGCCACGGGCGAGTTCCTTCAGCGCTGGCACGGTGGCGTCGAACAGCGCCTGCAAGGCGTCGATGCCGGCGGCGCCGGCCGGCAGCCCGCCGAGCTCGAGCTCGCGCGCCTGGGTGCCGAGCGCCGTGGCGCCGAAGGTGTTTGCATTGGTCTTCAGCGAATGCGCCGCGCGGCGAAAGCGCTCGGCCGCGCCCGCCGTGTACGCGGCCCGCAGCTCGGCGAACATCCCCGGCGCCTCTTCGGCGAAGGTGTCGACCAGCTCGACGACGAAGTCGGCGCCGGCGGTCTGCTGGAGCTCGCTGAAGACGGCGCGGTCGATCGAATCGGGCATCAGGCGTCCTTGCGCGCGGCAGTATGCGCGAGTGCACCGACCAGCGCCTCGACGCGGATCGGCTTGGTCAGGTAATCGTCCATGCCGGCCGAGAGGCACTCCTCACGGTCGCCCTGCATCGCATTAGCGGTCATCGCGACGATGCGCGGGCGTGCGCCGTCGGACCAGCGGCGGCGGATCTCGCGCGTGGCTTCCAGCCCATCCATCTCGGGCATCTGCACGTCCATCAGCACCACGTCGTAGGGCTGACGCTGCACGGCTTCGACAGCCTCGACGCCGCTGGCCGCGACATCGGCGCGGTAGCCCATCTGCGACAGCAGCCGCAGCGCGAGCTTCTGGTTCACCAGGTTGTCCTCGGCCAGCAGGATGCGCAGCGGATGGTGCTCGGCCATCGCGGCGTCGACAGCCGGTGTGCGGGCAGCGGCGGCGCTCGCCCGGGGCTCGCCGCCGAGCAGGTGCACCAGCACGTCGAACAGCTGACTCTGCCGCAGCGGCTTGGCCAGCGTGGCGGCGAAGAGCCGACCTTCGGCCTCGCGCCGGCCGACCGACGTGAACAGTACCAGCGGCATCGTAAGCCCGGCGCTGCGGATGCCGCGGGCCAGCGTGGCACCGTCGGTGCCCGGCATATGCATGTCGACGATCGCCAGGTCGTAGCGATCCGCCGTCAGGGCTCGCAGCGCCGCGTCGGCCGAGTCGGCAGCGTGCACCACCATGCCCCACTTGGCGGCCTGCAGCGCCAGGATGCGTCGGTTGGTCGCGTTGTCGTCGACCACCAGGATGCGCTTGCCCTTCAGCGTGGGCTGCTCGCCGAGGAACTCGCGCCGCGCGCCGCGCGGCAGCTCGGCGGCGGGCGCCTCGATCGTGAAGCGGAAGGTGCTGCCGCGCCCGGGGCCCTCGCTCTCGACCCCCATCGATCCGCCCATCAGCTCGGCGAGCAGCTTGCTGATCGCCAAGCCCAGCCCGGTGCCGCCGTACTTGCGCGTCGTGCTGGAATCGGCCTGGCTGAACTTCTGGAACAATCGCCCGATGGCCGCGGGCGCGAGGCCGATGCCGGTGTCGCGCACGGCGAAATGCAGCGTGCTGTCTTGCGCGGACACGCTGAGCACCACCTCGCCGGTCTCGGTGAACTTCACGGCGTTCGACAGCAGGTTCAGCAGGATTTGCCGCAGCCGCGTGACGTCGGCGCTGACGGCGGTGGGCACGTCGCCCTCGTAGACATACGCCAGGTCGAGCTGCTTCTCGGCTGCGCGTGCGGCCACCAGGTCGAGCGCCGACTCGATGCACTCGCGCAGGTCGAACGGCTGGCGCTCGATCTCCATGCGCCCTGCCTCGATCTTCGAAAAGTCGAGGATGTCGTTGATGATCGTCAGCAGCGCGTCACCGGAATCGCGGATCGTGCACGCGAAGTCACGCTGCTCATCGGACAGCGCCGTATCGAGCAGCAGACCGCTCATGCCGATCACCGCGTTCATCGGCGTGCGGATCTCGTGGCTCATCGTCGCCAGGAACGTGCTCTTCGCCTCGTTGGCAGCTTCGGCCGCAGCGCGGGCCTCCCTGGCCTCGTTGAACAGACGAGCGTTCTGAATCGCGATGACGGCTTGGTCAGCGAAGATCTCCATCAGGCGGACTTCCGCAGCCGAGAAAGGCTGGACCTGCATGCGCAGAACCGAGATCACGCCGATCGACTCGGCGTCGCGCAACATGGGCACGGCCAGGACTGTCCGGTATCCATGACGCCGCTGCATCGCCCGCGCATCGGGAAACTCGTCGTCGGGTAGCGTTGCGACGTCATCGATATGAAGCGTCTTTCGCTCGAGGAACGCGCGACCGACCACCGAGGTGGCGCGCGGCGGCAGGGTCTCGTCGCGACCCGTCGTGGTGAGGCCGTCTTGCACGTGCCCGGTCATCGCGCGCAGGTTCTCGCCATCGAGCA
>DASTZF010000066.1:0-10429 GCA_035764445.1 Burkholderiaceae bacterium
GTCGATCTTGCCGAGCTGGCGGTTGGTGCTGTCGGCCAAGGCCTTCAGCTCGTCCTTGCGCGAGATGTTGGCGGGGATCGAGATCGCGCGGCCGCTGCCGAACTTGGCGTTGATCGCATCGGCGACCTGCTGGCAAGGCTCGGCCTTGCGCGACGAGATCACGACCTGGGCACCGTGCTCGGCCATGCGCTCGGCGATGGCCTTGCCGATGCCGCGCGACGATCCGGTGATGACGGCCACCTTGCCGTCGAGCGAGAACAACGACATCGGCGTCTCCTGCGGGCTCGCGCATGCTCGTTTGCGCCAAACCCGTTTTTCTGAAAGCCAGTTAAGCTGGCTCGAACTTCCCCTGAGAATCGATCCGGTTCACGTTCGCGACGGGAACATACCAGAGTTTTGGAAAGGCGAGTATGGGCATTTCCTTTGACGGCCGCGTGGCCATCGTCACCGGCGCCGGTGGCGGCCTCGGGCGTCAGCATGCTCTGGCGCTGGCTGCGCGCGGTGCGAAGGTGGTGGTCAACGACTTCGGGCGCCCCGCGACTGAGGGGTCCCAGTCGGCGCCGGGCCGCCCCCAGCCGACGGTTCCCCCTCGGGGGGATGCGAGCGCAGCGAGCGAGGGGGCACATGCATGGGCCAGTGCGGCCGACGCCGTGGTTGCCGAGATCCGCGCCGGTGGCGGCACCGCGATGGCCAACCACGCGTCGGTGACCGACGAAGCGGCCGTCGCGCAGATGGTCTCCGACACGCTCGCCACCTGGGGTCGCGTCGACATCCTGGTCAACAACGCCGGCATCCTGCGCGACAAGAGCTTCGGCAAGATGACGCTCGACGACTTTCGCGCCGTGGTGGCGGTGCATCTGATGGGCGCGGTGGTCTGCACGCATGCGGTATGGAACACGATGCGCGCGCAACAATACGGCCGCGTGGTGATGACGACGTCCTCTTCGGGCCTGTATGGCAACTTCGGTCAGGCCAACTACGGCGCCGCCAAGATGGCATTGGTCGGGCTCATGCAGACGTTGGCGATCGAGGGCGCCAAGGACGGCATCCGCGTCAACTGCCTGGCGCCCACGGCCGCCACGCGTATGACCGAGGGCCTGCTGCAGCCGCAGATGCTGGAGTTGCTGACGCCCGAGTCGGTGACGCCCGGGCTGCTGGTGCTGGTGTCGCAGGACGCACCGACGCGAACGGTCCTGTGCGCCGGCGCCGGCACCTTCGCGCGCGCCCATGTCACGCTGACGCACGGCATGCACATCGGCACTGGCCCCGACGCCGCCGAGCGCGTGGCCGCCCACTTCGCCGAGATCTCCACCCGCGCCGGCGAGACGGTGCCCGACAGCGGCGTCGCGCAGGTCCACAACGAACTGGCGCAGGCGATGGCGGCGCGCCGTTGACGATGCAGCCTCTGAACGCGCGCGAAACCGGCGCCGGCGAAACCTCTGTCGCTCCCGCGCCGCCGCCACGCGCGCGCGCCGACGGCGCGATCGCGCCGCCGCTGGCCGCGCTGCACGGCGCCGCGCCGCCGCAGCCGCGCTGGTTCGCCGACGCGCTGGCCTGCGAGGCCGAATGCGTGTGGCCCGTCGTGCAAGGCGCGCGCATCGAGACGCTGGCCTGGGGCGAGCGCGGTGCGCCCGGACTGCTGCTGCTGCACGGCAAGATGGCGCACGCACGCTGGTGGAGCTTCATCGCGCCCTTTTTCGCCGCCACGCACCGCGTGGTGGCCCTGTCGTTTTCCGGCATGGGTGGCTCCGACTGGCGCGACGCCTATTCGGCGTCGACCATGGCCGACGAGGCGATGGCCGCCGCGCAGGCCGCGGGCCTGTTCGACGCGCCGCGGCGGCCGCTGGTGGTCGGCCACTCGTTCGGCGGCTTCGTCTCGCTGCTGTGCGCGCAGCGGCACGGTGCGCGGCTGGCCGGCGTGTTCACGCTCGACATGCCGTTGATGTCGCGCGAGCAGCGCCAGGCGCGCAGCCGGCCGGGCCTGCGGCAGGCGATCGCGCTGCGCCCGACCAAGCTCTATCCGAGCCTGGCGGCCGCGCTGGCGCGCTTTCGCTTCGCCCCCGAGCAGCTGTGCGAGAACCTGTACATCGCCGACCACATTGCGCGCACGTCGCTCAAGCCGGTGGCGGCAAGCGATGGCAGCGCGGCGTGGACCTGGCGTTTCGACCCCAAGGTGGCGCCGGTGGGCCCGAGCGACGCGGCGCTGGCGCTGCGCGAAGCCGGCTGCCCGGTGGCCATCGGCTGGGGCAGCGAATCGGCACTGGTGACGCCCGAGGTCGTGCAGTACACCTGCTCGCTCGCTGGGCCGGCGGCGCCGCGCGTCGAGATCCCCGGTGCGCGGCACCACGTGATGGTCGACCAGCCGTTGGCGCTGGTGAGCGCTCTGCGCGCGCTGGTGCAGACATGGCCGGGTGAACGATGAGTGCGGCGGCCGGGCGCACACGGCATGCTCGGCATAATTCGGCGCGACGCGCGGAAGGCGGGCTAACCGAGCCCCCCGCACACACAGAGTCGCCGACCGAGCCGATGCACACGCAAGCGCAGCCTTCGACCTCGCGCTACCAGGAAAAGCGCGAAAGCGTCCTCAACGCGGCGGCCATGCTGTTCAACCAGCGCGGCGTCAAGGGTGCGACGCTGTCCGACATCGCGGGCAGCGTCGGGCTGGTGACGAACAGCGTCACCTACTACTACCGCAAGAAGGAAGACCTGGCCACCGCCTGCTTCCTGCGCACGATCGAGGCGTACAACGAACTGGCCGTGCTGGCCTCACGCGAGGCCAGCATCGAGGCACGTGTGACGGCGTTCTATGCGTTGCTGGCGCGGCTGCTGGCCGACATCGAGCTCGGCAGCCATGTGCCGATCGTCACCTTCAACGACATTCGCGCGCTGCCCAGCCCGCATGCGGAAAAGGTGTTCGCCGCCTACACCGACATGTTCCGCCACGTGCGCAGCCTGCTGAAAGGCCCCGAGACGTCGCAGCTGGCGCGCGACGACCTCAACGCGCGCGGCCACATCGTGCTGTCGGTGGCGCACAACATGCGGCAGTGGATCGGTCGCTACGAGGTTGATGAATACCCGCGCGTCGCCCAGCGGCTGACCGACATCGTGCTGCACGGGCTGCCCGCCGCGGGCTCGGGCTGGCAGGCCGCGGCCGACAGCGAGCGCCACTGGCGCCTCGGCGCCGACAACGGCGGCACCAGCGAGGCTTTTCTGCGCGCGGCCACTGCGTTGGTCAACGAGCAAGGCTACCGCGGCGCGTCGGTCGACAAGATCTCGGCGCGCATCAACGTCACGAAGGGGTCGTTCTATCACCACAACGACAACAAGCACGACCTGATCTCCGAGTGCTTCGACCGCACCTTTGCGGTGGTGCGCCGCGCGCTCAGCCTGGCCGAAGACGGCCCGGGCAGCGGCTGGAGCCGAGCCTGTGCAGCGGCGCGCGCGCTGGTGCGCTACCAGCTGTCGGCCGAGGGACCGCTGCTGCGGGCCACCGCGGTCAGCGCGCTGCCCGAGGAGGTACAGCGTGACCGCGTGCGGCGGACCCAGTTCCGGCTCACCGAGCGCATGACCAGCGTGGTGGTCGACGGCATGATCGATGGCTCGATCCGGCCGCTCGATCCGCACGTCGCCGCCCAGGTGACGATCGCGGCCATCAATGCGGCCGCCGAGTTGCAGCGGTGGGTGGCATCGGCGACGGTCGACAACGCCGCCGACGTGTTCGTGCGGCCGGCGCTGCAGGGCGTGCTGTGCCCTGGCATGCAGCCTGCTTAGTCCGCGCGCCCGCGCTGAGTCGCCGTCCGGGAGCGCCAATTGCTGTTGCTTTCGCTTTTTAGGGTTCCGCCCCCAGATGTGTCGGCGTTGCGGAGGGGTCCGTCGTTCATGTCTGCGATCGAGCCAGCGCCATGCCTTGCGGCTGCATTCAGTTGCGACTTGCGGCGCGCGGCGGCTTGAACTGCCCGCCGACGCCTCGATAGTCCGAACCTCGAAAGAAGATGCCGCAGCTTGCCTCGCCCTGCGCCCGTTGGCCCATCGTTTGCGCGCTGGTGTGGTCCGGTGCGGCCGCGCCGGCGGCGGCATTCGACTTCAACGACGTCGCCCGCGAGGCGGAGCGCATCGCCCGGGCGCCGTACCGGCAGCCGTCGGCGCCCGACCCGGCGCTGGCCACGCTCAGCTACGACGCCTACCGCAAGCAGCGCTTTCGGCCCGACCAGTCGACCTGGCGCAGCGCGGGGTTGCCTTTCGAACTGCAATTTTTTCCACTCGGCCGTAATTTCACTCGCCCTTTGACGATGTTCGAGGTGGTCGGCGACGAAGTGCGGCCGCTGCGTGTGCCGGCCAGCATGTTCGAGGGTGGAGCGCCCCCCGGCGCGGCGGGTGTGCGCATCCACCGTTGGGTCGACCAGCCCAAGCGCGCGAGCGAAGAGGTGGTGGTCTTTCTCGGCGCCAGCTACTTTCGGCTGGCGCCGCAGGGCCTGGGCTACGGCCTGTCGGCGCGCGGGCTGGCGATCGACACCGCCGGCGGCACCGGCGAGGAGTTCCCGGCCTTCACGACGTTCTGGTTCCAGCGCCCGCAACCGGGTGAAACCGAGATGCGTCTGTACGCGCTGCTCGAGTCGCCGCGGGTCACCGGCGCCTACGCTTTCGTGGTGCGGCCGGGCAAGACCAGTGTGGTCGACGTGCGCGCGCGGCTGATGTTGCGCGCGCCGGTGTCGCGCTTCGGCGTGGCGCCGCTGACCAGCATGTTCCTGGCCGGCGAGAACCAGAGCCACGCCACCAACGACGACTACCGCCCCGAGGTGCACGACTCCGACGGCCTGCAGATCGCCTCCGGCAGCGGTGAGTGGCTTTGGCGGCCGCTGATCAACCCGCGCAGCGTGTTCGTGACCAGCTTCGCGATGCCCAAGGTGCGCGGCTACGGGCTGATGCAGCGCGACCGCGTCTTCACCAGCTACCAGGACCTCGAGGCGCGCTACGACCTGCGGCCCAGCGCCTGGGTCGAGCCGCTGAACGACTGGGGCGCCGGGCGGGTCGAGCTGTTGCAATTCAGCACTCCCAACGAGACGCACGACAACATCGGCGCCTACTGGGTGCCCGAGCGCCTGCCTCCGCTGGGCGAGCCGATGGAAGTCGCCTGGCGGATGACGGTGTCTGACAACAAGCCGGCGCCACCGGCTGCATGGGTGGTGCAGAGCCGGCGCGGCCACGGCTATCGCGAATGGGTGATCCCGGCCGCGCACATGCAATACCACATCGACTTCGCTGGGCCGGCGCTCGAGGGTGTCGACGAGGAGGAGGTCGAGGCCGTGGCCACCGGCAACGCCAACGTGCAGGACCTGCGCGTCAACGCGCACCGCAATGCGGTGGCCGGGGGCTGGCGCATGACGGTCGACTTCAAGCGCGGCGATCCGAAGCAGCCGGTGGAGCTGCGCGCGTTCCTGCGCGCGGGCTCGCGCACCCTTTCGGAAACCTGGACGTACGCATTGCCTCCAGAATGATGGTAATGAGCCCCGCACCCTCCGAACGCGCGCGTACCGCGCCGCCGCTGCTGCGCGGGGCGATCACGCCGGCGCCGTGGTTCGGCTTCTGGCGCTCGCTGCTGTTCGCACTGTGGCCGGGGCAGCGCTGGCCCGGCGTCGGCGGCCCGACGCCCGCCTGGCATCACGCCGCGCGGCAGCGTCGCCGCGTGGTGATGGCGCTGGTGACGGCGCTGGCCGGCGCAGCGTTGCTGTTACGGGTGGATGACGGCGGCGCCTCGCACGACGCACTGTGGTGGTCGACCACCGCGTTGATGACGCTGCTGTTCGCGTGGGTCGGCGTCGGCTGTGCCACGGCGTGCATGGGCGTGTGGGCGATGTGGCGCGGCGATCGGCACGCGCCGGCGCTGGCCGATCCATCTGGACCGATCGATCCCGACGCGCGCACTGCGCTCGTGATGCCGATCTGCAACGAGGACATCGTCGAGGTGTTCGCGGGCCTGCGTGCCACCTGCGAATCACTGGCGGCCACCGACGCGATGAAGCTGTTCGACGTGTTCGTGCTGTCGGACACCAGCGATCCGGCACTGCGCCAGGCCGAGCAGCGTGCATGGGAGCGTCTGCGCACGATGCTCGGCGCCGAGGGCGCGCGCCTGTACTACCGCTGGCGGCGACGGCGCACCAAGCGCAAGTCGGGCAACGTGGCCGACTTCTGCCGTCGCTGGGGGCGCCGCTATCGCTACATGGTGGTGCTCGACGCCGACAGCACGATGAGCGGCGACACGCTGGTGCAGCTGGTGCGGCTGATGGAGCAGCACCCGCGCGCCGGCATCATCCAGACGCTGCCGCAGATCGCGCGCCCGGCGACGCTGCACGCGCGTGCGCAGCAGTTCGCCAGCCGCGTCAGCGGGCGGCTGTTCGCGCTCGGCATGTCGTGGTGGCAGCTCGGTGACGCGCACTACTGGGGCCACAACGCGATCATTCGCGTGGCACCGTTCATGCGTCACTGCGGGTTGGCGCGGCTGCCCGGTCGCGGCGCGCTGGCCGGCGAGATCCTGTCGCATGACTTCGTCGAGGCGGCGCTGATGAGCCGCGCCGGCTACGAGGTGTGGCTGGCGCCGCAGCTCGACGGCAGCTGGGAGTGCAGCCCGTCGAACCTGCTCGACGAACTGCAGCGCGACCGGCGCTGGTGCCAGGGCAACCTGCAGAACTTCCGACTGGTCGCCGAGCCGGGCTGGCGCGCCGCGCACCGCATGATGTTCAGCGTCGGTGCCCTGTCGTACCTGGTGGCGCCGCTGTGGCTCATCTTCATCGCGCTCGGCCTGGCCAGCGGCGGGCCCGCGCTGGGAGATGCCGCGTTGTGGCTGCTGACGCTGGGTCTGCTGCTGCTGCCGCGCGTGCTCGGCGTCGGCGTGATCGTGTGGCGCCGCGAGGCTGCGGCCTTCGGCGGTGTGCTGCGTCTGGTCAGCGGTGCGCTGCTCGAACTGGTGCTGTCGTCGCTGCAGGCGCCGCTGCGCATGCTGGCGCACTGCTTGTACGTGCTGGGTGCGCTGACCGGCCTCAAGCTGGAGTGGAAGTCGCCGCCGCGCGGCGAGAACGCGCTCGGCTGGGCCGACGCGTCGCGCCGCGTCGGCGCCTTGATCGCGCTGCCGCTGGCGATCGGCTTCGGCGTCCTGCGCCGCGCGCTGGTGATCGCGATGGCGCCGATGCTGCTGCCGCTGACGCTGGCGGTGCCGTTCACGGTGCTGACCGGCCATCCGCGCGCCGGACGCATGGTGGCGCGGCTGGGGCTGATGCGCACGCCCGAAGAGGCCAGTCCGCCGCGCCCGCTGCTGCGCGCGGCCGAGAGTGCCAGCTTCATCGATCTCGCGCCGGCGCCGCGCGTGGTGCAGCCGGTACCGCGTCGAGCGCCACGCCCGGCGCCGCGCCCGACACCGCGCGCACGCAGCCTGCGCCACCTGCCGGCCTCGGTGATGGCGGCGGTGGCGCTGTTGACGATAGCCGCGCCGCGTCCGGGGCTCACGCCTGGGCTGTCGCCGCAACTGCGCGTCGAGCACGAGCTCAATCTGGCGGCCTACTGGCGCGACCTGCCGTCGCTGCCACCGGTCAACGTCCATCCGCCGGTGCGCAAGCGCGTGTTCGTGCGCGACAGCAAACCCGCGCGCATGATCGACGACGCGATCCGCCAGCGCGCGTTGGAAGCGGTGGAGCGCGCGGTCGCCAGCGAGACGCCGCCGACCTGATCGGCTGGCGGTTGCGGGGCCGCGCGGTGGTCGCCGCCGCGGCGCGAGACAATGCCAGCTGAGAGGCCCGCAAGGGCGGCAAACGCGAGGGCCGCGGCGATCCGGCCGCAACGACGATGGAAGTGCAATTCACCGAAGAGGTCGAGCGCCTGCGTCTGGGAGCCGGCGCGACCTTCCACGGCGAGGGCATTCTCGCGGTGACCAAGGCGCTGCTGCAGTCGGGCGTGTCCTATGTCGGCGGCTACCAGGGCGCTCCGGTATCGCACCTGCTCGACGTGATGGTGCAGGCGCGGCCGTACCTCGACGAACTCGGCGTGCACGTCGAGGCCTGTGCCAACGAGGCCTCGGCCGCGGCGATGCTCGGGGCGTCGATCCACTACCCGCTGCGCGGCGCGGTGACGTGGAAGTCGATCGTCGGCACCAACGTCGCCAGCGACGCGCTGTCGAACCTCAGCTCGCCGGGCGTTGCCGGCGGCGCGCTGATCGTGGTCGGCGAGGACTACGGCGAAGGCGCGTCAGTGATCCAGGAGCGCACGCATGCGTTCGCGCTGAAGAGCACGATGCTGCTGCTCGACCCGCGGCCCGATCTGCCGCGCATGGTCGAGATGGTCGAGCACGCGTTCGCGATGTCCGAGGCGTCGAACATGCCGGCAATCCTCGAGCTGCGCATCCGTGCCTGCCATGTGCGCGGCAACTTCCAGACCAAGGACAACGTGGCGCCGCAGCTGTCGACGCGCGCGCTGCAGGAGGAGCCAGCGCCGTTCGACTACATGCGGCTGGCGCACCCGCCGGTGACCTTCAAGCAGGAGAAGCTGAAGAGCGACCAGCGCATCCCGGCGGCGCGACGCTACATCGTCGAGCACAAGCTCAACGAGCACTGGCCCGGCGCGCACGGCGACCTCGGGCTGATCGTGCAGGGCGGGCTGGCCCACGGGCTCGTCGGTGCACTGCAGCGTCTGAACTTCGCCGACACATTCGGCAGCGTCGACATTCCGGTGCTGGTGCTCAACGTCACGCACCCGCTGGTGCCGGACGAGCTGATCCAGTTCTGCGCCGGCAAGCGCGCGGTGCTGCTGTTCGAGGAAGGCCAGCCCGAGTACATCGAACAGGAGCTGGCGACCACGCTGCGCCGACGCGACCTCAACACGCCGCTGCACGGCAAGGATCTGCTGCCGTCGGCCGGCGAATACACCGTCGAGGTGATGGCCAGCGCGCTGCTGCAGTTCGTGCAGCGCTACCTCCCGCAGCATCCGGTGCACGACGCGAAGGCGTGGCTCGACGGCATCAGCGCGCGCCGCGCAGCCGCCGCCAAGGCGTTGAGCGCGCCGCTGCCGGCGCGGCCGCCGAGTTTTTGCATCGGCTGCCCCGAGCGGCCGGTGTTCGCGGCGCTGAAGCTCGCGCAGCAGGAGATCGGCCGCGTGCACATCGCGGCCGACATCGGCTGTCACGCGTTCGGTACCTTCGAGCCGTTCGGTTTTGGGCATTCGATTCTCGGCTACGGCATGAGCCTGGCCAGCCGCGCCGGCGTCTCGCCGGTGATGGCGCGGCGCACGCTGGCGATCGTCGGCGACGGTGGCTTCTGGCACAACGGCCTGCTGACCGGCGTGCAGAGTGCGCTCTTCAACGACGACGACGCGGTGCTGCTGATCTTCAAGAACGGCTACACGTCGGCCACCGGCACGCAGGACATCATCTCGACGCCCGACGACGAGGCCAAGGCCGCGGCCGCCGACCCGCGCACCAGCCTGGTCGACCAGAACACGACGATCGAGCGGACACTGGGCGGGCTGGGCGTCAAGTGGCTGCGCACGGTGCACACCTACGAGGTCGACACGGTGCGTCGCACGCTGATCGACGCGCTGACCAGCGACTTCGAAGGGCTGAAGGTGATCGTCGCCGAAGGCGAATGCCAGCTCGAGCGCCAGCGCCGCCTGCGCCCGTGGATCGCCGGGCTGATGCAGCGCGGCGAGCGCGTGGTGCGCGTCAAGTACGGCGTCGACGACGACGTCTGCAACGGCGACCACGCTTGCATCCGCCTGTCGGGCTGCCCGACGCTGACGCTGAAGGACAACCCGGACCCGTTGAAGGTCGACCCGGTGGCCACCGTGATCGATGGCTGTGTCGGCTGCGGGCTGTGCGGCGCCAACGCGCACGCGGCGACGCTGTGCCCGAGCTTCTACCGCGCCGAGCTGGTGCAGCACCCGCGCTGGCACGAGCGGCTGCTGGCGGGGCTGCGCGGCGCGGTGCGGCGCGCGCTGGTGCCGGCATGACAATGAGCAACCAACGGCCGATCACGCTGCTGATCTGTGCGCTCGGCGGCGAGGGCGGCGGCGTGCTGGCGCAATGGCTGGTCGATGCCGCGACGCGCGCCGGCTACGCCGCGCAGAGCACGTCGATCCCCGGCGTCGCGCAGCGCACCGGCGCGACGACCTACTACCTCGAAGTGTTCCCGCAGCCGCAGGCGGTGCTCGGTGGCCGCCGTCCGGTGTTCGGCCTGGTGCCGGTGCCCGGCGCGCTCGACGCGCTGGTGTGCTCCGAGCTGCTGGAAGCGGCGCGCCAGGTCACGCTCGGCCTGCCCGATGCGGCGCGCAATGGTGCCGGCATGACAATGAGCAACCAAGGGCCGATCACGCTGCTGATCTGTGCGCTCGGCGGCGAGGGCGGCGGCGTGCTGGCGCAATGGCTGGTCGATGCCGCGACGCGCGCCGGCTA
>DASTZF010000067.1:0-2130 GCA_035764445.1 Burkholderiaceae bacterium
TGTCGGCCATCGCCATGGCTTCCATCTGGTCGTGCGTGACATAGACGGTGGTCGCATGCAGCCGGTCGTGCAGCGCGCGCAGCTCGTGGCACATCAGCTCGCGGAACTCGGAGTCGAGTGCGCCGAGGGGTTCGTCCATCATGAAGGCGAGCGGCTGGCGCACGATCGCGCGGCCGAGCGCCACCCGCTGGCGGTCGCCGCTCGACAGCCCCGACACCGGCTTGTCGAGCAGCGGCTCGATGCGCAGGATGCGCGCCGCCTCGGCGACCTTGGCGGCGATCTGCTCGCGCGGCACGCCCTGCGACACCAGCGGGAACGCGATGTTCTTGCGCACGTTCAGATGCGGGTACAGCGCGAACAGCTGGAAGACGAACGCGATGTCGCGGTGCGACGCGCGCTTGAAGGTGACGTCCTCGTCGCCGAGGAAGATCTGCCCTGACGTGGGCAGCTCGAGCCCGGCGATCATGCGCAACGTCGTCGTCTTGCCGCAACCCGACGGCCCGAGCAGGCAGAAGAACTCGCCGTCGTTGACCGTGAAGGTCGAGTCCTTCACGGCGACGAAGTTGGCGAACGCCTTGTGCAGGTTCTGGATGCGGATCTGGGCCATCGCTCACCTACTTGGGGAACTTCGACACGATCGTGAACAGCGCGACGCCGGCCAGCGTGGTGGCGAACGAATAGGTGTAGAGCAGCAGCGCGAACGGCTGCAGCATCATGAAGATGCCGAGCGCGATCACGATGCACGCCGCCATCTCGAGCGGGCCGCGGCGCAGCCAGCGGGGCCAGGCCTTTGTCTTCATTTGCGCACCGCTCCGAACGTGATGCCGCGCAATAGATGCTTGCGCAGCAGCACCGTGAAGACGAGGATCGGCACCAGGAACAGCATCGTGCCGGCAGCCACCGCAGGCCAGTCCTGCCCGCCCTCGCCGATGATGATCGGGATGAACGGCGGCGCGGTCTGCGCCTCACCGCTGGTCAGCAGCACCGCGAACGCGTACTCGTTCCACGCGAAGATCAGGCAGAAGATCGCGGTCGCCACGATGCCGGTGGTCGCCTGGGGCAGCACCACCTTGCGGAACGCCTGCAGCCGCGTGTAGCCGTCGACCATGGCCGCGTCCTCGTACTCGCGCGGAATCTCGTCGATGAAGCCCTTGAGCAGCCACACCGCGAGCGACACGTTGACGGCCGAGTACAGCAGGATCATGCCGAGCCTGGTGTCCGACAGCCCGACCTCGCGGTACATCAGGTAGATCGGAATGGCCACCGCGATCGGCGGCATCATCCGGGTCGACAGGATGAAGAACATCAGGTCGTCCTTGCCCGGCACCGGGAAGCGCGAGAACGCGTACGCCGCCATCACACCGAGCCCCACCGACAGGATCGTCGAGCCGATCGCGATCACCAGCGAGTTGGCGAAGCGCGGCAGGTAGTTCGAGGGGCCGGCTACGACCATGTTGTTGGCGCGCGTGATGCGCTCGCAGGCACTGTCGGCCGGCGGCAGGCTCTTGATGTATTCCTCGGTCTGCCGCGAGCGCGTCGTGAACAGATTGCAGAACCCCTCGATCGACGGCTGGAACACCACCTTGGGCGGATAGCTGATCGAATCGGGCGGGCTCTTGATGCTGGTCAGCGCGATCCACATCAGCGGCACCAGCGTGATCAGCGCGTAGAGCACGACCACGGCCATCGCCAGCCGCTTGGAACGCGGCGTCGGCTCGACCACCGAGTGCGCGGTGCTGAGACCCTTGTTCATGTGAGGCTCTCGCTTGCGTGCTGCGAATTGAGCGGGGCAAAGCCGGGGGCGGGTATGCGCCGGCGCTCGGATGCGGCAGCCCCTCGCTGCGCGAGGGGTTCCCTGCGCTGCTCGATCTCATGGCCCGCCGAGAAACTCGCTCCACTCGCTGCGCTCGTTTCGCTCAGACAGTCTCGGCGAGTCAGATCACGAGGCGCGCACTGCGTGCGCGCGGCCATGAGCCCTGCGCTGCTCGGCGCCGCATATGTCGCTGCCGGCGCACACCCACCCGCGGCTTTGCCGGCACCACCGTGGCATGCATCGTGGAATGCGATGAGCGTCTCCTAGCGGTGGGTGGTATGCGGGGGGGGGCGCAATGGGTCAGGAGCGGACTCTTC
>DASTZF010000068.1:0-2212 GCA_035764445.1 Burkholderiaceae bacterium
GGTGGCTGCGACTGCAGCAGCATCCGCTACCGACTCGAGTCGCCGCCGCTGTTCGTTCACTGCTGCCACTGCCGCTGGTGCCAGCGCGAGTCCGGTGCAGCGTTCGCGCTCAACGCGATGATCGAGGCCGATCGCGTGACCCAACTTGCCGGTGAGCCGGAGCTGGTGCTGACGCCCTCGGAAAGCGGGTTGGGGCAGCGGATCGCCCGCTGTCCCAAGTGCCGGGTGGCGGTGTGGAGCAACTACGCCGGTGCCGGACCGCTGATCCGGTTCGTGCGCGTCGGCACGCTCGACGATCCCGACCTGCTGCCTCCCGACGTTCATATCTTCACCGCCTCCAAGCAGCCCTGGGTACCGATCGCAGCGGGCACGCCGGCGTTTGCCGAGTTCTACGAGCGCGAGCAGCTGTGGCCGTCGGAGAGCCTGCTGCGTCGACAGGCGCTGTTGCCGAAGATCGAGGCCTACCAAGCCTCGCTGAAGGGGGCGTGACGAGCGCAAAGTTGCTCGCGAGGCTTGGCTCGCAGCGCCTCCTGGACCACACTAGCGCGCGTGCTGACTCGCATCATGATGGTCCTGGCCTGCGTGGCGGTACTGGCCGGCTGCGGCACGCGCTATGCCACGGTGCACACCGACCGCGGCGAAGACCTGATGCTGCTCGGCCACGATCCGGTGGCGTACTTCACCGTCGGCAAAGCGATGCGCGGCTATCCCGACATCCGCGCGCAGTACGACGGCGTGACCTACTACTTCGCGAGCGACGAGAACCGCCGCCTGTTCGCCGCCGCGCCAGCGAAGTACGCGCCGCAATACGGCGGCTTCTGCGCCGACGGGGCGGCCTACGGCGTCAAGCTGGGCTCGGACCCCACCGAGTTCGCCATTCGCGATGGGCGCTTGTTCATCTTCGGCGACGTGGTCGGGCGCGAGTTCTGGCTGTTGCGTCCCGACTGGGACATCGAGAAGGCCGACCTGATGTGGCCCGAGACGGGCTCGCGCGGGCACGTCGCGCAGTCGCTGTACCGGCTCACCGTGCGCGTGCCCTGGTACAAGACCGGCGCCGAGATCATGGGCGAGTGGCACGCCAAGCATCCGGGCAAGACGATCGACTTCGATCCCGGCGGCCTGTTCACCAATCTATTCCTCAAGTACCCGGGTTGGCGTGCGCGTGAAGGCGCCGGGCAGCCCGCACTCGGCATTCCCGGCATCGATGCGTGTCCTCCCGCGTGCCCGGGCCAGGTGAGCGAGGGTTACGGCCCGATCCGCTAGCGCGGCGTGACAAGCGGCTTGCCGACCGCGACCGAGTTGTTCAGGTCAGTCCGACCGTGACCGCCAGATCGACAGCACGACCCACACGCTGTTCACGAATGCGAGCAGATAGCCCAGCGAGCCGAGCACCGTGAAGATCGGGATGCCGAACACCTGCGGACCCGAGGTGACCGTCATCACGATCGACGAGCCGATGACGACCGACGCTGTCATGATGCCGATGGTGATGCGGTTGATCGTGCGGTCGAGCTTGCGCACGAAGCTGTCGAGCCGCTTCAGATCGAGATCGAGCCGCAGGCGGCCTCGGCGCGCATCCTTGAGCAGCCGCGCCAGGTCGCGCGGGATCGCCCGCATCAGATCGACGAACTGGCCGAGGCCGGCGCCGCCGCGGCGCCCCATCTCCACCGGTGCATAGCGCGCGGCGAGTGCGCGCTCGACGAAAGGCTTCAGCCGGTCGGCCAGCACGAACTCCGGGTCGTAGCGGCGTCCGGAGCCCTCGAGCGTGATCAGCGCCTTGAACATCAGGGTGAGGTCGGACGGCAGCACGATGCCGTGCGTGCGCATCAGCGCCGTGATGCGGCCGATCAGTTCGCCGACGCGCATGTCCTTGACCGGCAGGTCGGCGTAGTCACCCACCAGGTCGTCGACGTCGGCGGCGAGCCGTTCCTCGTCGACCGCTTCGCCGCCGGCCCAATCGAGCAGCACGTCGACCATCGGCTCGCTCTCGCGGCGCGTGATGCCGGCCAGCAGGTCGATGATCTGGTTGCGCCGCGCCAGCGACAGCCGGCCGACCATGCCGAAGTCGATCATCGCGATGCGATTGCCCGGCAGGTAGATCACGTTGCCGGGGTGCGGATCGGCCTGAAAGAAGCCGTCCTCCAGGATCATCTTCAGCACGTTGTCGACGCCGCGCTGCGCGAGCAGCTTCAGATCGAAGCCGGCGCGCTCC
>DASTZF010000069.1:0-2440 GCA_035764445.1 Burkholderiaceae bacterium
TGACCGGCTGGCGCGCAGCGTCCACGGTGCGCTCCGGCGCACCGAGGCGCGCCAGGCGCTCGCGCAGCGTGCCGAGGCCGACGCCGGCGGCCGCGTCGGCGTCGACGTCGCCGCGGCTCTGCTCGACCTCGACGCGCAGCCGGTCGCCACGCCGCTGCGCCCGCAGCGTCAGCGCGGTGGCCTCGCTCGAGCGCTCGACGCCGTGGCGGAACGCGTTCTCCAGCAGCGGCTGGATCGCCAACGTCGGCACGCGGCACCCGCGCGCATCGGCATCGACGTCGACGCGCAGGGTCACGCGATCGGCGAAGCGCTCGCACATGATCGCCGCATAGCCGTCGACCAGCCTGAGCTCCTCGTCGAGCGTGCAGCTCGGCCGCCGTGTCAGATCGGTGGTGGCGCGCAGCAGCGCGGCCAGCCGCGTCAGCAGCGAGTCGGCCAGGTCGGGCTTGTCGTGCACCGTCGCGGCGATCGTGTTCAGTGCGTTGAACAGGAAGTGCGGCTCGAGCTGCTGCGTCAGCTGCGCCAGCTGCGCGGCCTGCGTGCGCAGGCGCGCTTCAGCCAGCGCCGCGTGCGTGCGCACGCCGAACACGATCGCCGTGAACAGCATGAAGAACAACGCGAACTTGGTGCACTCGTAGAGGTACACCTGGCCCCACGGCTGGTGGCCGTAGGTCTGGCCGAGCAGCGCGTAGACCGCGTGGCGCAACGCGTACACCAACGTGACGAACAACGGCGCCAGCAGCGGCAGCCAGCGCAACTGCAGCGCGAACCAGCGTGCCGGCTGCGTCAGCCGGCTGTCGTAGCGCGGCGCGTACTGCCACAGCGCGCCCAACATCACGGTGGCCACCAGGCACGAGGTGCCTTCCCACAGCACTGGGCGCCACAGCTGGCCGCCTTCGATGCGCAGGTAGTCCTGCACCGAGACGGTGGCCAGCAGCAGCCAGAACATCACCCAGGCGAGCAGCCAACCGGCGCGGCTGCGTGCCGACAGCGGGTTGGCGATCGCCACGGTACTCATTGCGCTGACGTCGTGAAGGTCGACGCATTGTGCGGCAGTGCCGGTTGCGCGCCGCTCGCGGCATGATGTGCCGATCGCATCGACGGACCCATGCCATGACCACCCAACCCAGCCCCGACACGCTGTGCGCGCACAGTGCACTGGCCGACGACGCCGATTCGGCGATCGTGCCGCCGATCGTCTACAGCGCCACCTTCGCGGCGCGCGACGCGCAAGAGTTCGCCACCATGGCGAGCGAGCCGCGCCACGCGCGCTACTACACGCGCTACGGCAATCCGCTGCACGAGCAGGTGGCGGCCAAGCTGGTGGCGCTCGAGGGCGCGAGCACCGACACCCATGCGGCGCTGGTCACCGCGTCGGGCATGGGCGCGATCTCGCTGGTGTTGCTCGGGCTGCTGAAAGCGGGCGATCACGTGGTCGCGCAGACCAACCACTACATGGCCAGCGCCAAGCACTTCTCCGAGCTGCTGCCGCGCTTCGGCGTGGGCTGCACGCTGGTCGACCAGACCGACCTCGCGCAATGGGAGCGCGCGATCGCGCCCGGCACGCGGCTGGTGATGACCGAGACACCGGTCAACCCGACCTGCGCGCTGACCGATCTGGCGGCGGTCGCGCGGTTGGCGCGTGCGGCCGGTGCGCTGAGCGTGTGCGACAACACCTTCGCGTGCCCGCTGAACCAGCAGCCGCTCGCGCACGGCATCGACCTGGTCGTACATAGCGCGACCAAGTACCTCGGCGGCCACCACGACCTCACGGCCGGCGTTGTGATCGCGCGGCGCGGACTGATCGACACGCTGTGGCCGACGCAGATCTGCCTCGGCGCGACGCTGAGCCCGATGGACGCCTGGCTGCTGCTGCGCGGGCTGCGCACGCTGGCGCTGCGCGTGCGCCAGCACAACGCATCGGCGCTGCAGCTGGCGCGCTGGCTCGAGCAGCACCCGCAGGTCGAGCGCGTGTTCCATCCGGGCCTGCCGTCGCATCCGCAGCACGCGCTGGCCGCCGCGCAGATGCACGGCTTCGGCGGCGTGATGAACGTCGTGATCCGCGGCGGCTACGACGAGGCGAGCCGCTTCGTTCATGCGCTGAAGCTGCCGCGGCAGGCGGTGAGCCTGGGCGGCGTCGAAAGCCTGGTCGTGCATGCGGCAGCGATGTGGCGCGGCACGATGAACGACGAACAGATGCGCGTGGCCGGCATCGCGCCCAACGCGGTGCGGCTGTCGGTCGGCGTCGAGGGCGTCGACGACCTGCGCGCCGACCTCGAGCAGGCGCTGGCCGCCATCTGAAGCGGCCCGGGCGCGGCGCCTTCGCACGAGGCGTCGGCCGGCCGGCGAGCGTCGACACGACGCGCGCGCAGTCGCGGGCTTCCCGCTGCGTCCATCCACCAGCGAACGCCCCACGTGTTCACTAGTGAACCGACTCACG
>DASTZF010000070.1:0-7678 GCA_035764445.1 Burkholderiaceae bacterium
GGCAAGTTCGACTGGCCATTTCTCGCCACCTTGCCGGTCGCCGCGGCGCTGGCTGCGCTGCTCGGCGTCGCGCTCGGCGCGGTGGTGTTTCGCGTGCGCTCGGTGCGCGGCGAGCTGTTCGCATTGCTGACCCTGGCGGTCACGTTCGTGCTCGCCACCATCGTGCTCAACACGCCGATCGACGGCGGGCCGGGCATCTACCTGAGCGCGGTGCCGGTGCCGCAGCTGGCACCGACCCAGCCAGGCACCTTCTACCTGCTGGCGCTGGCCGGTGCCGCGGCCGCGCTGCTGATCGCCTACACGGTGCAGCAATCGCGGTTGGGCGTCGGCCTGTTCGCGATTCACGACGACGAGGACGCCGCCGAGGTGATGGGCGTGCCGACCTATCGCTACAAGCTCGCCGCGCTGGCGATCTCGTGCGCGCTCGCGGGGCTGGCCGGCGGCGTGCACGCGCTGTTCATCTCGTACGTGACGACCGGCGAGGTGTTCTCGATCAACGTGCCGTTGACGGTGATCCTGATGAGCGTGCTCGGTGGCACGCGCCACTGGGCCGGTCCGGCGGTCGGCGCCGCGGCGATCACGCTGCTGCTGTACGCGTTCACCAAAGGCGATCTGGCGCTGGCCGGTAAGGCGACCACCGGCGCGGTGCTGATCGCCGCCATCCTGTTCATGCCGCAGGGCATCGTGCCGAGGCTGCTGCAGTGGCTCGCACGCCCACGTGCGGGGCTTGGCGATACCGCGCCCGACGCGACGCCGGCGGAGTCACCGAGCGCCGGCGCAGCGCGCGTCGAGGCCGCGCCGCTCGACGGAATCGCCGCGGCGCAAGCGACGACGCCATCGTCGCCGTCGGCGCGCGGCGACCTGCTGTTGCGCACCAGCGCGTTGGCCAAGTCGTTCTCCGGCGTGCAGGCGCTGGCGGGCGTCGACGTCGATATCCGGCGCGGCGAGATCCTTGGACTGATCGGCCCCAACGGGTCGGGCAAGTCGACCTTCATCAACGTCGTCAGCGGTCACCTGAGCGCGACCTCGGGCCGCATCGAGTTCGAAGGGCGCGCGATCGAACATCTCGCCGCGCACCGCATCGCGCACGCCGGCATCGCGCGCACCTACCAGATCCCGCGGCCGTTCGCGCACCAGAGCGTGCGCGACAATGTGGCGGCGGCGGCGATGTTCGGCGGCGCGGCGCTGTCGTCGGGCAAGGCGCGGCGCGAGGCCGACCACTGGCTGGCGTTCGCCGGCCTGACCGCGAAGGCACACGCACTGCCCGACGCGCTGAACCTGCACCAGCGCAAGTTCCTCGAGCTCGCGCGGGCGCTGGCGTCGCGGCCGCGGCTGGTGCTGCTCGACGAGGTGCTGTGTGGACTGAACCCGTCGGAGATCGACTCGGCGGTCGCGCTGATCCGCCGCATTCGCGACGCCGGCACGACGGTGGTGTTCGTCGAGCACGTGATGCGCGCGGTGATGGCGCTGAGCGACCGTCTGGTGGTGTTGAATCACGGCCAGCTGCTGGCCGCAGGGCCGGCGGCGCAGGTGATGCAGCGGCCCGACGTGGTGGCCGCGTACCTGGGAACGGTGGACGCGTGCTGAAGACCAGCAGCCTCGAGGTGGCCTACGGCGCGGCGCCGGCGCTGTGGGGCGTGTCGATCGAGCTGCATCGCGGCGAGCTGCTCAGCGTCGTCGGCCCCAACGGTGCCGGCAAGTCGACGCTGATCAACGCGCTGGCCGGGCTGCTGCGCGCGCGCGGCGGCACGATCGAGCTCGACGGGCACGACATCACGAACCTGGCTCCGCACCGCTTCTGCGCCGAGGGCATCGCGATCGTCCCCGAGGGGCGCCGCTTGTTCGCGACGATGAGCGTGCTCGAGAACCTCGAGATCGGCTGCCTGCTGCCGCGCGCGCGCGCGCGCCGCACGGCATCCCTCGAACACGCGATCGACCTCTTTCCGGTGCTGAAGGACAAGCTCAAGGCCCCCGCCGCAGCGCTGTCGGGCGGCCAGCAGCAGATGGTGGCGATCGCGCGCGCGCTGATGTGCTGCCCGCGGCTGCTGCTGCTCGACGAGCCGTCGCTCGGGCTGTCGCCGCTGGTGGTGCACGACCTGTTCTCGGCGATCCGCCGCATCAGCGCCGAAGGCATGACGATCCTGCTGGTCGAGCAGAACGTGGTCACCACGATGCAGATCGCGCAGCGCGTGTGCGTGCTCGAGCAGGGCCGCATCGTCGCCGAGGGCACGCCGCAGGCGCTGATGTCACGCCCGGAGATCCGGCGCGCCTACCTCGGCGGCGACCTCGGCGCGGGCGGCGAGCCGCTGTAGTGCGCCGCCGCGCAGCGGTGGTCAGCGCACCGTGAACGGCGCCTGGTACGGCCGCCCGAACACCACGCCGCCGGCGATCGTCGCAGACGGCTTCAGGTAGACCTTGCCGTCGCGCTTGTTGTTGCGCGTGTCGACGAACGACACCGGCCCTTCGACCAACTCGAACACCGCGATATCGGCCGGTGCGCCGGTCTGCAACGTGCCGAGCCTCGGCACGCGGCCGATCACGCGCGCCGGCGCGCTGGTGGCCAGCGTGATCACCTGCTCGAGCGTGAACCCCATGTTGAGGAACTTGCTCATCACCCACGGCAGGTACGGCATGCCCGGCGTGTTGCCCGAGAAGACGTGGATGTCCGACGAGATCGTGTCCGGTGGGCAGCCCTGCGCGATCGCCGCCTCGGCCACCGTGTAGTCGAAGCTGCCGCCGCCGTGGCCGACGTCGAACACCACGCCGCGGCGCTTGGCGGCCAGCGCCGCGGGCAGCAGCTTGCCGTCCTGCACGATGTTGGTCCCCTCGCCGGCGACGTTGGGAGCGCCCGAGAAGCAGTGCGTCAGGATGTCGCCCGCGCGCAGCGTGTCGAGGATCTGGCTCATCAGCTCGCGCGTCTGCACGCCTCCGATGTGGCACATCACCTTGGCCGGAACGCCGGACTTCTCGCAGGCGGCGATCGCGCGCTTCAGCGGCTCCAGGCCGTTCTTCGCGATCACGTTCTCGCTCATGCGCACCTTGATGCCGAGCACGAAGTCGGCGTTCTCGGCCACCGCACGCGCCGCCGCATCGACCTGCGCGTAGTCGATGTTGAACAGCTCGGGCACCGGGAAGCCGGCCAGCCCGACCAGACCGATGTGCACGAACGCGAACTGGCGCGTGCGCGCCTGCGCCATCGCCAGGCGGCGGAAGGCGGCGATGTTGTTGGCGCCGGCGTCGCCCGCCGACACCACGGTGGTGGTGCACTGATACGGCACCAGTTCGTCGGCCGGGATGCCGATCGCCGAGCCGTACGGAAACGTGTGGGCGTGCAGGTCGATCAGGCCCGGCGTCACCAGCCGCCCCGCGGCATCGAACACGCGCTCGGCGCGCTCGGGCGCGATGCTGGCCGCGATCGTCTCGATCTGCCCGTAGCGGATGCCGATGTCGCGCTGACCCTTGAGGTTCTGGCTCGGGTCGAGCACGTTGGCGTTGCGCACCAGTAGGTCGAACTTGTCGTTCGGCCCCATCGCGGCGCGCGCCGCCGCCGGCACCAGCGCGCTCAGTGCCAATGCGGCATGACCGGCCAACCACTCGCGACGTGTGCGATTTGTCATGTCTCCTCCAGCGGCTCGGGGTGCGGGGGCATTCAAGCATGCGCATCGGTGCGACGCAACCTCGTCGTGCGGCGCGCGCACCGTGCAGTATTTCGTGCGCGACACCCAAGGAAACACTGTGACGGCGACGCTCCGATAAGGTTGGCTGTGGAGTCCCGCCCGGCAGTGCGGGTGCAACGATTGGAGTAAACATGACCTCGAGCAAGACCTGCAATTTGTGGATGGGGACGTTGGTGCTGGGTGGCGCGACGCTGTTGAGCGCGTGCGGCCCGCAGGACGGCGGCAGCGCCGCGCAGGCGGCACAGGTGGCTGCGCCGGCACCGGTGGTGGCAACGGCGCCGGTGGTGGCACAGACGCCCGCGCCGGTGGCGAACCCCGAACCCGCGCCCGTCGCAACGCCCGCGCCCGCCCCCGTCGCCAAGCCGGCGCCCAAGCCCGCGCCGATCCACGTGGCCAAGCCGGCGGCCAAGCCGATGCCGGTGAAAGACACGGCGCCCGAGGTTCGGGTGGCAGCCGCACCGCCCTCGAACACCGTGGGCGCGGTGACGCAGATCGACCCGATCACCGAGAGCAACGCCAGCGGCGTCGGCGCGGTGGCCGGCGGCGCGCTCGGCGGCGTCGTCGGGCACCAGTTCGGCAAGGGCGACGGCAAGAAGGCGATGACCGTGCTCGGCGCCATCGGCGGCGCGGTGGCCGGCCATCAGATCGAGAAGGCCAACAACGCCAAGGTGGTGGGCTATCGCGTGCAGGTGCATCTCGACAACGGCGAGACCCGCACCTTCGAACCCGCGCAGCTCGACGGCCTGAAGGTCGGCGACCGCGTGCGTGTCGACCAAGGGCAACTGCGCCGCGTCTAACGCCACCGCCTAACGAGATCAGGAGGGAATCCATGACCACACACAGCCCGTTCGTCCGCAGCCTGGTCGCGCTCGGCGTCGTCACGGCGCTCGCCGCGTGCCAGAACATGACCGAGCGCGAGAAAGGCACCGCCACCGGCGCCGGCATCGGCGCGATCCTCGGTGCCGCCATCGGGTCCAACAGCAACAACGCCGGCAAGGGCGCGGTGATCGGCGCCGCCGCCGGTGCGGTGGCGGGCAACCTGTGGTCCAAGCACATGGAGGAAAAGCGCCAGGCGATGGAGAAGGCCACGCAGGGCACCGGCATCGCCGTGACGCGCACCGAAGACAACCAGCTGAAGGTCAACGTGCCGAGCGATTTCTCGTTCGATGTCGGCCGCTCGGACGTCAAGTCCAACATGCGGCCGGTGCTCGACGAGTTCGCCAAGGGACTCGACCCGAATATGCACGTGCGCGTGGTCGGCCACACCGACTCCACCGGCAGCGACGCGATCAACAACCCGCTTTCGGTGCGGCGCGCCGAAGCCGTGCGCGACTACATGGCGACCAAGGGCGTGACCGGCGGCCGCGTGATCACCGAGGGCCACGGCGCGCACGAGCCGGTGGCCGGCAACGAGACGGTCGCCGGCCGGGCGCAGAACCGCCGCGTCGAGATCTTCCTGCGCGAGCCGGCCGCCAACGGCGGCTCTTGACCCAGCGCTCGCACCGAGTGCTCAGCGAAACGGCCGCCACGGCGGCCGTTTTCTTCGCCATCGGGTTGCCATCTCACGCGAGGGCGACGCGGTAGCGCAACCCCGGCTTGCCGCCGAACTGCGGCGGCTGAATGAAGCGCTCGTGCAGCCGGCCGCCGACCGCCTCGATGACTCTCTGCGAGGCCAGGTTGTCCGGATCGGTGGTGATCTCGACGTCCGGCAGCCCGACGGCGCGGGCCTCGGTCAACATGGCCCGCAGGGCGGCGGTGGCATAGCCACGACGTTGCTTCCACGGCACCACCACCTACAGGTCAGGGTGCCCGTCTTCGAGACCGGAACCAGCGCACGTGCAGCCAACCATACGTCAGCGCATTGGTGGCGATCACCGCGGCCAGGAGGATGAACTGGACCTCTGCCGTGAGCCCGCCCGCGGAGATCGGGGCCACCAGATAGTGCTCGATGAACCCACCGGAATAACCGGGCTCACCCGTGCGCGAGCGCAGGGCGTTCTCCAGATCGGTCAAGGGGCAGGCACGGCCCGTCGCTTCGATGAACAGTCCCCAAGCCGCTGCCGGCAGGTGCAGCCACGGAATCCAACGCCACTTGAGCGCGAGCAGCGCGCCGAACGGTACGAAGACCACGAACGCGAGGTGAACCACGACGACCACATCGGCTGCAATGCGGTACAGCATGAAGCGATGTGGACGATTGAGTTCGGACGCTTGACGCCCGGGACCGAGGGACCTACACGAAGCGAAACGCCACGCTACCCAGCGGCCCGTAGTCAGCGTGCAGCGTGTCGCCGGCCTGCGCGAACACCGGCCGCGTGAACGACCCGGCGAGGACGACCTGCCCAGGCTCGAGCGACTCGTCGTAGGCGGCGATCTTGTTGGCCAGCCACGCCACGCCGTTGGCGGGATGGTTGAGCACGCCGGCCGCCAGCCCCGTCTCCTCGACGACGCCGTTCTTGTGCAGCAGCGCGCCGACCCAGCGCAGGTCGACGTCGTGCGGCCGCACCGGACGGCCACCGGTGACGATGCCGGCGTTGGCCGCGAAGTCGGAGATGGTGTCGAACACCTTGCGCATCTGCTTGGTCTCGCGGTCGAACTGCTCGATGCGCGCGTCGATGATCTCGATCGCCGGGGTCACCACCTCGGTGGCCGCCAGCACGTCGAACAGCGTGACACCGGGCCCGCGCAGCGGCTTGCCGAGGATGAACGCGAGCTCGACCTCGATGCGCGGCGCGATGAAACGCTCGATCGCGATCTCGCTGCCCGCGGCGAACACCATGTCGCTCATCAGCGGCGCGAAATCGGGCTCGTCGATCTGGCTCGCCTGCTGCATCGCGCGCGACGTGAGCCCGATCTTGCGGCCGACGATGCGGTGGCCGTCGGCGAGCTCGAGCTTCACCCACGCGCGCTGGATCGCGTAGCCGTCGTCGATCGTCATCGACGGGTGCTGCTTCGAGAAATGGCGCAGCTGCGTGCGCGACTTGCGCGCATCGTAGAGCTGCCTGGCCAGGGTGGCGATCGTGCGATCGTCGAGCGTGGTGGTCATGGCTGCGCGAAGAGCGGATGCAGGTTGCCGAACTTGCCGTCGAATGCCTCCTGCCCTTCGTCGACCTGCAGCGTGAGACCGACCGGTCTGCGTGCGAGCACCGGCGCGAGGTGCTCGCGCGCCACCGCCACCAGCACCTCGCCGGCGCGTCGCTTGACCGCGTCGCTGCGCCCGCGCCCCATCCGCAGGTTGAAGTAGGCGAACGCGCAGTCGTCACCCTTGCCTTGCGCGCGCGCGACCGCACCCCCGTCGGCGACCGCGTAATGCGCAGCCGGATAGGCGAGCACGCGCGTGCCTCCGATCGGGAACACCGCTTTGCCCGCTTCGTCCTTCTGCTCGATCATCGTGTCGGCGAGCTTGCGGCACAGCGCGCTCATGTCGGTCTCGCGATCGAGCTGCGGGGTGTAGAGGATCACGAGGTGCGGCATGGCGGATCGGTCTGGTTGCTGGCGGACCTGATTGTTCATCATCGGGCCGCGCCGCGTGCCGGCGCGGCCGAGACCTTGCGCCCTCGTGTCGCGACGGCGTCTGCTAGATTCGTCGCCTCCCGATGTCCGCCTCCGCGACCACCGCCAACACCACGTCCTCGACCGCACCGCAGCCGGCGGCGCTGCGCGTGCTGGGCGCGGTCAGCGCGTCGCATCTGATCAACGACATGATGCAGTCGTTGATCCTGGCGATCTACCCAGTGCTGCAGGGCCGCTTCAGCCTGAGCTTCGCGCAGATCGGTGTGATCACGCTGACCTACCAGCTCACCGCGTCGCTGTTCCAGCCCGCGGTGGGCCTGTTCACCGATCGGCGGCCACGGCCCTATCTGCTGCCGCTGGGCATGACGTCGACCTTGTGCGGGCTGCTGCTGCTCGCCTATGCGTCGAACTACCCGGTGGTGCTGTTGGCCGCCGCCCTGGTCGGTCTCGGGTCGGCGGTGTTTCACCCGGAATCGTCGCGCGTCGCG
>DASTZF010000071.1:0-52525 GCA_035764445.1 Burkholderiaceae bacterium
GGCCGGTTGCTGGACGCCATTGACCACGGTGCCCAACAGGATGCGAACCGAGTTATCGGTGGTCTCTGCTCCCGAGTGGCAGCCCGAGCAGGCGGCGTCGCCAGTGAAGACGTCCATGCCGCGCTTCTGCTGCGGCGTGAGTGCATTCACGTCACCCTCGAAGAAGCGGTCCACCGGGGCATCGTCGGAGATCAGCGTCATCTCGTACAGCTGCACTGCCAGGCCGAAGAACAACGAGAAGTTGTGCTCCAGCATCGTGTACTCGTTGGCTCGCAGCGGGCGGTTCGGCGCCGGCTGAAAGCGCAGTGATTCGTCGGGCTGCACAACGACGATCTGGCTGGCGCGCCACCACGTCGGCTGAAAGGCCTTCTCGATCAGCGTTCGATAGGTCGTGCTCAGCCCGTGGTCGCCAAATTCGTCGAGGTCCCGATCGCCGGAAGTGCGGGCGTAGGGGCCGAGGACGCTGTCGTCAACAGCCACGAGCTGCTGCTTCAGTGGCCGGGCTGGAGCCAGCCGTTTGCCGATATCGCGGAACCTGCGCCCGAGCGAACCCATCTCGCGATCACTCAACGGCGGCCCCACGGCCTGAGAGGCCAGGCTGGCGTTGTCGATGCGGATCTTCACAGGCGTGATCAAGCCACTGCCGTCCGCCGCGAGGACGCGCGCATTCGCATCGCCAGCCCCGAATGGGTTGACGCCATTGAACAAGTTCGTCGCACGCACATCCCAGAACTGGCGACGATTGAAGGCCGCGTTGATCACGGTGGGCGTGTTCCGCGGTTCGGCGCGCCGCGTGTTGAGCCCCGCCAAGTTGAATACCGGGTCGGCGACTGGGGCCACGACGTCGCGAGTCGCACCCGGGGTGACACCAACAAAGCGACTGAGCTTGACGCCCGCGGAGGACACGACGTCATCGACGTCTCGCAGCGCCATCGAACGCCGATTGGTAGGGTCCGACAGTGCGTGCAGCGGAAAGTCCTCGAGACGTAACTGGCGATTGACGCCCAAGTCGATCGTCGTGTTCAGGTTGTCCTGCCCGCCCGGATTCAGCTGATTGATCGAACGCGGGTCCGCGCCGGCGCGGAAGTGGCAGCTGGCGCAGGCCTGGATCCCGTCACTGCCCACCTGCATGTCCCAGAACAGTGCCTTGCCTAGCACGATCGCTGTGGCTCGGTCGCGCACGTAGTCGCTGAGAGCCACCGGCTGGGGCACCGGGATCGACTTCAGCGATCCAGGTCCCGGGTTGTGGTCGGGAAAGAGCTCCTCTGCACCGGCGCATTTTCCTTCACGCACTGGCTCGCTGGTCGCTGGGACGCTCTTCGGCGCCAGCGTTAGAAGGAGCGAACCGACCGCCCAGTAGACCACCAACCGCCGCCGCGTCGTGCTCTTCATGGCGTTCCTCCTCTCCATTGGCGATTGCCGCACGCAGCGTCCGGCCGGATGGGAAGCTTCTCTTGCCAACCGGCGAGAGGCGCAACGTTCGACGACGACGCGCACTCTGATCAACGAGCGTTGGAGCCAGCGTTGTATTGACCTGACCCTCCGTTGGTCCCATAGCGATGGACCGAAGACACACCATCGGTCGCTACAACGGTGGCGCGGCATGGTGCCGGCAGGGCAGGCGTCAAGCCACCCCAAGCAACGGGCTGTGTACTCGGGACTGCCGCCGTCAGTCGCGCTCTTCAGCGTCCGGCAGGCGGACGGGCGCGGTGCCGCGACCTCTACTCGATAACGGTGGCGACCCAGATCCGATCGAAAGGCGCGTCAGCTTCGTACTGAATGCGCCGCACGGTCTCCGCGTCCGGCGCCTCGAATTCGCAAATCACGCGCCTGCGGTCGGCGGACACCACGGTGCGCTTCCAACTCACGCCGTATGCTTCGCGGCAGGGACGCATCCGGCTCTTCACCGCCGCCATGTCGGCCTCGGTGTGAGGTGCGTCGAAGGTGCGTTCGACGACGATGCGCTGAAGGGCCATGGGTTGCTCCCTCGACGTGAAAGCGCCGGTCAGGTATCCACAATCCCGGCCGGCGCGGCCGCCGCGATGGTAGCCCGCGCGCGGGCAATCTGGGAAGGGCGCCGAACCGTGATGGCGGCGCCGAGCGCCTCCGTGGCTAGACGCGTGGCTTCGGTGCGATCGCCAGCGTGCAACGCAAGCGCCGCGGCCTCGTTCAGCGCATAGGACAGGTGTGCCTTGTCGTCGCGCTCACGCAGCGCCGCGAGGCTCGCAATGACGGCCGCCCTTGCGCTGGGCTCGCCGAGGCGTTGCCGCGCGAGGGCCGCCAGCGCATCGGCGAAGGGCACATGCGACTCGCCCATGCGCCGAGCGGCGTCAGCCACTTGATCGACATGTCCCAGCAAGTCGTCGTAGCGACCGAGCTCGAATTCCACGGTGGCCAGCGCCAGCATGCATTCGTATTCACGCCAATGATTGGCGGCCGCACGGGCTAGCGCCACGGCACGCTCGAGCGATTCCCGTGCGGTGACGAGATCACCGTCCGCGCGCGATGCCAGACCGCGGCCCCATTCAAGCTCCATCAGCGGCAACTGGAGCTCAGCGGCGAGCGCAGCGGCATCGGATAGCAGGCCGCGTGCGCGCTCGCCATCGGCTTCGATATCGATCAGGCAACGACCCGTGTTGGCGAGCTGCTGACAACGTGTGATGGCGTCGGCAAGGCTAGCGCTTCGCTCGGCGGCAAGCGTCGCGTCCTGCGCACCGGCGGCATCACCCGTTTGTTGGCACCAGTAGGCCAGGATCTCCCAGCCCGAAGACGCCGCGCCGTGCAGGCCGAGCGACTGCGCTGCATCGATGGCACGGCGGATGCGCGTGGTGAGGTCCGGCAGGCGACGCCCACCCGGCGCTGCCGCTGCTGCCACACGCAACCGGAGCAGGCCGAGCTCCAGCCGCGTGCGATCCGCTCCGTGCGCCAGTTCGTCGAGCAGCGCGAGGCCGCGTTCTGCAATTTGCGCCGCGTCGTGATTGGCGAATACGCGTAACCAATGCTCGCCGGCAGCCAACGCGGCACGCGCAGCCATCGGCGAATCTCCCGCCAGACTGGCATGGTGCACGACCTCACCGTGCAGCCACGGGTTGTCGGCACTCGCCGCAGCGAGTGTGCGTGCGATCTGCCGATGCTGAGCTCGCCGTCGGGCCATCGACAACGAGCGATAGACGGCCTGCCGCACCAGATCATGCGCAAAATCAAGGTCACCGCTGCCGCTGCTGCGCACCAGGCCGCGGCGCTCCAAGAGCTGGATCCGCGCCAGCGCGTCGTTCAGCGGTAATGCCATGGCATCAGCGAGCCGCTCGGCGCCGAACTCGCCGCCAAACACGGCGGCCCAACCCAACACGTCCCGCGATGCCTCGTCCAGCGCATGCAAGCGGTCGTCGATCAAGGCATCGAGCGCCCGCCCGCCTCGGGAGATGCCGCGCTCAGCGGCCCGTGCAAGCTCGATCAGGAACAACGGATTGCCACCGCTGTCGCGCATCGCTGCACGGACGTCGGTCAGACGATCGCCAAGCCAACACCGCACGTCTTCTTCCGACAGCGGTTGCAGTTCCAGCCGCTGCACGATGCGCTCGCGAGCGAGCGATTGCAGCAGCGCCCTCGCCCCTGGGTTGTCGTCCACCTCATCGGGGCGTGCGGCAGCTGCGAACACAACCGGCCTCGGTGGTTCCGCCAGTTGCCGGGCTACGAAGTGCAGCAGTGCAGCTGACGCGTCATCGATCCACTGCAGATCGTCCACGGCAATGACCAGCGGTTGCGACGCAGCAAGCCTGTTGAACAGCCCTGCAGCCGCGTCGAACAGCTGCTCGCGGCTCACAGCGCTGATCTGTCCGCCAATCAGCGGCGCGATGGCAGCTCGGACCTGTTCGTCCGCATCACCGGTCGGCACACCGCGCAGCGCATCGATCCAGAAGCCATACGGTCGCACCGCTTCGGCCTCGAAACAGCGCGCTCGAATGACTCGCATGCCCTGCGCGGCGGCGCGTTCCGTGAGATGGTCGAGTAGCCGAGTCTTTCCGATGCCCGGCTCACCAAGCACCAGAAGGACAGGCGCCTCCTGCGGCGCGGCGATTGCGGTGTCTATCGCCGCGCTCTCGCTATCACGTCCGATCAGTGACAATCGACTCGGTTTGGCACGTTGCGCCAAGTCGGCGATGGAAGGAACCTGCGGCTCCACTGGAACTGTCGGTGCGCGGGGGGACGTCGCCGCCTGCTTTTGCGCGCGACGCACGGCGTGGATCGCGTCGTCGAGCGCGCTACCATCAGGCAGGGCGATCTCACGTCGCAGCAGCTCGCGCGCGTACGCATAGTGCTGCTCGGCTTCGGGGTAGCGTCCAACCGCCGCAAGCAGGCGCACCAACGAAGCATGTGCGACGTCCGCCAATGGGTCGGTGGCCACCATCGCGCGCCCGTACGGCAACGCGCGTTGCGGATCGTCGGCCAGTCGCGCGGTCAGCGCCTCCAGCACGCCACGGCGCCAACGAGCGAAGCGCTCGCGCTCGGCCATCCACCAATGATGAAACCGATAGCACGCAGGCAACTCAAGGCCATCGAGAAACTCGCCCTGCAGCGAGCGCGCCGCGTGTTCCAGTTCGTCCAAGGACAGACGTGCGATCGGCTGCCTCTGCAGTAGCGCGCCCACGCTCAGGCTGTCGATGTCGCATGCCGACGCGGCGAACGCAACCTTGTCGCGATCGGCCTGCAGGCGCGTGACGACGGCATCGTCGACCACGGTACGGAGTTTGGTCAGGCTCCAGCGCAGCGCCGCGCGCGGATCATCAGAACCTTCCCATAGCAGATCGCACAAAGCAGAGCGCAAATGCGGCGTGCCGGTGGCCACCAAGTAGCCGAGCAGCGCACGCGTTCGACGCGAGGGCGGCAGCGCGAGCGCCGAACCGCTGTCGCGCCGCAGCTCGAGCTCGCCAAGCAGACGCACTTGCAGCTGCGAGCCAGTGTCTGCAGCAGTTGCCACGCCAGATTATCTGGCGGCCGACCCCAACGGCACGCAGCTCATCCTGCATGCGATTGGCTGTTTCCAGCACGGTCGGCGTAGTCAGCCAGCGCCGCTGTCGCGTCGGGGTGGCTGACGGCAAGCCGATACAGGTCACGCCACTTCATCGATGCGCCTCTGAGTCGCCCTTGTTGGACTTTGGAGTGGGTGAAGTGCGCGCCGCAAGCAGTCGGCGAGCGGCTTCCGCATCGATCACTTCGCCGTTCATCGAGCCGCATGCAGGCCAGGGGCACCGATCGAGCTTCCCGAAGTCAGGAAGGGCAGCAAGCCTGCCGCACGCGAGGCAGCGGTAGTACACGTCACTCCCTCTCCCGGAGGCCGCGAAGGCAGCAGCAGTGTGGCCCTCGCCGAGGTGGGCGCATCGGTGTTCCTACGGTGCCCACCCAACCCAGGGGGGACGACCTGGGGTGTAGGCCTCAGCAGGGGCAGCGCGTCCCGTAGCGGCGACCATTCGAGCTCGTCGTCTGCGCCGGGCTCGCGCTCGTAGCAGGAGCGCTGTCGACCTTCGACCCGAAGCAGCACCCGCGCGGAAGGGCGAGGCTGTACCAACAAGGGCCAAGAGCCACCAGCGAACCCGACACTGAAGCGCAAGACGTGACGCCATCAAAGGTAACGGCGCAACCGGGAACGCGGCGGTTCAGGTTAGGCGTATGCTCAGTGGTTCACCCTGGCAGGAGTTGGCGTGGTTGACCGGCTCCGGGAACTGGACAAACTCGGCGAGGCGGATCGTCGCATCGCTCGTGCCGAGGCGCTTATCGCGCGGCTGTCCAAGTCGATCTTGTCGCTCGATCCAGCCAGTGAAGCTGCCGCAATCGGTTGGCGTTCGCTCAAACTCATGTACGCGACTCTTGTTCAGTTCCGGGCGACCCGAGAGCAGATCCGCCAATTGCTGATTGGTGACGAGCCAACGCCCGAAGCGGAGAACGCCATCGCTGCCGAGCAGGAGCACATAGCAGCAGGCACTCGACCGCCTGCGCCGCTCGACCAGCAGCAGGAAGAGGTGCTGCGCGCGCTACTGAAACTCGAGGTCTGTGCCGATTCGCCGGGCGAGTTTGACGCCTTGTGGCTGGTTGCCCTGCAAAACGACTTTCGGCCCGAGAAAGACGCGGACGGGCCGCTGCGAACCGCGCTCAAGCTGTAGCGCGACCGGCAACGAAGCGCACGGCTGAAGCGTTCGCTAACGCCGGTACAGCCTGTCGTCGCGCTCGCGCTGAGTGGTCGGTAGCTGCCGAATCTCGGTGGTGCCATCAACCACCGTCGCTTCCGGATCAATCTTCAGCGCGTCTTCTCGCGCCATCTTCCAGCGCGAGCGGCAGCGCTTACCAGTGACGGGGTTGCGCAGCCAATAGTTCGCGTATTCGACTTCTTTCACGGACACTCTAGCTGGATACGCGTACAGTATGCCTCATGCCAGCCCTGTCTACACTACTTCTCTGCGTGGTGGTTGGAATCACCGATGGGGCTCCGCTCGGCGTCTCTACGGTGCGCTCGCGTGCACACAGTTCCTGCTGCGGCAAGTCCATCGCGAAGGTGACTGGGCCGAACGCGTGAAGGCCCACGTCGCAACCTTTCCCGCGTCGCCTCTGTTGGCCCTTTCCTCTGCGGGCTTCCAAGCCGGCTGGGTGGACGAGCCCCTCTGGAACTAGGGGCTCGAGCTGGTGGTGGGCTTGGGATGGTATCCAGAACGGTATCCAACCGATGGCCACCCACAACTAAGTAAGCGGTCGCCACCTAGATAATTCAGTACTGGATTGGTGCCGACTATCTGACTCGAACAGATGACCTACCGCTTACAAGGCGGTTGCTCTACCAACTGAGCTAAGTCGGCGCGCGCGCGATTGTAGGCGGCGCTGCCGCGGCGGCGTCGCCGCAACCGGCCGAACCCGCCGTGCGGCGCTACTTGACGCGCTTCAGCGAAGGCCGATTGCCTGCGGGCGATGCCGGCGGATCGGGCGGCGTCGGCTCGTTCGCCTCGCCAGCTTCGGGCGTGAGCAGTCGCGGGCCGCTCGCCGGCGCCGCAACCGGTGCATCGTCGCTCGAGGCGAGGCGCAGGCTGCGACCGCCATCGGTGCGCGGCTCGATCGGCGTCGGCGGCTGCTCGCCGCCCTGCGCGTGCGGCGCCGGGAACGCCATGCCCTGGCCGTTCTCGCGCGCATAGATGGCCACCACGTGGTCGATCGGCACCACGATGTCGCGCGCCACGCCGCCAAAGCGCGCCTTGAACTCGATGGTGTCGTTGCCCAGGCGCAGACCGCTGGTGGCCTCGAAGCCGATGTTGAGCACGATCTCGCTGTTCTTCACGTACTCCACCGGCACCTGCACCGTGCGGTCGACGAAGACCGCGACGTAGGGCGTGAATCCGTTGTCGGTGCACCAATCGTGCAGCGCGCGGATCAGGTACGGCCGCGTCGAGCTGCCTTGCGATTCGCCGCCACCGCTGGTTTTGCTCATCGCCGCCTCGGCACAAGCTTACTTGCGCATCACCTTCTCAGAGGGCGTCAACGCCTCGATGTACGCCGGGCGCGAGAAGATGCGCTCGGCGTACTTCAGCAGCGGCGCCGCGTTCTTCGACATGTCGATGCCGTAGAAGTCGAGCCGCCACAGCAGCGGTGCGATCGCCACGTCGAGCATCGAGAAGTCGTCGCCGAGCATGTACTTGTTCTTCAGGAAGATCGGCGCCAGCTGTGTCAGACGGTCACGGATCTGGGAGCGCGCCTTCTCGAGCTGTTTGTCGGTCGGCTTGATGCCGCGGTTCTCGAGCACGTTGACGTGCGCGAACAGCTCCTTCTCGAAGTTCAGCAGGAACAGCCGCACCCGCGCACGCGCGACCGGGTCGCCCGGCATCAGCTGCGGATGCGGAAAGCGCTCGTCGATGTACTCGTTGATGATGTGCGACTCGTAGAGGATCAGGTCGCGCTCGACGAGGATCGGCACCTCGTTGGACGGATTCATCAGCGCGATGTCTTCCGGCTTGGCGAACAGATCGACGTCACGGATCTCGAAATCCATGCCCTTCTCGAACAGCACGAAGCGGCAGCGGTGTGAGTAGGGGCACGTGGTCCCCGAATAAAGCACCATCATGGCGGTGAGACTCCCCGAAAGCGAATAACCAACGGCGAGGCGGCGGCGTTGACCGCCCGCCCCGCAAACCGTACCGGCGCCTCAAGCGGCGCCGGGCGCGCTCGTCACTTGACGTCTTTCCAGAACGCGGCGTTCATGCGCCACGCGACGAGGGTGAACAAGCCCAGAAACAGCAGCACCCACACGCCGATTCGCACGCGCTGATTCTGCGCGGGCTCCGCCATCCACTGCAGGTACGCCACCAGGTCGGCCACGGCAGCGTCGTACTCGGTCTTGCTCATGGCGCCTGGGCTGACCTGTTCGAAGCGGTCGAACGCGTGGACAGTGACCTTGGGGTCGTGCGGATCGGGGCGCTCCACGAACACCGCACGCTGCTGCCCCTGCAGCTCCCACAGCACGTGCGGCATCGCGACGCTTGGAAACACCAGGTTGTTCCAGCCGGTCGCCTTGGTGTCGTCGCGGTAGAAGGTGCGCAGATAGGTGTACAGGTAGTCGGCCCCGCTGCTACCGCCGCCCGAGCGCGAGCGGGCGATCAGGCTCAGGTCGGGCGGCGCCGCGCCGAACCACTCCTTGCCCTGCTTGGCCTGCAGCGCCACCGTCATCGTCTCGCCGACTTTCTCGGCAGCGAACAGCAGATTGCCCTTGATCTGCTCTTCGGTCAGGCCGACCGCGGGGTCGGTCAACCGGTTGTAGCGCATGGCCGACGCCGCGTGGCAGTTCAGGCAGTAATTGACGAACAGCTTGGCGCCGTGCTGCAGCGCGGCGACGTCGGTCACCCGCTCCTTCGGGAAGTGGTCGAGCAACGGGCCGCCCTCCGATCCCCACGCGGCGATCGAGCAAGCGGCCAGCAGGCCGATGAGAAGACGCTTCATGGTGTCGGGCTCGCTCTCAATGGCCGTGAAAGGTGACGCGCTCGGGCACCGGTTTGAACGTGCCTTGCCGGCTCCACCAGGGCATCAGCAGGAAGAACGCGAAATAGATCAGCGTGCACAGCTGCGACAGCCGCTCGAGCGCCGAGCCGCTCGGCGCGGCCGGCTGCGTGCCCTGATAGCCGAGGATCAGGAAGGCGACCACGAACACCGCGAACACCAGCTTGTGCCAGCCCGGCCGGTAGCGGATCGACTTGACTGGACTGTGGTCGAGCCACGGCAGGAAGAACAGGATCACCACCGCGCCGCCCATCAGCACGACACCCCAGAACTTGGCGTCGAAGTACTTCATCAGCGCGATCAACACGACAGCGGCGACCAGCGTGATCACCTTCATCGCCAGCGTGCCCTTGCCCTTGACCAAGTTGAGCAGCGCGGCCAGGCCGACGATCACGCACAGCGCGTTGACCATCGGGTCGGTGGTCGCGCGCAGGATTGTGTAGTAGGGCGTGAAGTACCACACCGGCGCGATGTGCGGCGGCGTCTTCAGCGGGTCAGCCGGAATGAAGTTGTTGTACTCGAGGAAGTAGCCGCCCAGCTCGGGCGCAAAGAACATCACCGCGCAGAAGATCAGCAGGAACACCGCCACGCCGAGCGTGTCGTGCGCGCTGTAGTAGGGATGGAACGGCACGCCATCGAGCGGGATGCCGCGTGCGTCCTTCTTGGCCTTGATCTCGATGCCATCGGGGTTGTTGGAACCTACGTCGTGCAGCGCCAGGATGTGCGCCACCACCAGCCCGATCAGCACCAGCGGCACTGCGACCACGTGGAACGCGAAGAAGCGGTTCAGCGTGGCGTCGCCCACCACGTAGTCACCGCGGATCAGCAGCGCCAGATCGGGTCCGATGAACGGCACGGCGGCGAACAGGTTGACGATCACCTGCGCGCCCCAGTAGCTCATCTGGCCCCAGGGCAGCAGGTAGCCGAAGAAAGCCTCGGCCATCAGGCACAGGAAGATCGCGCAGCCGAAGATCCACACCAGTTCGCGCGGCTTGCGGTAGCTGCCATAGATCAGCCCGCGGTACATGTGCAGGTAGACGACAACGAAGAACGCACTCGCGCCGGTGGAGTGCATGTAGCGGATGATCCAGCCGCCGGGCACGTCGCGCATGATGTACTCGACCGACGCGAAGGCGTTGGCCGCATCGGGCTTGTAGTGCATCGTCAGGAAGATGCCGGTGACGATCTGGATCACCAGCACCACCATCGCGAGCGAGCCGAAGAAGTACCAGACGTTGAAGTTCTTCGGCGCGTAGTACTCCGACATGTGCTTCCGGTATTCCTCGAACATCGTCGGGAACCGGTTGTCGAGCCACGTCATCAGCTTGACGCCCATTGGGGCGCCCGCGGGGGCTTCCTTCATTTCAGCCATCAAGGACCTCTGTGGGTGTCAGCGTGCGGTAGCGATCGCTGCGGGCCGGCAGGCTCGCGGCATGCTCACGCCGTCTTGTCTTCGCCGATCAGCAGTTTGGTGTCGGACAGGTACACGTACGGCGGCACCTCGAGGTTGTCGGGCGCGGGCTTGTTCTTGAACACGCGGCCGGCGAGGTCGAACGTCGAGCCGTGGCACGGGCACAGGAAGCCACCGGGCCAATCGTCGGGCAACGACGGTTGCGGCCCCGGCACGAACTTATCGCTCGGCGAGCAGCCGAGGTGCGAGCAGATGCCCACGGCAACGAAATACTCCGGCTTGATCGAGCGCCACTCGTTCTTGGCATAGCTCGGGGTCGGGTACTGGGTGCGGTCCGACTTGGGGTCGGCGACCATCGCGTCGGTCTTCTTTAGCGACTCGAGCTGCTCGGGCGTGCGGCGCAGGATCCAAACCGGCTTGCCGCGCCACTCGACGACCATCTTCTCGCCGGGCTTCAGGCCACCGATGTCGGCCTCGACGGGAGCGCCGGCCGCCTTGGCCCGCTCCGACGGCGCGAAGCTAGCGACGAACGGCACCGCGGCGGCGACACCACCGACCGCGCCCACGCCGCAGGTGATCATGACCCAGTTGCGACGGGCGGGATCGGCGACGGATTCAGCCATAAGTTCCTTCGATTTCTCTGGGCTCGCTGGCGGAGCAACCTCTCATTTTAACGGACCCGTCAACCCCTCCCCACCGGCCCCGCAGCCGCATTGACAGCGTGCCCGCAGACGCAATACTGCCCGCGGCCGTCAGCAGCGGCTGAGGTGGGCCTTCCAACAAGGAGCGAGCATGAGTTTCACCAGCGAGTTCAAGCAATTTGCGATGAAGGGCAACGTCGTCGACCTCGCCGTCGGCGTGATCATCGGCGGCGCGTTTGGCAAGATCGTCGACTCGGTGGTGGGCGACCTGATCATGCCGCTGGTCGGCAAGCTGCTGGGTGGGCTCGACTTCAGCAACTACTTCATTGCCTTGTCGGGTCAGACCGCGACCAACTTGGCCGACGCCAAGAAGGCGGGCGCTGTGTTTGCCTACGGCAACTTCATCACGGTGGCGATCAACTTCGTGATCCTCGCCTTCATTATTTTCGTGATGGTCCGGCAGATCAACCGCTTGCGAGACCAGGAGCCGCCGCCGCCCGCCGCGCCGCCCGAGGACATCGCGCTGCTGCGCGAGATTCGCGATTCGCTCAAGCGCTGACGAACGGCGCCGTCGGCCGACGAACGGCAGTCAGAGGGCGGTTGCAGGCCGCTCGAAATACCACTTTGGCAACTGAAAGTAACGTGGCTATCGAGCGCCCGTGCAGAGTGTGAATCACGCCCCAATCGGCCGCTGTTCCCCTCGATTCGAGGGCAGCGAGCAGCCGCATACTGACTACACCACGCGGTCCCTCGGCCACGATGACGACGACCACGCCCACGCGACTGCCCACAGCGCTCGAAACCGCCTTACAGCGGGTGCGGCTGGCTGCGCGCCAGGCGGCCGAGAAGTGCGTCAACAGCCTGGGACTCTCCGCGCTGTCGGCCACCAGCACGGCACAACGTGACGCGCTGCTCGGGGGTCAGTTCGAACTCAACCGCAAGCTCGCACTGTTCTGCGCGACCTTCAACGAGTCGATGGAGGACAGCGTGCTGCGCGAAGTGCGCCCCCACAACACGAATGCCTCGGGTCCGACCACCTGGGACATGATGAGCCTGGTCGAGCACCACGAGGTCGAAATCAAGGTGCTCGCCGACCGCTTCGCGCTCGACATCCAAAACGAATGCGAGTGGGAGCTGCGCGAGCTCGACACGTACATCGGCGCGGCGATGCACCTGAAGACCGCCGACTCGGAGCGCAACCCACTACGCCCGGAAGTGATCGGACGCGCACTGGTGCGCGCCATCGAAGCCACCACCGACCGCCCGGATGTGCAGAAGGCGCTGTCGATCGAGGTCGGCCGTGCGCTGGCCGCGGCCATACGCCAGACCTACCTCGACGTGATGGGTGACCTGCGCGCGGCCGGCGTCAAGCCGCTGAAGATGACGGTGCGCGGCACCGAGGGACCCGGCGCCCACGTCGGCTCGTACGACACCGGCTACCAGCACGCGCCCAGCACCAGCTCGGGCACGAGCGGCGTGTTCTCCGGGCTCGGTGCGTTGGGCGGCCCCGATTCCGGCAGCGGCACGGGCGGATTTGCGCGCAGCAGCCGCGGCGCTGGCGTCGATGGTTTCGCATCGAGCGTCCGTGACCCGTCGGACCTGACGCAGTTCCCCGCCACCGAGTCCGGCACCTCCGGAGCACGCGGGCGGGGCTACAGCAGCGGCAGCGGCGCGACGCTGGGTCAGATCGATCCGGAGTTGATGGGGCTGCTGCGTCGGCTGGCCTACACCACGCCGCCGGAGGTGACTTCGGGCTCCACCACCGGCGGTGGCCTGCATGGCACGATCACCCATCTGCAATCGGCCGCGGGCGGCCTGGCCGGCCCCAACCTGATCATCGCTCACCGCGACGAACTGCGCCAAGCCGCCACCGGCGCGCTCGATCACATGGTGATCGACGTGGTCGGCAGTCTGTTCGACCAGATCCTGTCGGACCCCAAGGTGCCACCGCAGATGGCGCGCCAGATCGGGCGGCTACAGCTGCCGGTGCTGCGCGCGGCACTCGGCGACCCCACGTTCTTCTCGTCGCGCCGCCATCCGGTACGCCGCTTCGTCAACCGCATCGCGTCGCTCGGCGTGGCGTTCGACGATCTCGACGACGAAGACGGCAAGGCGTTCCTGAAGCTGGTGAAGGAGCTGGTGCAGGAGATCGTCGAAGGCGACTTCGACCAGATCCAGCTCTACGAGCAAAAGCTCGAGGCACTCGAGGCGTTCGTGGTCGACCAGAACCGGCGCGAGGTGCAGCGCCAGGGCAAGGCCGACGAGGTGCTGGCGCACAAGGAGAACCAACTGCGCCTGCAGCAGCGCTACGCCGCGCAGCTGCGCCACGCGCTGCACGACGTGCCAGCGCCCGACTTCCTGCGCGACTTCGTGTCGTCGGTGTGGAGCCAGGCGGTGATGCTGTCGGCGATCAACGACGGGCACGACAGTCCGTCGGTCGCCCGGCTGCGGCTGGCCGGCCGCGACCTGCTGATGAGCGTGCAGCCCAAGGGCTCGCCAGCCCAGCGCAAGGCGTTCCTGATCGCGCTGCCGACGCTGATGAAGACGCTCAACGCCGGCATGGACATGATCAAGTGGCCGGAGGTGGCGCGCAAGGACTTCTTCTCCAAGCTGTTGCCCGCGCACTCGGAGTCGTTGAAGGGCGAGGCGATGACCACGCTCGACTACAACCTGCTGCTCAAGCAGGTCGACACCGTGCTCGGCGCGCCGATCCCGAAGGCGACCGAGCTGCCGCCGATGCCGGCCTCCGAGCTGCCAGTGTTGCTCGACGCGGTGCAGGCCCATACCTTCACCGAAGCCGAAGCCAAGGCGATCGGCCTCGTCGACGAACAGTCGATCGACTGGACCGGCAAGGTCGAGGTCGAGATCGAGTCCGAGCCCGAAGTGAGCGAGGTCGACATCCAGATCGACGGCATGCCCGAGCCCGAGCCGGTGGAGCCGTCGCGCGGCGGCTCGTTGGCCGACCACGTGCAGATCGGCTTCGCTTACCAGATGCACATCGACGGCAAGTGGCAGAAGGTGCGGTTGTCGCACGTCAGCGCGGGCCGCACGTTCTTCGTCTTCACACGCGGGCAAAAGCACCTGCGCACGATCTCGATGACCTACCGCATGCTGAGCAAGATGTGCGAGGCCAACCGGCTGCGCGCGTTCGAGCATGCCTATCTGCTCGAGCGTGCCACAGCGCGCGCGCGCCACCAGCTGGCGCAGCTGCGCGTCAGCAGCAAGACCTCGCCCGCGACCTCAGCGAAAACCACCCCCGCGCAGCTCGTGCGCCATTGAGATCGCGGCGCGCAGGCTGCTGGCATCGGCGATGCCGCGCCCGGCGATGTCGAATGCGGTGCCGTGGTCGGGGCTGGTGCGCACGAACGGCAGCCCGAGTGTCACGTTGACGCCGCGCTCGACGCCGAGATACTTGACCGGGATCAGCCCGTGGTCGTGCGTCATCGCCACCACATAGTCGAACTCACCCGGGTGCCCCGGCGCATGGCGCGCGCGCATGAAGATGGTGTCGGGCGCATGGGGGCCGCTGGCGTCGATGCCCGCCGCACGCGCCTGATCGATGGCCGGTGCGATGACGCGCGCCTCCTCATCGCCGAACAGCCCGCCTTCGCCGGCGTGTGGATTCAAGCCCGCCACCCCGATGCGCGGCCGCGGCTCGCCGGCGCGGCGCCCCGCCTCGTGCGCCAGCCTGATCGTGCCGGCGATGCGCTCGACGCTCAGCGCATCGATCGCCCGCTTGAGCGACACGTGGATCGTCACCAGCACGACGCGCAGCTCGTCGTTGGCCAGCATCATGCGCACGTCGGGCTCGGTGCCCCCGGCAGCGGCCAGCGACTGCAACATCTCGGTGTGCCCCGGAAAGCGCGAGCCTGCGGCCGCCAGCGCCTGCTTGTGGATCGGGGCGGTCACCAGCGCTGCCGCGCGGCCCGCCTGCGTCAGCGCGGTGGCGGCCTCGATGCACCGGATCGCGGCGCGGCCGGCGTCGACGTGCACCTGGCCCACCGGTAGCGCGGCCAGGCCGCTCGGCAGACCCGACGGCTGCCACACCGCGATGCAGCGCGGCGGAACCCGCGCCACCTGCTCGGGCTCGTCCAGGTCGGCGACCGGCCACTCCAGCCGGCAAGCCGCCAGCGCGCGCCGCATCACCGCGACGTCGCCCACCACCACGCAGGGTGCCGGCACCGCCTCCGTCAACGCCTTGGCCACGACCTCGGGGCCAATGCCGCACGGGTCACCCATCGTCACCGCCAGTGGCAGCACGGTCTCGTGCATTGCGATCAGGCCGGGTTGGGGACGTCGATGAAGGTGTGCTCGAGGCCGAACGCGGACGCCACGTGCGCGCCGAGCGCGGGAGCCCCGAAGCGCTCGGTGGCGTGGTGACCGCAGGCGATGAAAGCCACGCCGGTCTCGCGCGCGATGTGCGCCTGCGGCTCCGAAATCTCGCCGGTCAGGTAGGCGTCGACTCCGGCGTCGATGGCCGTCTCGAACATGCCCTGCGCGCCGCCGGTACACCAGCCGATGCGCGTCAGGCGCCGGCCATCGCCCGCCCCGACGGTCGGCGCGCGACCGCACACCTTGGTGGCTGCGTCGATCAGCGCGTCGAGCGAGGTCAGCGCGCCGCTGTTGCCGGCAAAGCCGAGATCCTGCTCGCCGAAGCGCGCATCGGCGGTCAGCCCGAGCCGGGCGCCGAACTGGGCGTTGTTGCCATGCTCGGGGTGATCGTCGAGCGGCAGGTGATACGCAAACAGGTTGATGTCGTGCGCCATCAGCAGCGCCACGCGCGCGCGCAGCCAACCGGTGAGACGCCCGTCGTGGCCGCGCCAGAACAGGCCGTGGTGCACCAGCAGCGCGTCGGCGCGTTGATGCACCGCGGCCTCGATCAAGTCGAGGCTCGCGGTCACCCCTGAGACGACGCGGCGCACCTCGGCGCGACCCTCGACCTGCAAACCGTTCGGCCCATAATCCCGAAAGCGATCGACGCTGAGCAATTGCCGAAGGTGCGATTGCAGTTCGTCGCGCAACACCATCATCGGTCCCGTTTCGTGCGAAGACTCTGGCTCGTATTCTCGCAGGCGGTCACCGTCGCGCTGGCGGCGCTGTTCGTGGTCGGCACGCTCAAGCCGCAATGGCTGGCACGCACCCCCGCGAGCACGCCGCCCGACGTGGTGGCGATCCGCACCGCAGCGCCGCCGACCCTCGCGCCGCCGCTCAGCGCGGGTAGCCTCAGCGCCGCCGTCAAGCGCGCCGCGCCAGCAGTGGTCAGCGTCAACGCCACCAAGCCGGGCGTGCGCAACCCGCACGAGAGCGACCCGTGGTACCGCTACTTCTTCGGCGATCGCGCTCAGGGCGAAGTGCAGCGCGGCGTCGGCTCGGGCGTGATCGTGTCGGCGCAGGGCTACCTGCTCACCAACAACCACGTGGTCGAGGGTGCCTCGGAGATCGAAGTGGGGCTCACCGACGGCCGCGAGGCCAAGGCGCGCCTGGTCGGCACCGACCCCGATACCGACGTCGCGGTACTGAAGATCGAACTCGACAAGCTGCCGGCGGTCACGCTGGGCAACGTCGATGCGCTGCAGGTCGGCGACCAGGTGCTGGCGATCGGCAATCCGTTCAACGTCGGTCAGACGGTCACCTCGGGCATCGTCAGTGCGCTCGGGCGCAACCAACTCGGCCTATCGACGTTCGAGAACTTCATCCAGACCGACGCTGCCATCAATCCTGGCAACTCCGGCGGCGCGCTGGTTGACGTCAACGGCCATCTGGTGGGCATCAACACGGCGATCTTCTCGCGCTCGGGCGGCAGCATGGGCATCGGCTTCGCGATTCCGGTGGACCTCGCGCGCCAGGTGATGGAAGGGCTGATCAAGGACGGCCGCGTGACACGCGGCTGGATCGGCGTCGAGCCGCGCGACTTGCCCGCCGAGTACGCGGAGAGCTTCAAGCTGCCGGTCAAGGACGGCGTGCTGATCGCCGGCGTGCTGCAGGACGGCCCGGCGGGCAGGAGCGGCCTGAAGCCGGGCGACGTGGTGACCGCCGTCGGCGCGCGCCCGGTGGCCAACACGGTGCAGTTGCTCAATGCGGTGGCGGCGTTGAAGCCGGGCAGCGAAACGACGCTCGGCGTGCAGCGCGGTGCGCAGGCACTGCAGGTCAAGCTCACGGTCGGCCAGCGGCCACCTGCGCAGCGGCGCACGCCGCAGTGAACCGGCCTGCAGCGCTGGGCTCCGGCCAGCGCCTCGCGCCTTCTCTTCGCTGCGCGAAGTGAGCCTCACCGCAACGGCCTGAAGACATTGTGGCTCTGGCCGGCGCTTTCGCGCCTTCTCTTCGCTGCGCGAAGTGAGCCTCGCCGCAACGGCCTGAAGGCATTGTGGCTCTGGCCGGCGCTCTCGCGCCTTCACTTCGCTACGCGAAGTGAGCCTCGCCGCAACGGCCTTCGGCCGTTGTCAGGTTTCCTTCGTGGCGGGGGCCTCTTCCGGTGCCTTGGTCGCGCGGATGAACAACTTGGCCGACCAGATGCCCACCTCGTAGAGCAGGCACAGCGGAATCGCCAGCGACAGCTGCGACACCACGTCAGGCGGCGTGACGATCGCCGACACGATGAACGCAGCCACGATGAAGTAGCCGCGGAACTTCTTCAGCTGATCGACGCTGACCACTCCGATGCGCGCCAGCACCACCACCGCCACCGGCACCTCGAACGCGATGCCGAACACCAGGAACAGCGTCAGCACGGTGCCGAAGTACTGCTCGATGTCGGGCGCCGTGTTGATCGAGCTCGGCGCCACCGCGACGATGAACTTGGTCAGCGCCGGGATCACGATGAAAAAGCAGAACGCGACCCCGACGAAGAACAGGATCGTGCTGGAGACGACCAGCGGCAGCACGAACTTCTTCTCGTGCGAGTACAGGCCCGGCGCGACGAACGCCCACACCTGATACAGCACCACCGGCAGCGCGATCAGGAACGCCCCCATCAGCGTGATCTTCAGCGGCACCAGGAACGGCGAGAACACGTTGGTGGCGATCAGCTTGGTGCCCGGCGGCAGGTTGTGCGTCATCGGCGACGACAGCAGGTCGTACAGCCCCGCCGGACCCGGCCACACGCACAGCACGATGAACACCACCACCACCGCGCCGAGCGCGCGGATCAGCCGGTCGCGCAACTCCACCAGGTGGCTGACGAAAGGCGCTTCGGTTCCGGCGAGTTCGTCCTTCGGATCGTCTGTGGCCATTGCCTCGCCTTCACCTCGGGCGCGGCGGCCTGAAGCGCGCCACCCGCGCCGCCCCCGACTGGGCCTGGCGGCGGATACCCTGGCGCTGCTTGAACCACATCGGCGTGGCACCGCGCTTCAGGCGCCACTTCTTGTTGGGCCGTTTGTAGACCGGCGGCGGCGGGCCCAGCGGCTCCACCGGCGTCATCGGGGTTGCGCCGGCCTCGAGCGTCGCAGCGGCACTGTTCCAACTCGACTCGAAGGCCTGACCGGCCTCGCCGACCTCGCGCTGCACCGTGTTCTGGATGTCGCTGGCTGCGGTCTCGAACTGCTTCTTCATCTTCTGCAGTTCTTCCAGCTCGATCGATCGATTGACTTCGGCCTTCACGTCGGCCACGTAGCGCTGCGCCTTGCCGATCAACGCGCCCACGGTGCGCGCGACGCGCGGCAGCTTCTCGGGGCCGATCACGATCAGGGCCACCGCGCCGATCAGGGCGATCTTGTCGAAGCCGAAGTCGAGCATGCGTCGTGCCGGCGCCGCGGCGCCCGGCTCATCAGGTCTTGCTCTTGGCCTCGACGTCGACCGTGTTGGCGTCGGCTGGCCGTGCGTTGGTCACCTGCTGCTGCGGCGGCGCCGGCTCGGCGCTGGCGGCCGTGCCGTCGCGCACACCGTCCTTGAAGCCCTTGACGGCAGCGCCGAGGTCGGAACCGAGGTTCTTCAGCTTCTTGGTGCCGAAGATCAGGACCACGACCACCAGCACGATCAGCCAATGCCAGATGCTGAACGAACCCATATGGATCTCCTGGAAACAAGCTGTTGATTTTAGGCCGCGGGTTCGGTTCCCAAGGGGCGAGTAGAGAACATCGCTTAGGGTATCGCGGCGTATGACCGGGGCGCTGCCACCGCACCCGACGGCCAGGCTTGCGGGCCAGTTCGCGAGGCGCACACTCGGCGCAATTCACCGCACCCCACAGCCCGGCTTGCAAGCCGGGCCGGTTCGCGAGGCACATGGTCTCACGCAGGTGCGGTCATGCGTCCGCGCTCACCCCTTCAGCCACGGTCTGGGGCCGCCCATCGCGTGCACGTGCAGGTGCATCACCTCTTGCAGGCCGTCGCGCCCGGTGTTCACCACGTGCCGAAAGCCGTTGGTGACGCCGAGTTCGCGCAACAGTCGCGGCGAGACCGCCATCATGCGGCCGAGCATCGGCGCATCGGCCTCGGTGACGTCGACCATGCTCTCGATATGCCGCTTCGGGACCAGCAGGATGTGCACCGGCGCCCATGGGTGGATGTCGTGGAAGGCGACGAAGTCGTCGTCCTCGTAGACCTTCTTGGCCGGGATCTTGCCCTCGACGATCTTGCAAAAGATGCAATTCGGGTCGCCTGCCATGGTTCAACCTTCAGTGCGGGTCTCTCAGGCCGGAAACACCGGTTTGCCCTCGCTCAGCTTGAGCCAGCCCTTGACCACGCGGTAGATGGCCCAGACCCAGGCGACGAACATCACCAGGAACCCGAGGCCGAACACGATGATCAGCAGCACGCCGATCACGCCCCACAACAGCCCCCACCAGAAGGTGCGGATCTGCCAATCGAAGTGACTCTCGTACACGGTGCCGCGCGCATCGTCGCGCTTCACGTAGTTGACGATCACGCCGACGATCGCCGTCACGCCCCACAGGAAGCTCAGCGCCTGCAGCAGATAGACCATCATCGTGACGTTCTTCAGGCCCGTCAGTTCCTCGGGCGACTTCGGCGCGGTGGCGGTCACGACCTCGTCATTCATCGATCGTCTCCCTCGCGCGATAGCTGCTTGCGCAGCGCCTTCTCCTCGAGCCCCGACAGGCCCTCGCGGCGCGCCAGCTCGTCGAGCACGTCCTGCGGCTTCAAGCCGAACTGCGCCAGCGCGATCATCGCGTGGAACCACAGATCGGCCATCTCGGCCACGAGGCGTTGGCGGTCGCCGTCCTTCGCGGCCATCACGGTTTCGGTGGCCTCCTCGCCGATCTTCTTCAGGATCGCGTCGGGCCCTTTGGCGAACAGCCGCGCGACGTAGCTCTTGTCGGGGTCGCCGCCGCGGCGCGACTCGATCACCGCGGCCAGGCGCGCGAGCGTGTCGGTGGCGGAAGCCGGGCTGCTCATCGGCGCGCCGCGTAGATCGTGGCCGGATCCTTCAGCACCGGCTCGACGCTGCGCCACGCGCCATCCTCGTAGCGCTGGAAGAAGCACGAGTGGCGCCCGGTATGGCAGGCGATGCCGGGCTCGTGGCCGAGTTGCGTCACCTTCAGCAGCACGACGTCGTTGTCGCAATCGATGCGGATCTCGTGCACCCGCTGCCGATGGCCCGACTCCTCGCCCTTCACCCACAGGCGCTGCCGCGAGCGGCTCCAGTACACCGCTTGGCCGGACTCCGCCGTGCGAGCCAGTGCCTCCCGGTTCATGTGCGCGAGCATCAGCACGTCGTTGCTGCCGATTTCCTGTGCGATCACCGGCACCAGGCCGTCGGCGTCCCATTTGATCTGATCGAGCCAGTCCATGTCAGCGGCCGCGCGGCGAGCGTGGAAGCATCCTCACTCGGTCAGTGTAGTCAAACGTCAACCCGCTCACTCGTCGTGGGTCGCTCCGGCGTAGCCGCGTTCGGCGGCGAACCAGCGCAGCACCGGCACGGTGCCCGGCAGCACGGGGTGGCTGCGCACCGGCAGGCTTTCCCACACCATGGCCTGCCCTTCGCGCATCTGGAAATCGCCCCGCCACTGATAGACCTTGCAGAAGTGCAGCCGCACCCGCGCGTGCGGGTAATCGACCAGTTCCACGTGCCACGGCTGCGCGGTCCCGATCGTGATGCCGAGTTCTTCGTGCAACTCGCGCTGCAGCGCCTGCTCGACGGTCTCGCCGGGCTCGAGCTTGCCGCCCGGGAACTCCCAATAGCCGGCGTACACCTTGCCGAGCGGGCGCGAGGTCAGCAGGAAGCGTCCATCGCCGTCGATCAGCACGCCCACCGCCACGTCGACCGGGCTGCGCGCAGGCGATGTCGTCACGCCATCGGCACCCCGCTCAGGCATGGTCGAGGCCGTCGGGCGCTGGCGAGTCGGGTGATGGCGGCAGCGCCTCGTCGCGCTCGTGGTCGCGGCCGGCCCAGTCGCGCGCGAATTGGTAGGCGACGCGGCCCGAGCGCGAGCCGCGCTCGAGCGCCCACACCAGCGACGGCTTGAGCGCCTGCTGCACCGTCGCCTCCGCGACGCCGAACGTGCGTAGCCACTGCGCGACGATCGCCAGGTACTCCTGCTGGCTGAACGGATAGAAGCTGATCCACAGGCCGAAGCGCTCGGACAGCGAGATCTTCTCCTCGACCACTTCGCCGGGGTGGACCTCGCCGTCGTCGGTGTGCTTGTACGTCAGGTTCTCCCTCATGTACTCGGGCAGCAGATGGCGGCGGTTGCTGGTGGCGTAGATCAGCAGGTTCTCGCTGGTCGCCGCCACGCTGCCGTCGAGCACCGACTTCAGCGCCTTGTAGCCGGGCTCGCCCTCGTCGAAGCTCAGGTCGTCGCAGAACACGATGAAGCGCTCGGGCCGCTTGGCCACCAGATCCACCAGGTCGGGCAACTCGATCAGATCGGCCTTGTCGACCTCGATCAGCCGCAGGCCGCGGCCAGCGAACTCGTGCAGGCAGGCCTTGATCAGCGAACTCTTGCCGGTGCCGCGCGCGCCGGTCAACAGCACGTTGTTGGCCGGCCGCCGGTTGACGAATTGCTCGGTGTTGCGGTGCAGCCGCGCCATCTGCGAGTCGATTTCTTTCAGATTGCTCAGTCGGATCTGCCCCACGTGCGTCACCGGCTCGAGTTGCGCACCGGCGCCGCGCCGCCGATAGCGGAAGGCGATCGACGCGCTCCAGTCGGGCGCGCGTGGTGACGGCGGTATCACCGACTCCAGGCGCGTCAGCAGTCGCTCCGCGTGATCGATCAGGTGTTGCAGCCGCTCATCCATCGCGCACAGTGTAGGGTGAGGCTGGACGTGAGCCGGCCCCTGCGGGCTGGCGAACGCCGGCCGAACGGCCCGCTCAGGCCGTCAAACGCTGCAGCGCGGCGTCGAGGTGCTCTGTGGGGTTGCGCTTGAATCCCGAGCGCGCATAGCGCTGGAGCCGCCCGACCACGAACGCGGTGATCACCGACGCCAGCGCACCGGCGTCGACGGTGGGCGTCATCGAGCCCGCGCTCTCGGCGGCCTGGCGCAGGCTCTGCCGCAGCTGCGACTCCACGCGGTCGAAGAACTGATTCATGCGCACCGTCAGACGCTCGTTCTCGAACACCAGCGCGTCGCCCACCATCACGCGCACCATGCCCGGATTCTTCTCGCCGAACTGCAGGATCAGCGTGACGATGCGCTGCGCCTGCGCAAAGCCAGAGGTCTCGCGCTCGGTGATCTGGTTGACCAGCGTGAAGACGCTGCTCTCGATGAACTCGATCAGCCCCTCGAACATCTGCGCCTTGCTGGCGAAGTGGCGGTACAGCGCTGCTTCACTGACATCGAGCTTGGCCGCCAGCGCGGCCGTGGTGATGCGCTCGGCGCCCGGCTGCTCGAGCATCGACGCCAGCGTCTGCAGGATCTGCACACGGCGCTCACCGGGCTTGGGGCGCTTGCGCGCAGGGACTGCCCGCGTTTCGGCCGGCTCGGTCGATGCCGACTCGGAGCCGTCGGCATGGGTGATGTTGGACATCGTGATCGTGGGCGGCGGCGGGGCGCGCAGATTCTGGCACACGCCCCGGAACGCCCAGGGTGCAGGTAAACACCGACTCACGCGTGCTCGACGCCGGCCGGAAGCGCCGATTCGGCCAGCGGATGGTCAGGCGCCGCCGCTGCGATGTCGGCGGGACGGCGCCCACGGCCGCTTCGCGGCCGGTCGCGGTGTCGTCGTCCTCCGCGGCATCCCGGCTTGTCGCCTCGGCGACGCGCGGCTGATCGGGTGCAATCGCCGCAGCGCGCGCACCAGCCGGTCGACGTAGGGCGGTCGCCGCGAGCCGACGGCGTCGCGGCGCCGATAGCGCCGCATCCACACCGTGCGCATGCCCACGCGCCGGGCCGCCTTCTGGTGGGCCAGCGTGTCTTCCACCAGCACGCACCGCCGCGGATGCACGCGCAGCCGCGCGCACAGCGCGCGCAGCATGCGCGCATCGGGCTTGGGCCGCAGCTGGCCGAACATCGCCATGTCCTCGATCGAGATCACGCCGTCGAACAGCGCGTCGATGCGCAGCGCACTCAGCACCCGCAGCGCATAGGCTCGCGGCGCATTGGTGAGGACCAGCTTGCGGCCGCGCAGCCGGGCGATCGCCGCGAAGTCGTGCCGATGCCCGCTGACGCGCGCCTCCAATCCCGGCAGCCGATGCGTGTCGTGCAGGAAGTGTGCGGCCTTGACGCCATGGTGGCGCGCCAGCCCGAGCAGCGTCGCGCCGTAGCGAAGCCAGTAGCGCTGCCGCAGCGCGTCCGCCTCCTCGCGCGTGAGGTCGAGCTCGCGCTGCACGTACGCCGTCATCGCCGCGTTGATCTCCGGCAGCGACGCGCGCGCGGCATCGTGCAGCGTGTCGTCGAGGTCGAACAACCAGACTGGCTTGCAGGGCGCGGGGCCCACTGAACGGACACCGCCGCTCGGGCTCAGCCAAGTTGCTGCTGGCACCCGCTGGAGGATGCGGCGGCCGCCGCGCGGGGACATCAGTGCGAACGAATCATCGTCCCGTAGGCCTGGTCGGACAGGATCTCCAGCAGCATCGCGTGCGGCACGCGGCCGTCGATGATGTGCACCGCGTTGACGCCGCTCTTGGCGGCATCGAGCGCGCTCGAGATCTTGGGCAGCATGCCGCCCGACAGCGTGCCGTCGGCGAACAGCTCGTCGATCTCACGCGCCGACAGATCGGTCAGCAGCTTGCCGTTCTTGTCGAGCACGCCCGGGGTGTTGGTCAGCAGCACCAGCTTCTCGGCCTTCAGCACCTCGGCCAGCTTGCCCGCCACCACATCGGCATTGATGTTGTAGCTCTCGTTGTGCTCGCCGAAGCCGATCGGGCTGATCACCGGGATGAACTGGTCGTCCTGCAGCGCGCGCACGACGCTGGGATCGATCGCCACGATGTCGCCGACTTGGCCGACGTCGTGCTCCTTGCTGGGGTCGTCGCGGTCGACCATCTTGAGCTTGCGTGCGCGCACCAAGCCGCCATCGCGGCCGGTCAGGCCCACCGCCTTGCCGCCGGCGTGGTTGATGAGCCCGACGATGTCCTGCTGCACCTCGCCGGCGAGCACCCATTCGACGACCTCCATCGTCTCCTCGTCGGTGACCCGCATGCCCTGGATGAAGGTGCCCTTCTTGCCGAGGCGGCCGAGCGCCTCTTCGATCTGCGGGCCGCCGCCGTGCACCACCACTGGATTCATGCCCACCAGCTTCAGCAGCACCACGTCCTCGGCAAAGTCCTGCTGCAACGATGGATCAGTCATCGCGTTGCCGCCGTACTTGATGACGATCGTCTTGCCGTGGAACCTGCGGATGTACGGCAGCGCTTGCGCCAGGATCTCGGCCTTCTCGCGCGGCGTGATGTGCCCGAGGTCAGGGGTTGTGATCGCTGGGTTGGACATGCAGTTGCGCAGGCGCCGCCGTGAATGGCGGCGATTGTAGGGCGCGGGCCACGCGACGCTCCGTCGGCGGCGGGTGAGCGAACTGATCGTGCGCCGCGCACCGCCCGACCCAGCCCGCGCACCGCGACGGTGCCACGGCGCGGGTTCGCTCTTGCCGTGGATCAAGCTCGCCGACACCTCGACCGTCCACACTGCCGATGCGTGGATCGACGTTCGTTCCGCGCGGTGAACCATCAACCAGGAGCATCACCATGAAGAGCATTCAAGTCCTACTGGCGATCGTCATCGCACTGTCGATCGGTACCGCCTTTGGACAGGCCACCAAGCCGGCGCCAGCCGCGTCCGCCGTTGCCGCGAGCGACTGCCGGCATGACCACGGGGCCGAGAAGGGCGCCGCGGCGTCGAAGTCGGTGAAGTGCGGTCCTGCCCACGCCGCAGCGGCGGGAGCCAGCAAGCCGATGCACGAGCACGGCAAGGTCCACAAGCAGCAATAATCCGGCTTCATGTTGATGCCCCGGCGCGCGCTGCGCCGCCTCGCTGTCTGGCTGATGCTGGCCCTGCTGTCCGCGCAGTGGGGCACGGCCGCCTACGCGTGCCCGCGAGCCAGCGCCGCAGCCTCGGTGCCTGCTGCGGTGCCCGCCATGCCAGACTGCCATGGCACGGCGCCAGGCGCCGAGATGGATCCCGACCAGCCCTTGCTGTGCAAAGCACATTGCGACCAGGGATCGCAAACCGTCAACGACGTGCCTGCGCAGCAACCGACGCCGCAATTGTTGCTGTTGGCGGTGCTGGACTGGAACGGACCGGCGCTGAATGCGGCCCCCGGCGTGGCGGCCGACGACGACTCGGCAGGCCCGTCGCCTGCGAGCTCACCCCCGCTGTACCTGCGTCTGCTGGTCCTTCGAAACTAGCCCACGCGTCGACGTGACGCAAGTGCGTCGCGATCACTGCGTTGGCCAACCTCGAAGGAGTAGCCCGTGTCACTTGGTCCTCACCGTGCGCTGCCCGCGCACACCAGCGGTCGGTTTGTCTGTCTCCCCGGTTTGCATCGTCGTCCACTTGCGCTTGGCCGCTTCCGGCCGTGGGCCTTGACGATGGCAACGTCGCTGGCGCTCGGCTTGGCGGCGTCTGCGGCGAGCGCCGCCGAACTGGGCGCCGATCTCGACGGGCTGCTGGCCTTCGCGCGCGCACAGAACCCCGAGCTGGCTGCGATGCGCCACGAAGCCGATGCCGCCGCACAGCGCGTGCAGCCGGCCGGCGCCTTACCCGATCCGGTGCTGCGCGTCGAGCTCGAGAACATCAACAACTACGGCAACGACGCCCCACCGAGCCTGCTGCCATCGAAGGTCGGCGATACCAAATACACGTTCATGCAGCAGATCCCGCTGTGGGGCAAACTCGATCTGAGGCGCGACGTGGCCAGCGCCGATGCGCAGCGCGCGAACGCGCTCACCAGTGCCGCCTGGAACGAACTCGCGGCCAAGCTCAAGACGAGCTATGCCCAGTACTACCTGGCGTCAGGCAACGAGCGCATCACGCTCGAGGTGATCGATCTGCTGTCGCGGCTCGAACGGCTGGCGCAGGCGCGCTACGCCGGAGGCCTGGTGGCCCAGCAGGATGCGATCCGCGCCCAGCTCGAGAAGACCGCGGTGCAAGGCGAGCTGATCGCGCTGGACACCGAGAAGCGCCAGGCCCGGGTGCGCCTGAACGCCCTGCTGGCGCGCGAGGTGATCGCGCCGCTGGCCCAGCCGCAGGCGCTGCGCGCGCTGCCCCCAGTGTCGGTGCTCGACGCGGCGGCGCTCGCGCAACGGGCCCGCTCGGCCAACCCCGCGCTGGCCGCCGAGGAGGCCCGGCTGCGCGGGGCACAGAGCAGTCGCGACCTGGTGCTGAAGAACCGCTACCCCGACGTCAATGTCGGCGTCGTGCCGACGCAGGTGGGATCGAAGATCACCACCTGGGGGCTGATGGTCGAGGTCAACATCCCGCTGCAGCAGGAATCGCGCCGCGCGCAGGAGAGCGAGTCGGAGGCGATGATCCGAGCGCAGCGGTCGCGCGCGGAGGCGGCAGCCAACCAGCTGCTCGGCGAGCTCGGCCAGAACCTGGCGGCGCTCGACGCGGCGCGACGCTGGCAGACGCTGGCCACGTCGCAGCTGATGCCGCAGTCGGAGTTGAGTTTTCGCTCCGCGCTGGCTGCCTATGAAACGGGCAAGGTCGACTTCGCGACCCTGCTCGACGCGCAGCGACAGATCCGCAAGGCACGGCAGGACCACTTGAAGGCCGAAGTCGAGGCGCAGATGCGGCTGGCCGAGATCGAACGCATCGTGGGAGAGGACCTGTGAAGGCATCGACCCTCGTGACGATGTTGCTCGTCGTCGCCGCCGCGGGCAGCGGCGGCTATCTGCTGGGCGTGCGCACGCACGCACCGGCTCCGGTGGCATCGGCCTCCGGCACTGTTGCGAGCCAGCCGGGCGCACGCAAGATCCTGTACTACCGCAACCCGATGGGCCTGCCCGACACGTCACCGACGCCGAAGAAGGATCCGATGGGCATGGACTACATCGCCGTCTACGAAGGCGAGGACGCGGCTGCCAGCGAGCCCGGCAGCGCCAATCAGATCCGCATCAGCACGGAGAAGGTGCAGAAGCTCGGCGTGCGCACCGAGGCCGCCGCGATGCGCACGCTTGGCCGCACCGTGAGGGCTTCGGGCCGCGTGGAGCCCGACGAACGACGCATCGCGATGATCGCGCCGAAGTTCGAGGGCTACGTCGAGCGGCTGCACGTCAACGCGACCGGCCAGTTCGTGGCCAAGGGCGACCCGCTGTTCGAGGTCTACAGCCCCGAGCTGGTGTCGGCGCAGCGCGAGTACGCGATCGCCGCGCAGGGCGTGCACGCGATGAAGGACAGCGGCAGCGACGCCCTGGTCGGCATGCAGCAGCTGGCCGATGCCAGCCTGGCACGCCTGCGCAACTGGGACCTCTCACCCGACGAGATCGCCGCGCTGGTGAAAACCGGCGAGGCGCGCCGGACGCTGACCTTGCGCTCGCCCGTGAGTGGCGTCATCACCGAGAAGAAGGCCTTTCAGGGCATGCGCTTCATGCCCGGCGAAGCGCTCTATCAGGTGACCGACCTGTCGTCGGTGTGGGTGGTGGCCGACGTGTTCGAGCGCGACCTCGGCCTGGTCAAGCCCGGCGCCAGGGCCAGCGTGCAGCTCGCCGCGTACCCGACGCAGACCTTCGAGGGACGCATCACCTACGTCTATCCGACGCTGAAGGCCGAGACGCGGACGGTGCCGGTGCGCATCGAGCTGGCCAATCCGCGCGGCCTGCTGAAGCCGGCGATGTTCGCGCAGGTCGAACTGCAGGCCGGCGGCAGCGCGCGGGCGCTCACCGTGCCCGACAGCGCGGTGATCGACAGCGGCACCCGGCGCATCGTGCTCGTGCGGCGCGGCGAAGGCCGCTTCGAGCCGCGTGAAGTGCAACTCGGCGCGCGCAGCGACAACTACGTCGAAGTGCTCGACGGCGTGCGCGCCGGCGAGGAGGTGGTGGTGGCGGCCAACTTCCTGATCGACGCCGAGAGCAACCTGAAGGCCGTGATCGGCGCGCTCGGGGGCCACGCGGGTCACGGCGCGGCGGCGTCCGCTGCTGCGGCACCATCGCGCGTGGGGCACCGCGGCGAAGGCAGGGTCGACCGCGTCGACGCCAAGGCCGGCGTCGTCAGTCTGCAGCACGAGGCGATCGCGTCGCTGCAGTGGCCGGCGATGACGATGGCGTTCAAGGTGGCCAACCCGTCGCTGCTGAGCGGCCTGACGCCCGGCATGCGGCTGTCGTTCGAGTTCGTCGAGCGCGGCAGCGGCGAATGGGTGATCACGTCGCTGACACCGGAGGCCAGGCCGCCGGCGACCAGCCACTCCAAGCCCTGACCGAGGCCGCACCATGCTGAATGCGATCATCCGCTGGTCCGGCCGCAACCCGTTTCTGATTCTGCTGGCCACGCTGTTCATCGTGGCTGCCGGCGTGCTGGCGGTGTCGAAGACGCCGCTGGACGCGCTGCCCGACCTGTCGGACGTGCAGGTCATCGTCTACACCGAGTACCCCGGCCAGGCGCCGCAGGTGGTCGAGGACCAGGTCACCTACCCGCTGACCACCGCGATGCTGGCGGTGCCCAAGTCCAAGGTCGTGCGCGGCTTCTCGTTCTTCGGCGCCTCGTTCGTCTACGTGATCTTCGAGGACGGCACCGACATCTACTGGGCGCGCAGCCGCGTGCTCGAGTACCTCAACTTCGCCTCGAGCCGGCTGCCGCGCGGCGTGTCGCCCGCGCTCGGGCCCGACGCCACCGGAGTCGGCTGGGTCTACCAGTACGCGCTGCTGGCCAAGAACCGCACGCTGGCCGAGCTGCGAGCGATCCAGGACTGGTACGTGCGCTACCAACTGACCAAGGCCCACGGCGTGGCGGAGGTGGCATCGATCGGCGGCTTCGTGCAGACCTATCAGGTCACGGTCGACCCGCTGAAGCTGCGCAGCTTCGGCGTGCCGTTGGCCAAGGTGGCACAGGTGATCCGCGACTCCAACCGCGATGTCGGTGGCCGCGTGGTGGAGATGTCGGAGACCGAGTACATGGTGCGCGGCAAGGGTTACCTGCGCGGCAAGCGCGACCTCGAAGCGCTGGTGGTCAAGAGCGACAAGGGCACGCCGGTGCTGATCCGCGACATCGCACGGGTCGAGCTGGCGCCCGACGAGCGCCGTGGCCTGGCCGAGCTCAACGGCGAAGGCGAGGTGGTGTCCGGCATCGCGATGGCGCGCTACGGGCAGAACGCGCTCGAGGTGATCCACAACCTGAAGACGCGCATCGGCGAGATCACGGCCGGATTGCCGCAGGGGGTGACGATCGAGGCGGTGTACGACCGCTCGGACCTGATTCACCGTGCGATCGCCACCTTGCAGCGCACGCTGATCGAGGAGAGCCTCATCGTCGCCGCGGTGTGCGTGGTGTTCCTGCTGCACGTGCGCTCGGCACTGGTGGCGATCCTGATGCTGCCGGTGGGCGTGCTGATCGCCTTCATCGCGATGCGGCTGCTGGGCATGAACTCCAACATCATGAGCCTCGGCGGCATCGCGATCGCGATCGGCGCGATGGTCGACGCGGCGATCGTGATGATCGAGAACGCGCACAAGCATCTGGAGCGATTGCCACCGCAGCACACCGTCGCGGATCGCGGACGCGCGATGCTCGACGCCTGCCAGGAGGTCGGCCCCGCGTTGTTCTTTTCGCTGCTGATCATCACCGTGTCGTTCCTGCCGGTGTTCACGCTCGAGGCGCAGGAAGGGCGCCTGTTTTCGCCGCTGGCCTACACCAAGACGTTCTCGATGGCCGGCGCCGCGCTGCTGTCGGTGACGCTGGTGCCGGTGCTGATGATGCTGTTCATCCGCGGCCGCGTGATGCCCGAGGCGAAGAACCCGGTCAATCGTTTTCTGATCTGGGTCTACCGGCCGATCATCGCCGCCGTGATGCGTTGGAAGGTGCTGACCATTGCCGCCGCGCTCGCCGTGATGGCGCTGACACTGGTTCCCGCGTCGAAGCTCGGCAGCGAGTTCATGCCGACGCTCAACGAGGGCACGCTGCTGTACATGCCGTCGTCGTTGCCGGGCATGTCGATCACCAAGGCGGCCGAGGTGCTGCAGACGCAGGACAAGATCATCAAGAGCTTCCCCGAAATCAGCTCGGTGTACGGCAAGGCCGGCCGCGCCAACTCGGCGACCGACCCGGCGCCGGTGGAGATGTTCGAGACGGTGATCAATCTGAAGCCCGAGTCGCAGTGGCGCCCTGGCATGACCACCGACAAGCTGATCGCCGAGCTCGACAAGGCCCTGCAGTTCCCAGGCATCTCCAACGCCTGGACGATGCCGATCAAGGCGCGCATCGATATGCTGTCCACCGGCATCCGCACGCCGATCGGCATCAAGGTGTTCGGCACCGACCTCGCCGAGATGGAGCGCCTGGCCAAGGAGATCGAGGGTGTCGTCAAGGCGGTGCCGGGCACGACCTCGGCCTTTGCCGAGCGCATCACCGGCGGCAGCTACCTGGTGGTCGAGCCCGACCGCGAGCAACTGGCGCGCTATGGGCTGGCGATCGGCGACCTGCAGGAGGTGATCGGCACCGCGCTCGGCGGCGAGATGGTGACCACCACGGTGGAGGGCCGCGAGCGCTTCGGCGTCAGCGTGCGCTACCCGCGTGAGTTGCGCGCCAGCCCGCAGGCGATCGAGCGCGAGGTGTTGGTGTCGTCGATGGACGGCGCGATGGTGCCGCTCGGCCAGCTCGCCCGCGTGCGCATCGAGCGCGGCACGCCGGGCATCCGCACCGAGAACGCATTGCTGTCGGCCTACATCTACGTCGACATCCGCGACCGCGACATCGGCTCGTACGTGGCCGACGCGCGCAAGGCGGTCACCGAGCAGGTGAAATTCCCGCCGGGCTATTACGTCACCTGGAGCGGCCAGTTCGAGTACATGGAGCGCGCCATCGACAAGATGAAGATCGTGATCCCGGTGACGTTGCTGACCATCGTGCTGCTGCTGTATCTGAACTTCCGCCGCATGACCGAAACGCTGATCGTCATGCTGTCGGTGCCGTTCGCGCTGGTGGGCGGCGTGTGGCTGATGTGGTGGCTCGACTACAACCTGTCGGTCGCGGTGGCGGTGGGGTTCATCGCGTTGGCCGGCGTGGCGGCCGAGACCGGCGTCGTGATGCTGATCTATCTCGACCACGCGTGGCAGGCGGCACAGGCGCGTTGCCGCGACGAAGGCCGCACGCCGCACGCCGCCGACCTCTATGGCGCGGTGATGGAAGGCGCCGTCGAACGCGTGCGGCCCAAGATCATGACGGTGGTCGCAATCATGGCCGGCCTGCTGCCGATCATGTGGGGCACCGGCACCGGCTCCGAGGTGATGAGCCGCATCGCCGCCCCAATGGTCGGCGGCATGATCTCGTCGACCGTGCTGACGCTGGCGGTTATCCCGGCCATCTACGCGCTGGTGAAGCAGTGGGGCTTGCGCGGCAGTGCGGGGGCGAAGCCGTTGATTCGCACGGTGGCCACCGGTGCGGACGCGCGCGGTGCTTGAGTACGCTCGACCCATCCGGCGCAGCCGGGCCGCCGAAAAGCGCGCTCCGCGCGCGGGGATCCTCTGTGACTCTTTGCCAGGCGTGAACGAGGCAGGGCACACTGCGGCCATGAGCACTCCGCACAGCCACGATCTGCGGCCGTTCGTGCACGCGCACGCGTTCGGCGACGCGGCGGCACCCAAGCGCGAGCGCGCGCTGTGGTGGGTGACCGTGATCACGCTGGTCACCATGGTGCTCGAGCTCGCGGTGGGTTATTGGAGCGGCTCGCTGGCGCTGGTGGCCGACGGCTGGCACATGGGCACGCACGCGCTGGCGCTCGGCGGTGCGGCGCTGGCCGCGCACCTCGCGCGCCGCGTGCACGGGAGCGAGCGCTTCGCGTTCGGCGGCTGGAAGATCGAAGTGTTGGCGGCCTATTCGAGCGGCTTGCTGTTGCTGGCGGTCAGCGTGTGGATCGCGATCGACGCCATCAGCACGCTGGTGTCGCCGCACCCGATCGCTTACGCGCAGGCGATCGTGGTGGCGGTGAGCGGCCTGCTGGTCAACGGAGCCAGCGCGTGGCTGCTCGCGCGCGGCGGGCACGGACACGGCCACACGCACGATCATTCGCACGCCGATGGCCACGACCACGAGGCCCACCCGCATCGGCCGACGCATCGCCACCACGATCACAACTACCGCGTGGCGTTCATGCACGTGCTGGCCGATGCGCTGACCTCGGTGCTGGCGATCGTCGCGCTCGCTGCCGGCATGGGGCTGGGCTGGCGCTGGCTCGACCCGGTGGTCGCTCTGCTCGGCGGCACGCTGATCGCTCAGTGGGCGATCAGCGTGCTACGCGACGCCGCGCGCACCTTGGTCGACGCCAGCCCCGACCTGCAGCTGCGTGACGCAGTGCGGCGCGCGATCCAGACCGACGGCGACGCCCACGTGGCCGACCTGCACGTGTGGCAGGTCGGCCCCAGCGCCTGGTCGGCGGTGCTGAGCATTGTGGCCGACCGGCCGCTTGCGCCCGAGAGCTACCGTGCGCGGCTGCACGAGCTGGCCGGGCTGCGGCACGTGACGATCGAAGTTCACCAGTGCCGAGGCGAAGCCGTGCCGTCACATCGGTGACGCGTGCCCATGCGCGCGTCACTACGATGCACTGCCCGCAACCACACTACTCCGGAGACACCCATGGCCGTCACGACCGCCATCAATCACCAGATCCGCCTCGCGGCCCGCCCGGCAGGCCTGCCCAAGGCCAGCGACTGGCAGGCGACCGAGGAAGCGGTGACCGATCCGGCCGACGGTGGCGTGCTCGTCAAGGTGCTTGCGCTGTCGCTCGATCCTGCGATGCGCGGCTGGATGAACGAAGGCAAGAGCTACATCCGCCCGGTGGAACTCGGCGAGGTGATGCGCGCCGGCGGCATCGGCCGCGTGCTGGCGTCGAGCAATCCGAAGTTCGCCGTCGGCGACCCGGTGGCCGGCAGCTTCGGCGTCCAGGAGTACTGGTCGGCCACCGGCGAGCAACTGCCCAAGAGCGGCCTGCACAAGATCGACCTGCGCGCGGGCAGCGTGACGCAATGGCTCAATGTGCTCGGCATGCCGGGCATGACCGCGTACTTCGGCCTGCTCGACGTGGGCCAGCCGAGGCCCGGCAACACGGTGGTCGTGTCGGGCGCCGCAGGTGCGGTCGGGCAGACCGTGGGCCAGCTGGCCAAGATCAAGGGCTGCCGCGCGGTCGGCATCGCTGGCGGCCAGGCCAAGTGCGACTGGGTAGTCCGCGAGCTCGGCTTCGACGCTTGCATCGACTACAAGGCCCAGGCGCCCGAGGGTGCGCAACGTTGGGACGCCGTGCGCGAGGGCTTGAAGGCGCATTGCCCGAACGGCGTCGACGTCTACTTCGACAACGTCGGCGGCGACATCCTCGACACCGTGCTGGCGCGGCTGGCGCCCAAGGCGCGTATCGTCATCTGCGGCGCGATCAGCCAGTACAACAACACCGGCGCCATCAACGGACCGAAGAACTACCTGTCGCTGCTGGTCCACCGCGCGCGCATGGAAGGCATGGTGGTGTTCGACTACGCCGACCGCTATCCGCAGGCCGTCGCCGAGCTGGCCGGATACCTGAAAGACGGCCGCATCAAGAGCAAGGAAGACGTCGCGCGCGGCGGTATCGCGGCGTTCCCGGCGACGCTGCTCAAGCTCTTCTCGGGCGAGAACTTCGGCAAGCTGGTGCTGCAGATCGCCGACGAATAGAAGCGGACCTCGCGATGGACAAGGCGAAGTCTCAGCAGTTCATGCTGAAGTTGGTGGGCGACGTCGGCACCGTGCTGGCCGCCGGCGCCTTGTTCGTTGGCGATCGCGTGGGACTGTTCCGCGCGATGGCCGGCTCCGGGCCGCTCGACGCCGACACGCTGGCCGAGCGCGCCGGCGTGCAGTCGCGCTACGTCGAAGAATGGCTGGCCGTGATGGCCGGCGCCGGCTACGTCGAGCACGACGCTGCAAGCGGCCACTTCACGCTGCCCGACGAGCACGCGCTGTTCTTGACCAACCCGTCGACGGAGTACTACCTCGGCGGCCTCTTCCACGGCTTGCCGGGAATGATGTCGTCTGTGCCGAAGGTCGCGCAGGCGTTCGAGCGCGGCGAGGGCGTGCGATTCGCCGACTTCGGCAGCGACCTGCCGCTAGCGCTCGAGGCGATGAACCGCCCGGTGTACGAGAACCGCCTCGTGCGCGACTGGCTGCCCGCGCTGCCCGACGCGCTGGCGCGCCTGCAGCGTGGCGGCCGTGCGATCGACGTCGGCTGCGGCACCGGCGTGGTGCCCATCGCGCTGGCCAAAGCGTTCACCGACGCCACGATCGCCGGCCTCGACTTCGACGCACGTTCGATCGACATCGCGCGCGGCCATGCGCGTGCCGCCGGGGTGGGGCAGCGTGTCGAATTCATCCACGCCGGCGTCGATGCGTTGCCGGGGCAGCCCGGGTGGGACCTGATCACCACGTTCGACGTCATCCACGACCTGCCCGATCCGCTGGCTGCGCTGATGCGCATTCGCGCCGCGCTGGCCGACGGCGGCACCTATCTGATGGTTGAGCCCAAGGTGGCCGAGCAGCTGGAGCAGAACACCGCCAACCCGTTCGCCCGCATGTTGTATGGCATGAGCTGCCTGCACTGTGTGCCGCAATCGATCGCGCAGGGCGGGCCGGGTCTCGGTGCGTGCTGGGGCGAGGCGCGCGCGCGTGCGCTCGCCGAGCGGGCCGGCTTCCGCGAATTCAAGCGGCTCGAGGTGCGAAGCCCCGCGATGGCGTTCTACTCGCTGCGCCGCGCCTGAACGCTGACGATCGGCGCTGTTGCAGTGCCTCGCGCGGCGCCGAGGGCCGCTGTGGGGCGATTCGGCGCGTCAGTGCGGCCGCGGCGTGCTCGCCTGAGCCGCACGCGTCGCACCGCCTTGCACTTCCAGTTCGTCGGCACGCGCTTGCAACATGCGGAACTGCGCGATGCGACGGCGCGTGGCCGGGTGCGTGGGGGTGTCGCTGATCATCGGCTGGCGCATCAGCAGCGATAGCGCGTCGTCGAGCGTGGCGCCCAGTTGATGCGCCAGCGCGTAGCCGTGGGCATCGGCCTCGTACTCGTGCCGATGCGACAGCTCGTGCCCGTCATGGCCGAGTGCACCGGCCACGGGATCGGTCGTGTCGGGCCGCACGTCACCGGGCACGTGCTTACGGTAAAGGGCACACAGTGCCTGCCAGTGGCCCAGCGTCAGATGGCTCAGTTCGTGTGCGAGCAACATCAGGCGCTCGCCTTCGGGCAGGTCGCCGACTGCTTCGCCAACCACGAGCAGGTGGCCCAACATCGCTTCGGCCTGAACACCGCCCTGCATCACCCGCAATTCGATCGATTGCGGTGCAACCTTGGACTGAGCGAGCAAGCGATCGAAGCTGGCGCGCACCCGCTGGGTGCGTTCGCTGTCGGGCGCAGCGGCGACCAGGTGCTCGAGCCGCATCTGCTGCGAGCGTTCGAGCACAGCAACGATGTCGTCGGCGCGCGCCGACGACACAGCCGCCATCAGCCCGAGAATTGCTCCAAAGATGCGCATATCGGCTCCATGAGTGTCGCGCCTCGCCTGACGACAAGTTCGCCCATGCGATGGCAAAGTACCAGGAAGCAATCCACGCGCCATCCTCAAGGCGAGTGGCGAACCACCTGCGTAGTCGGAGGATCCGTGCAATGCGACCGCCACGAAAGTCGGTGCGTCTCCGAGCGCGGAGCATCCCCAGTTGGGGACACCCCAGCGTCCGCTCGCGGTCGCCCCGCAGCAGGCGCGGCGCTTGCCGCTAGAAGTGGATGCCGCGCATCATCTGCTGCAGCGCGATCGCCTCGGCCGACAGCTTGGGCTTCTCGCCCTTGTCGCCGCGCGCGGCTTCGCTGTCGGGGAACATGCGGAAGCTGGTGTTCATCACGATCTGCGCGACGCGCGGCGCCGCCGCATGCAGCAGCTCGCCGAAGATGCCCAGCCGCGTCGCGATGCGCACCGGCTTGTCGACGCAGGCCTGCACGATCAGGTCGGCCGCCTCGTCGGGCGACAGCGTCGGCACGTTGTTGTAGATCTTGGTCGGCGCGATCATTGGCGTGCGCACCAGCGGCATGTTGATGGTCGTGAAGGTGATGCCCTGGTCGGCGAACTCGCTCGACGCGCAGCGCGTCCACGCATCGAGCGCCGCCTTGCTCGCCACGTACGCCGAGAACCGCGGCGCATTGGTCAGCACGCCGATCGAGCTGATGTTGACGACATGGCCCTTGTGCTTGCGAACCATGCCCGGCAGCAGCCCCATCGTCACGCGCAGGCAACCGAAGTAGTTCAGCTGCATCGTGCGCTCGTAGTCGTGGAAGCGGTCGTAGCTCGACTCGATCGCGCGGCGGATCGAGCGCCCGGCGTTGTTGACCAGGAAGTCGACGCCGCCGTGCTCGGTCTCGAGCGCCTTGACGAAGTCGGCACAGCCCTGCGCATCGGCGATGTCGACGCTGTAGCTGAAGACTTTCGGATGTGGCTGGCCGCGCTGCTTGGCGTAGGCAGCGATCTCCTTCACCGCCTCGTCGAGCTTGCCCTCGTCGCGCGCACAGATGATCGTCACCGCCCCTGCCTCGGCGAAGCGGCACGCCGCGGCCAGCCCGATGCCCGACGAGCCACCGGTGATCAGCACCACCTTGCCGCCCACCTTGCCCTTCAGCGTGCGGTCGATGAACAGATCCGGGTCGAGGTGGCGCTCCCAGTAGTCCCACAGCCGCCAGGCGTAGTCGTTGAGGTTCGGGCACTCGATGCCGCTGCCTTTCAGCGCAGCGTCGGTCTCGCGGCGGTCGAAGCGCGTCGGGTAGTTGACGAACTCGAGGATGTCGTCGGGCAGCCCCAGGTCCTTCATCACCGCGTTGCGGATGCGGCGCACCGGCGCCAGCGTCATCAGCCCCTTCTTGACGCTCTTGGGGATGAAGCCGAGCAGCGCCGCGTTGACGAACAGGTTCATCTTCGGCGCGTGCGCGGCCTTGGCGAAGATATCGAGCACGTCGCCGACGCGGTAACCGGCCGGATCGACGAGGTGGTAGCACTTGCCGTCGATGCCTTTGGCGTGCGAGATTTGGTCGATCGCCGCCACCACGAAGTCCACCGGCACGATGTTGATGCGCCCGCCCTCGAGGCCGATCGCCGGGAACCACGGCGGCAGAAACTGCCGCATGCGCTGGATCAGCTTGAAGAAGTAGTAGGGGCCGTCGATCTTGTCCATCTCGCCGGTGGTCGAGTCGCCGACCACCAGCGCCGGGCGATACACCGTCCACGGCACCTTGCTTTCGCTGCGCACGATCTTCTCGGACTCGTGCTTGGTCATGAAGTACGGGTGCTCGAGGTTCTCGGCCTCGTCGAACATGTCTTCGCGGAACACGCCCTCGTACAGGCCCGCGGCGGCGATCGACGACACGTGATGCAGGTGAGCCGCGTCCACCGCCTTGGCGAACTCGCACACGTGGCGCGTGCCTTCGATGTTGACCCGGGCTTGGCTCTCTTCGTCGGCGCCGAGGTCGTAGACGGCCGCCAGGTGGTACACCGCGTCGACCTTGCCTTTGAGCGACTTCAGGTCGTCGGCGGACACGCCGAGCTTCTTGGCGGTGAGGTCGCCCGCCACCGGATGTGCGCGCTGCGCATTGGCGCCCCAGTAGTCGCGCAGCGCGGGCAGCTTGTCCTCGCTGCCCGGACGCAACAGGAAGTGCACCGTCGTGCCACGCCGCGCCAGCAGCGCCTTGACGAGCCGTTTGCCGATGAAACCGGTCGCGCCGGTCACGAAGTACTGCATGAGCTCCTCCTTGGGGCCAGGCCGCTGCCGCTGCGGCAGGCACAGGGTGGCCATTCTTGTGCAACTGCCTGCGCAGCGACGCGCGCGCTAACCCCAACCGGGCAGCCGCGCGGTTAGACGCGCGCTTCTAGCGACAGTGGGTGCGCCGGCTCGGCACCGTGCCTACACTGCCGCTCGACGACGGCCGCGGCCGCGGCGGTTGCATACCCACGGAGCCGATGATGGTCAAAAAACTCAAAGCGATGGCCGAAAAGAAGGCCGCCGGCCCCGCCGGCCTGCTCGACAACGCGCTCGCGCAGTCGATCAAGGAGTCGGCCCAACAGATCTGGCTGGCGGGCATGGGCGCGTTCGCCAAGGCACAGGCCGAAGGCACACAGGCGTTCGACAAGCTGATCAAGGACGGCATCACCCTGCAACGCAAAACGCAGGGCATGGCCGAGGAGAAGATCAGCGAGGTGACCGGCAAGATGACCGCGATGGCCGGCGAGGTCACCGCCCGCGCCGGACAGCATTGGGACAAGCTCGAATCGATCTTCGAGCAGCGCACCGCCAAGGCGATGAGCCGGCTCGGCGTGCCGACCGCCAAAGATCTGGCTGCGCTGAACGAGCGGATCGAGCAGCTCGCCGCCGAGGTGGCGAAGTTGAGCGGCAAGAAGCCCGCCGCCAAGAAGGCGCCGCGCGCAGCGGCGAAGAAGGGCTCCGGGCCGGCCGCGAAGAAGGCCTCCGGCAAGGTCGCTCAGGCCTGACCCTCACGGGCGGCCGCTAGACCGCCTCACCTAAAGGTAGCGCGCCCGCAGGTGCGCCTTGAAGTGCGCCGGATTCAGCGGTTCGCCGCTGGCGCGCCGCACCAGCTCGTCGGTGGTCCACCGGCTGGCCGGGTGCCAGATGTGCTCGCGCAGCCAGTCGAACACCGGCGCGAAGTCGCCGCTGCCGATGCGCGTGTCGAGGTCGGGCGTGGCGCGGCGCATGGCGTCGAACCATTGCGCCGCGTAGATGGCACCGAGCGAGTAGCACGGAAAGTAGCCGAACATGCCGCTCGGCCAATGCACGTCCTGCATCGGGCCGTCCTTGTAGTTGCCGCGCGTATCGAGTCCGAGCAGCTCGGCCATCTTGGCGTCCCACAGCGCCGGGATCTCGTCCACCTCGATCTCGCCCTCGATCAGCGGGCGTTCGATCTCATAGCGCACGATGATGTGCGCCGGGTAGGTGACCTCGTCGGCATCGACACGGATCAGCCCGCGCTTGACGCGCGTCAGCAGCCGATGCAGGTTGCCGGGTTCGAACGCCGTCTGCGGGCCGAACGCCTCGGTGAGCATCGGTGCCAGCTGCGCGACGAAGCCGGGGTGACCGCCCAGCTGCATCTCGAAGCTCAGCGACTGGCTCTCGTGGATCGCCATCGATCGCGACTCCGACAGCGGTTGGCCCAGCCACTCGCGCGGCCGGTTCTGCTCGTAGCGGCCGTGCCCGGTCTCGTGAATGGTGCCCATCAGCGAACCGAGGAACTCGTCGTCGCGAAAGCGTGTGGTCATGCGCACGTCCTCGGGCACGCCGCCGCAGAACGGATGCGTGCTGACGTCCAGACGACCAGCGCTGAAGTCGAAGCCGAGCAGGTGGATCACGCGATCGCACAGCGAGCGCTGCGCGGTCACCGCAAACGGCCCGGTCGGCTGCACCACCGCATCGCGCGATTGCTTGTCGATCACCTGCCTGATCAGCCCGGGCAGCCAGCGTCGCATGTCGCCGAAGATGGCGTCCACCTGCACGGCTGTCATGCCGGGCTCGAAGCGGTCCATCAGCGCGTCGTAGCGCGCCATGCCCATCTGCTGCGACAGCGCCTCGGCTTCCTCGCGCGCGATGGCCAGCACCTCGCGCAAGTTGGGTAGCAGCCCGGCCCAGTCGTTGGCCGGACGCTGGCTGCGCCACGCGTGTTCGCAACGCGACGCGGCCAGCACCGCTCGCTGCACCAGCGCCTCTGGCAGCGCGTTGGACTGCCGCCAGTGGCGGCGCATCTCGCGCAGATTGGCGCGCTGCGGCTCGTCGAGCGGCTCGCCCTCGGCGCCGTCGAGCTCGCTGGCCAGCCTGGGATCGGTGACCACGCGATGCAACAGCGCCTGCATCTCGGCCATCGCCGCCGCGCGCGCCTCGTTGCCGGCCGGCGGCATGTTGGCGGCCTGGTCCCAGCTGGCGATCGCCTGCAGGTGCTGCAGGTGGTGCAGCCGCGTGAACGTCCGGGTCAGCGAGTCGTAGCTCGGCGTGCTGGTGTGCATGGCCTGCGCGGCTGCGCTCGGCTTGTGGCTGCGCAGCGTCCGATTGAAGGTCGCGCATTGTGACGCGAGCGGCGCGCTGCAGTGCGTCAAGCTCCTATTTGCCCGGAAACACCCACAGCAGCAACGGCGTGTACAGAACGTAGCGCAGGAACTTGCCGATCGCCATGTAGACGACGCAGGGCCAGAACGGAAAGCGCAGCCACCCCGCCACCGCGCACAGCGGGTCGCCGACGCCAGGCAGCCAGCTCAGCAGGCACGCCTTGGGCCCGAAACGCTCGAGCCAGCGCAGCGCTCGCAGCTCCATCGGCTTGCGATGCGCGTAGTGCTCGTAGGCGCGCTCAGCGCCGTAGCCCATCCACCAGGAGATGGCGCCGCCGATCGTGTTGCCGGCGGTGGCCACGAACATCGTCGGCCAGAACAACGACGGGTTCAGTACCAGCAGGCCAACCACCGCGAACTCGCTGCCCAGCGGCAGCAGCGTGGCCGACACCAGCGACACCACGAACACCGTGCTGAGCCCAAATTCGGGCAGCGCGAGCGCTTTCAGCAGAGTTGCAAACCACTCCTCCATCACGCGGATTATCAACAGCGGTCGCTGGCTATACTGCGCCTCCCTGCCCCGGCTGCCTCCTTCTTCCGCCCGCCATGAAGATCGGCCCGATCGAGCTGCCGAACAATCTGTTCGTCGCGCCGATGGCCGGCGTCACGGATCGGCCGTTCCGTCGGCTGTGCAAGCGGCTCGGTGCCGGCTATGCGGTCAGCGAGATGGTGACGTCCAAGCGCGAGCTGTGGTCGAGCCTGAAGACTTCGCGCCGCGCCGACCACGCCGGCGAAGCGGCGCCGATCGCGGTGCAGATCGCCGGTGTCGATCCCGCCGAGATGGCCGACGCCGCCCGCTACAACATCGACCGCGGGGCCGCGATCATCGACATCAACATGGGCTGTCCGGCCAAGAAGGTGTGCAACGTGTTCGCCGGCTCCGCGCTGATGAGCAACGAGCCGCTGGCACTGCGCATCATCGGCGCGGTGGTGGCGGCGTGCCAGCCACGCGGCGTGCCGGTGACGCTGAAGATGCGCACCGGCCGCAGCGAGCGCGAGCGCAGCGCGGTGGCGCTGGCGCGCGCCGCCGAGGCCCTCGGTGTCGCGATGGTCACCGTGCACGGCCGCACGCGCGAGCAGGGCTTTCTCGGGCTGGCCGAGTACGACACGATCGCCGCGGTGAAGGCCGCGCTGCGCATCCCGGTGGTCGCCAACGGCGACATCGACAGCGCCGCGAAGGCGCGTGCGGTGCTGCAATACACGCATGCAGATGCATTGATGATCGGCCGCGCGGCGCAGGGTCGCCCGTGGCTCTTTCGCGAGATCGCGCACGAGCTGGCCACCGGCCAGGCGCTGCTGCCGCCGCCGACCGCCGATGTGCGCCGCTGGCTGCTCGAGCACCTGCGCGATCACTATGTGCTGCATGGTGAGTACAGCGGCGTGCGCAGCGCGCGCAAGCACATCGGGTGGGCGGTGCGCGCGCTGCCTGGCGGCGAGGCGTTTCGCGCAGTGATGAACACGCTCGACAGCTGCGACGCGCAGGTGGCGGCGGTCGCCACTTTCTTCGATCAACTGGGCGCGCAGCATGCATTGCTGCCGGTCCACACGAAGGCCGCCAACGACGACGACTTGAGCCTTGCAGCATGAGCGGCCTCTTCAGGGGAGACAGATGAGTCGCCATCAGATCGAGGAGTGCGTGCGAGCGACGCTCGAGCGCTACTTCGACGACTTGCGCGGCACCGAGCCACACGCGGTGCACGAGATGATCATGAACGCGGTCGAGAAACCACTGCTCGAGGTCGTGATGCGGCAGGCCGACGGCAACCAGAGCAGGGCCGCCGACTGGCTGGGCATCAATCGCAACACGCTGCGCCGCAAGCTGGCCGACCACAAACTGCTGAAATGACCCCACGATGTCGCGTGCACTGATCTCCGTATCCGACAAGACCGGCGTGGTCGAGTTCGCGCGCGCCCTGCACCGGCGCGGCATCGCGCTGCTGTCCACCGGCGGCACGGCCAGGCTGCTGTCCGACGCGGGGCTTCCGGTAACCGAGGTGTCGCAGCTCACCGGCTTTCCAGAGATGCTCGATGGCCGCGTCAAGACGCTGCACCCGCGCATCCACGGCGGCCTGCTGGCGCGGCGCGACCGACCCGAGCACATGGCGGCGCTGGCGACGCACGGCATCGAGCCGATCGATCTGCTGGTGATCAACCTCTACCCGTTTGCGCAGACGGTCGCGCGTGGCGACTGCACGCTCGACGCGGCGATCGAGAACATCGACATCGGCGGCCCGGCGATGCTGCGCGCGGCAGCCAAGAACTGGCCCGACGTCGGCGTGGTGATCGACCCGGCCGACTATGCGCAGGTGCTGCAGGAGCTCGACGCCGGTGGCCTGAGCCGCGCCACCAAGTTTGCGCTCGCCAAGAAGGTGTTCGCGCACACCGCGGCCTACGACGGCATGATCAGCAACTACCTCGGCACGCTGATGCCGGGCAGCGAGGCGCAGACCGCGCAGGTGCCGCTGCGCGAGACCTACCCCGCGCTGTTCAACCTGCAGGTGCTGAAGTCGCAGCCTTTGCGCTACGGCGAGAACCCGCACCAGAGCGCCGCTTTCTACCGCGAGCACGACGCTGCTCCCGGCACGCTCGCCCATGCCAGGCAGTTGCAGGGCAAGGAGCTCAGCTACAACAACATCGCCGATGCCGACGCGGCATGGGAGTGCGTCAAGACCTTCGACGAGCCGGCGTGCGTGATCGTCAAGCACGCCAACCCGTGCGGCGTCGCGATCGGTGCGTCGGCTGCCGAGGCGTACGCCAAGGCGCTGCAGACCGACCCCACCAGCGCCTACGGCGGTATCGTCGCCTTCAACCGGCCGTTCGATGGTGCAGCGGCCGAGCGCATCCACGCCGCCAAGCAGTTCGTCGAGGTGCTGCTGGCGCCGGCCATCACCGACGAGGCACGGACGCTGTTCGCCAGCAAGCAGAACGCGCGTCTGCTCGAGGTGCCACTGGCGAACGCGCTTGCGGTGGCGTCCAACGCGTTGGACTTCAAGCGCGTCGGCGGCGGCGTGCTGCTGCAGAGCGCCGATCAGCGCAACGTGCAGCGCGCCGAGCTGCGCGTGGTCACGAAGAAGCAACCCACCGCGCAGCAGCTCGATGACCTGATGTTCGCCTGGAAGGTCGCCAAGTTCGTCAAGAGCAATGCCATCGTCTATTGCGCGGGCGGCATGACGCTGGGCGTCGGCGCCGGCCAGATGAGCCGCGTCGACTCATCACGCATTGCGGCGATCAAGGCAGCCAACGCGGGGCTGTCGTTGCTCGGATCGGCGGTGGCCAGCGACGCGTTCTTTCCGTTTCGCGACGGCCTCGACGTGGTGGCCGACGCCGGCGCCGCCTGCGTGATCCAGCCCGGCGGCTCGATGCGTGACGCCGAGGTGATCGCTGCCGCCGATGAGCGCGACATCGCGATGGTGTTCACCGGCGTGCGACATTTCCGCCACTGAGTCACGGGACACTACCGCGCCGCGGTCCTGGCGCAGCAACGGTCGACATCCCCTCGCCATGGGCGGCATTCGGCCTCCCGACGCGCCCACTATGATCGCGCCCCATGACGCGCGCGGATGCGTTTGGCATGCTGCTTGCCTTCGTGGCCCGCCTGATCACCGGCGCACAGGGGCATTGGAGGGGGTGCCCACCGAAGGCCGAGCAGCGGATCTACTTCGCCAACCATCAGAGCCACTTCGACTGGGTGCTGATCTGGGCCGCACTGCCGCGCGAGCTGCGCGCCACGACAAGGCCGATTGCGGCACGCGACTACTGGACCGCAACGCGCTTCAAGCACTGGATCACGCACGAGGTCTTCCACGCGGTCTACGTGAGCCGGCAGCGTACCGACGACCAGGATCCGCTCGAGCCGCTGGTTGAAGCGCTCGCCCACGGCGACTCGCTGGTGATCTTTCCGGAGGGCACCCGCAGCGCGAAATCCGAACCGCAGCCGTTCAAGAGCGGGCTCTACCATCTGGCGACGCAGTTCCCTCAGGTGCAGCTGATCCCGGCGTGGATCGACAACGTGCAGCGCGTGATGCCCAAGGGCGAGGTGGTGCCGGTGCCGATCCTGTGCACCGTGACCTTCGGCGCGCCGCTGGCGCGCGTCGACGGCGAGGACAAGCGCGACTTCCTCGAGCGAGCGCGCGAGGCCGTGCTCGCCCAGCGGCCGGCGACAGCCTGACGCATTGCTGCGGCGGACGCGATGGGCCTGAGGTCGCTGGCGGTCAACGAGCAGGTGGCGCTGCTGTTCGTCAGCCTGTTCGGCGTGCTGCTGGTGGCGTCGATCGCCTGGTTCGCGTGGTCACTGCGCGAGCTCGGCGAGGCGACGCAGCGCCGCCACGAGCGTTTCGCGCGCGATCTGCGCGCGGTGTGGATCGGCGCGGTGTTGTTCTGGCTGGCGTGGATGTCCGGCGCGGTGGGTGCAACGCTGCTGTTCGGCATCGTGTCGTTCCTCGCGCTGCGCGAGTTCATCACGCTGATGCACACGCGCCGCGGCGACCATCGCGGGCTGATCCTGGCGTTCTTCGTCGTGCTGCCGCTGCAGTTCGTGCTCGCTGGCGGGCGCTGGTTCGATCTCTTCACGGTGTTCATCCCCGTGTACGTGTTCCTCGCCATTCCGGTGGTGAGCGCCTTGGCCGGTGATCCGGGGCGCTTTCTCGAGCGCAACGCCAAGATCCAGTGGGGCATCATGGTGTGCGTGTACGGACTGAGCCACGCCCCCGCGCTGCTGCTGCTGGAGTTTCCGCGCTATGCGGGGCGCGGTGCGTTCCTGTTGTTCTTTCTGGTCGTCGTCACCGCGAGTGCGCAATTCGCGCAGGAGGCCGCGAGCCGTCGGCTGCGCGCGCTGCCGGCGGCTCGCCACATCGACCGCAGCTTCTCGACCCCGGCGTGGTCGCTCGGCGTGCTGAGCGCGGGATTGGTCGGGGCGGCGATGTACTGGTCCACCCCGTTCAAGCCGCTGCAGGCGTTCGCGCTGGCCGCGCTCGCCGCGGGCGCCGGCACGCTCGGGCAATTCGTGATGCAGGCGCTCAAGCGCGACGCCGGCGTGCAGAGCTGGGGCAACACCAGCGCGGTCACCGGCGCCGTGGGCCTGCTCGACCGCATCGCGCCGCTGACGTTCTCCGCGCCGATTTTCTTCCACCTGACGCGGTGGTACTTCGGTGTTTGAGCGCGTCTATTCTCGGACCGCTGCTGCCGGCGTGCGAAGAGCAGGCGCTGCGCGGCGGGCGGTGCCCGGTGGGGGCGATTTGTGGGGCGGCGAGAAGCGCAGCAGCGCGGTCGGCGCGCGCGCAGCGCGCGTTTCGTGGTCTGACTCGCCGCATTTGTTCGAACGCAGCGAGCGCAGCGAGCGAAGTGAGTTATGCGGCGCGACCGCGCTGCGAGCATCGCAGCGGAGTCGGAGCGCAGCGGAGACCGCCACACCATGAGCCCCTATCGGGTAGCGCTCGCTGCGCCGCACTCACGAATCGCGCGCAGGCGTGGGCCAAGTCCGACAATGCCAAGGGTGATGGAACCCCAGTCGTGAGGATCCTCGGCATCGACCCCGGCCTGCAGCGCACCGGCTTCGCGGTCGTCGAAAGCGAAGGCGTGCGGCTGCACTACGTTGCCAGCGGCACGATCAGCACGCTCGAGGCGCCACGCGGCGAACTGCCGCAGCGATTGAAGCTGATCTTCGAGGGCGTGGGCGAGGTCGTGCAGCGCTATCGGCCCGACGCCGCATCGGTGGAGATCGTGTTCGTCAACGTCAACCCGCAGAGCACGCTGCTGCTCGGCCAGGCACGCGGCGCGGCGCTGGCGGCGCTGGTGGCCGGCGGCCTGCCGGTGGCGGAGTACACGGCACTGCAGATGAAGAAGGCGGTGGTCGGTCACGGCCTGGCCACCAAGGCGCAGATCAAGTCGATGGTGGCGCGCCTGCTCGCGTTGCCGCGCGAGCCCGGCAAGGACGCGGCCGACGCACTGGGGCTGGCGATCACGCACGCGCACGCCGCGGGCGCTTTCGCGGCCATCGCCCGTGCGTCGCCGCTGGCACGCAAGCCGCACGCGCAGTACAAACGCGGTCGAACCTACTGAAGGAGCCTCCCCGATGGCCTCACCCGTGCAGACCGACTGGATCTCGATTCCTGTGCCCGGCGGCGCGTTGTTCGACGCCTACCTGGTGCGACCGCCTGCGGGCAGCGGCCCGGGTCTGGTGCTGTTCCAGGAGATCTTCGGCGTCAACGAGCACATCCGTGCGGTGGCCGAGCAGTACGCGCTCGACGGCTTCGTCGTGCTGGCACCCGACGTCTTCTGGCGCGGACAGCGCCGGGTCGAGCTCGGCTACGAGGGCGAGCAGCGCCAGCGCGGCATCGAGCTGGCGATGGCGCTCAAAGGCCCCGAGCTCGGGCTCGACATGGTCGCCACCGTCGCCTCGCTTCGCGCACGCCCCGAGGTCAATGGCGGCAAGGTCGGCGCCATCGGCTACTGCATGGGCGGGCGACTGGCATACCTCGCGGCCGCCACGGCAGGCGTCGATGCCGCGGTCGCGTACTACGGCGGCGGCATCCACGACCAGCTCGACAAGGCCTCCAGCATCACCTGCCCGGTTCAGTTCCACTATGCCGAGCGCGACGACCACATCCCGCCGGTGGCGGTCGACAAGGTGCGCAACGCGATGCACGACAAGCACGCCGAGATTCACGTGTATCCCGGGGCGATGCACGGCTTCAACTGCTGGGCGCGGTCGCAATACCACGTGCCGAGCGCTGCACTGGCGCACGGGCGCAGCCTGCAGTTCCTGAGCGCCAACCTGTTCTGAAACGCAGGTTGCGCGCGGCCTAAGGGCTCTTCGTCTCCTCGGGCGGCGGACGACCCGGGAGCTGGCCGTCGATCAGCACCGGCGGCGGTGGCGGTGCCGCCGGGAACCAGATGTCTTTGATCGCACCGCCGACGCGCGTGAAGATCCAGATGTTGAAGGTGGCCAGCAGGATCACCACGCCCCAGCGGAAGAAGCCCACCGCGCGCTTGCGCGCGCCGTCCTCGCCGGTGCCGGCATAGACCGACCAGTAGAGACCCGACGCGCCCAGGCTGAGCACGAGCAGCACCGTTCCGGTGATGAAGACGTAAGTCATCGCACCGCGCTCACAGGACCATCGGCAGTCGCTCGAGGATCAGCACGCCGAAGAAGCCGGCAGCTGCGATCAGCGTCCACTTCAGCACCACGACGCCGCGTGCGCGCCACACCGGCGCCTTGGTGCCGATGTACATCGCAAAGCACAACAGGCTGGCCAGCAGCAGCAGTCCGAACACCAGGCGAAACAGCGCCATGGAACGCTGCCAGGCCGCTCACCACGCCGGCGCCAGTTCGGCGAATCCCGGCGGCGCCTGCCCGGCGTCGGCGAAGCTGATCGTCTCGACCGCGCCCGCGTCCGCGAACAGCTTGCGCAGCAGCTTGTTGTTCAGCGCGTGCCCGCTGCGAAACGCGGTGTAGCGCGCCAGCATCGGGTGGCCTGCGATGTAGAGGTCGCCGATGGCGTCGAGCAGCTTGTGCTTGACGAACTCGTCGTCGTAGCGCAACCCCTCGGCATTCAGCACCCGCGAGTCGTCGACCACGATCGCGTTGTCCATCGCGCCGCCGAGCGTCAGACCGCGCGAGCGCATCGCCGCGACGTCCTTCGAGAAGCCGAACGTGCGGGCGCGCGCGATGTCGCGCTTGTAGCGGCCGCTGCCCATATCGAAGCTCACCTGTTGCCCGGTGGCGTCGACCGCCGGGTGCTTGAAGTCGATCTCGAAGCTGAGCGTGAAGCCGTGGTGCGGCTCCAGGCGTGCCCACATCAGGCGATCGCCCTCGCCCTCGCGCACCTCGACCGCGCGCGTGACGCGGTAGAACCGCTTGGGCGCGTCCTGCAGCGAAATCCCGGCGTTCTGCAGCAGGAACACGAAGCTGGCGGCCGAGCCATCGAGGATCGGCACCTCGTCGGCGTCGATGTCGACGCGCAGGTTGTCCAGCCCGAGCCCGCTGCACGCCGACATCAGATGCTCGATCGTCTGCACTTTCGGCGCACCGGGGTCGCCGTCCGGCGAGATGGTCGACGCCATGCGGGTGTCGCACACCGACTCCGGCCGCACCGGAATTTCGACCGGCCGCGGCAGGTCAACCCGGCGGAACACGATGCCGGTGTCGGGCGGCGCCGGTCGCAGCGTCAGCTCGACCTTCTGCCCGCTGTGCATGCCCACGCCCGCCGCACGGGCGAGCGACTTCAAGGTGCGTTGCGGCAACATGCCGCCATTGTAGAAACCTGGCCCCGACGTCCCGTCGACGGGGTCGCGCCGAGGGCGCAGCCGCAAGCCGACGATGGGTCGCTTGAGCAGGCCGGTGCTCACTTCGCTCTCATCGGTGCGAGGCCGGGGTCGGCCACGGGACAGTGCAGCCTGCGGCCGCGCCGCTCCGGCGCGGCCGCAGTCCTCGCTTGGCGGCAAGCGGCGCAGGCATCGGGCTCGAGCGCTCAGTCCGCCTGTTTGCGCAGAAATGCCGGAATCTCGATTTCATCCATCCCGTTGGAGCTCAGCGCCTCGACCTTGGCCGCCGCCTGCGCGCGGTTGCTCCGCCAGACACTCGGGGTCGCGTATTGGCCGTAGTCGGTGGTCTGCGCCACCGCCGGTTGTGCATGCGCGCCGTTGCCGTTGTTGTTGCTGTTGTGCTGCAGCGGCGCGTTGTCGGTGCCGGTGCGCAGCACGGGCGCGGGCTGCACCACCGACAGCGGCGGCTGCGCGCGCTTGGCGTGCGACAGCCCGGTGGCGATCACCGTCACGCGCAGCTGGTCGCCCAGCGTCTCGTCGAACGCGGCACCGTAGATGATGTAGGCGTCGTCGGCGGCGTAGCGGCGGATGCAGTTCATTGCGTTCTTGCTCTCGTTGAGCTTAAACGTCGCCTCGCTGGCCGCGATCAGCACCAACACGCCGCGCGCACCGGACAGGTCGATGCCTTCGAGCAGCGGACACGCGACCGCGCCTTCAGCGGCCTTGATCGCACGGTCGGGGCCACCGGCGACGCCGGTGCCCATCATCGCCTTGCCGGGCTCGCTCATCACGGTCTTGACATCTTCGAAGTCGACGTTGACCAGCGCGTCCATGTGGATGATGTCGCTGATCCCGCCCACCGCGTTGCGCAGCACGTCGTTGGCGTGCGCGAACGCCGCGGTCTGCGTGACGTCGTCGCCGAGCACCTCGAGCAGCTTCTCGTTCAGGATGACGATCAGGCTGTCGACGTTGGCCTCGAGTTCCTGCGCGCCCGAGTCCGCCTGGCGGGCGCGGCGCGGACCCTCGAACTCGAACGGCTTGGTCACCACGCCGACGGTGAGGATGCCCATGCTCTTGGCGATGCGCGCGATCACCGGCGCGGCGCCGGTGCCGGTGCCGCCACCCATGCCGGCCGTGATGAACACCATGTGTGCACCGTCGAGCATCTCGCGCACGCGGCCCTCGGCCTCTTCGGCAGCCGCCTTGCCGCGCTCGGGCTTGCCACCGGCGCCCAGCCCGGTGTCGCCGAGCTGGATCAGCGAGCGAGCGGCCGAGCGGTTGAGCGCCTGGGCGTCGGTGTTGGCGCAGATGAACTCGACGTTCTGCACGCCGCTGCGGATCATGTGCTCGACGGCGTTGCCGCCGCCGCCGCCGACCCCGACCACCTTGATCAAGGTGCCTTGCGCGAACTCTTCAATCATTTCGATGGGCATGTGTCTCTCCTACGTTGCAGTTGCCTTCAGCGAAGCTCGTGAGTGCGGCTTCCAATCTCCTGGTACCGAGGTTTCGCGCGAACCCCTCAATCAAAAGTTGCCGACGATCCAGTCCCTCGCGCGACTGAACATCGACTTCACCGAACCGGTTTGCGACAGCGCCTTGTGCCCGCGGGCACGCGCCAGCCGCGCCTCCTCCAGCAGACCCATCACGGTGGCCGACCGCGGGTTGGCCACCATGTCGTAGAGCGCGCCCGAATAGTTGGGCACACCCTTGCGAACGGGCTTCAGGAAAATGTCCTCGCCGAGCTCGACCATGCCCGGCATCACCGCGGTGCCGCCGGTGATCACGATGCCCGAGGACAGCAGCTCCTCGTAGCCCGACTCGCGGATCACCTGGTGCACCAGTGAGAAGATCTCCTCGACGCGCGGCTCGATCACGCCCGACAGCGCCTGCCGGCTCAGCATGCGCGGCGCGCGGTCGCCCAGGCCCGGCACCTCGAGCTGCGCCGCCGGGTCGGCCAGCAGCTGCTTGGCGACGCCGTGCTCGACCTTGATCTCCTCGGCGTCCTTGGTCGGCGTGCGCAGCGCCATCGCGATGTCGCTGGTGATCAGATCGCCGGCAATCGGGATCACCGCGGTGTGGCGGATCGAGCCGTCGGTGAAGATCGCGACGTCGGTGGTGCCGGCGCCGATGTCGACCAGCGCGACGCCGAGGTCCTTCTCGTCGGCGCTGAGCACCGACAGCGACGACGCACTCGGGTTGAGCACCAGCTGCTCGACCTCGAGCCCGCAACGGCGCACGCACTTCAGGATGTTCTCGGCCGCGCTCTGGGCGCCGGTGACGATGTGCACCTTGACCTCGAGCCGGTTGCCGCTCATGCCAATCGGCTCCTTGACCTCGTGGCCGTCGATCACGAACTCCTGCGGCTCCACCAGCAGCAGCCGCTGGTCGTTCGGGATGTTGATCGCCTTGGCGGTCTCGACGACACGGCTGACGTCGACCGGCGTCACCTCGCGGTTGTCGCGCACGATCACCATGCCCGAGCTGTTCTGGCCGCGGATGTGGCTGCCGGTGATGCCGGTGTAGACGCGCTCGATCTTGCAGGCGGCCATCATCTCGGCCTCCTTCAGCGCGTGCTGGATGCTCTGCACGGTGGCGTCGATGTTCACCACCACGCCACGCTTCAGGCCGTGCGACGCCGACACGCCGAGGCCCGCCAGGCGCATCTCGCCCTCGGGGAGCATCTCGGCGACCACGCACATCACCTTGGAGGTGCCGATGTCGAGGCCGACGATCAGATCCTTGTATTCCTTGGCCATCTGTGTGTCCTTGAGGTCCTCTACTTGCGCGCGAGCGTGGCGGGCGTGGTGGTGACGCCTTTCAGGCGCACCGCATAGCCCTCGGCGTGGCGCAGGTCGGCGGCCAGCAGCGTGCGCTGGTACGACGCCGTCACCTGTGGCACGGTGCGCACGAAGCGCGCAGTGCGCGCGGCCACCGCGTCGGCGTCGCCGCGGCCGAGCTCGATCACCACGCCATTCGCCAGCGTCGCGCGCCACGCGCCGTGCTGGGTCAGCGTCAGCGAGTCGATCGGGCTGCCCAGCGGCTGCATCACCGGCACCAGCGCGCGCCACATCGCCAGCACGCGCGCTGCGCTGCTGGTGGGGCCGAACAGGCGGGGCAGCGGATCGTCCTCGACGTCGCCGAGGTTGGCCTCGAACACCTCGCCGTAGGTATTGACCAGGCCCTCGTCGTCGGTGTCGGGGTTCCACAGCGCAGCGACGCGGTGTTCCTCCAGCGTCACCGCCAGGCGGTCGGGCCACACGCGGCGCACCGTGGCGTGGCGCACCCACGGCACCGACTCGAAGGCGTCGCGCGCGCGTTCGAGGTCGAGCGACAGGAAGCTGCCGTGCAGCCTGGGTGCAACCACCGCTCGCATCGTCAACGGCGAGTTGTGCGCGAGGTCGCCATCGACGCGGATGCCGCGCAGGTCGAACGCCGGCAGCCGCGCCAGCCATGCCGCTGCACCGGCCGCGAGCGCGAGCGCCAGCAGCGCCAGCAGCACGTTGGCGCCGGCATGCGCGAGGCGCACGTCGAACGGCAGCGGCGGCAGTGTGGCAGCGGCG
>DASTZF010000072.1:0-7092 GCA_035764445.1 Burkholderiaceae bacterium
GGCCTGATCCCCGACTACATGGTCATGGGCGACAAGGGCATGCACGAGATGGCCGAAATGGAGATGCCGCTGCCCGACAACACGTTGCCGATGATGACCGGCCAAGGCCCGTTCGGCGCGATAGGGATGGGTGGCATGTTCAGCGTCATCAAGGTGCGCGACGACGTCAAGCGCGGCGACTACAGCGACCCCGGGCCCTACAGGCACCCGGCCGGTACCGTGGCCAGCGAGTTCACCGGCGACATGCCGCGGCCTGCGCGAGCTACCGGACCGAAGAGTGACGGCCGCACGTTGCAAGTGCGCAAGCCCGACGGCCACGGCGGCCATTGAAGGAGAGCATCGATGTGCAAGCCATTGCAGGCCTTGGCCGCCATCGCGGTCGCACTGTGTGCCGGCGCGACGCTGGCCCACGGCGACGACGCCCACCCCGCCAAGAAGCCAGCCTACGACGCGTCGAAGGTCGAGGAGCGCGCGTTCGGCCGCGAGGGCAACCCGCGAAAGGTCACCCGCGTGATACGGCTCGACATGACCGATGCGTTCCGCTTCACACCGTCGGACGTGACCGTCAGGCGCGGCGAGACCGTGAAGTTCGTGGTCTCCAACAGCGGCCAGCAGATGCACGAGATGGTGCTCGGCACCGTGGCGGAGCTGAAGGAGCACGCCGAGCTGATGAAGAAGTTCCCGACCATGGAGCATGCCGACGCCAACATGGCGCACGTGAAGCCGGGCGCCAAGGGCGAGATCGTCTGGCAGTTCACGAAGGTCGGCGAGTACCAGTTCGCCTGCCTGATCCCCGGCCACTACGAGGCCGGCATGGTCGGCAAGGTCATCGTGAAGTGACCGCTCCGCGGCCGACCTCCCATTCATTCAAGGAAGCCAGTTCAATGAAAGTTCAATTTGCCCTCGCCGCCACCCTCATCGCCTGCATGCCCCCCGCATGGTCCCAGACCAACGCCAACGACCACGCCGCTCATCACGCGGCCTCGGCACCGTCGATCGCGGCAATGGCCGATGGCGAGGTGAGAAAGATCGACAAGGCGCAGGCGAAGGTCACGTTGCGTCACGGACCGATCGCCAACCTCGACATGCCGAGCATGACGATGGTCTTCAAGGTCGCCGACGCGAAGATGCTCGACGCAATCAGCGAGGGCGACAAGGTGCAGTTCGCGGCCGACAAGGTGAACGGCGTCTACACCGTGATCGCCATCAAGGCGGTGAAGTGAGCATCGCAGGCGTTGACGTGGGTCAAGACCGAGCGAGTGCCGTTGCATATCCTGTGTTGGCAATCCACAGGAGTACCGCCATGCGCGCGTTGACCTACGGTCTGTCAATCGTTGCCGTCATCGCCCTTGTTACCGTCGCGATGGCTGCTGAGAACGCGCCGGCCGCTGCCCCGGCCACCACCGCGTCGAAGTCCACGCAGTGCGGCAACATGAAGCGCCACGATCACGCTGCAGAGCGCGGCGCGCACAAGCCGCAGTCGGCCGACTGCCCCGCGGCTGCCGCATCGGCGAGCGAGCCGCTGCACGACCATCGGGCCGTTCACAAGTAGCCCAGTCCGAATCGCCCAGAGAGCTGACAGGGAGTGAGGGCGCCGCTCTCGCTGGGATGCCTATGGCTCGAAAGCCCTCGGCGGGCCGCGGCGTCTCGAGCGGCCGAAGTGCTAGCTGTCCCCAGCCGACGTCACGCCAAAGCACCGAACTTGTTGCCCACGGCACGGTTGCCTCAAAGCCAACGAACTCGTGCAAGGCGACGCTGGCTTGGTTTGGAAGGCGTCAGTTCGCATGCCTGCCGGAAGGAGCACTATGTCTCCTGCGGCTGGTGCGAAGGTGCCTGGCGGCGGCGTTCTAGGGCGCCGTGCAAGCCGAGCCCGATGGCCGCACCGATGACTTCTGCAGCGACGAATGCGGGCGCGCTGGCGGGCGCGATGCCGGCAAAGCTGTCGGTGAGCATGCGCCCGAACACGGCCGCCGGGTTCGCGAACGACGTGGACGCGGTGAACCAGTACGCCACGCCGATGTAGGCGGCGACCATGGCCGACATTCGACCTTGGGGAGCGCGCAGGATCACGAGCAGGAGACCCGCCGTCGCGACCACTTCAGCGATCCACTGCCCGTAGCCACTCCGAATCTTCGTGGACCACTGCAGAATGTTCATGTCGAACATCGCGTGTGCGAGCCATGCGCCCAGCACTGCGCCCACCAGTTGCACGCCGATGTAGGGCACGAGCTCCGCACGTCGCAGTTCGCCGCGACACGCCATGACCGCGCTGACGACAGGATTGAAGTGCGCCCCGCTCACGGGACCCAACACCTCGATCAACACGTACAAGCCGCCTACCGTCGCCAGCGCGTTGGCCAGCAGCGCGATCGCCGCGTTGCCGCCGGCCAGGCGCTCGCCCATCACCCCCGAGCCGATGACGATGGTCAGCAGCAGCGCCGTCCCGAGCCCCTCAGCCAACAGCTTGCGGGCGCTCGTGCTCATCAGCTGCTTCCGATGCGCCGGACTTCCTGGCGCAGCATCATCGAGTCGAGGTGCTCGATTGGCAAAGCCAGCATCAGCTCCAGCCGGCGCTTGAGCGTGAGCGCCGTGTCGTGGAACGCCAGTCGCCTGGCCTCGTCGGAGCCTTGAACCGCTGCGGGGTCCACCATGCCCCAGTGCGCTGTCATCGGTTGGCCCGGCCAGATCGGACACACCTCGCCCGCGGCCTGATCGCACACGGTGAAGACGAAGTCCATCTGCGGCGCTCCCGGCCGCGCGAACTCATCCCACGGTTTGCTGCGAAGCCCGTCGGTCGGGATGCGCAAGGCGCGGAGCTCCTCGAGCGCGAGCCGGTGCACCGCGCCCTTGGGGTGGCTGCCGGCCGAGTACGCCCTGAAGCGGCCAACGCCAAGCTCGTTCATCAACGCTTCGGCCAGGATGGACCTGGCCGAGTTGCCGGTGCAAATGAAGAGAACGTTGTGGATCCTGACTGCCATGACTTCAGCAGCACGACGTTGCTGACTTGACGGGGATCCCGACCGGTTTGCCGCGCGGAGCATCGCCGGCACAGCAGGCGGTGCTTTCCTTGGCGGCTGGGGTCGATTCGCTGAACGTCGGGATGCTGTGCAGCGTGTGGAACTGCTCCCACGGGATGCCCTGCGGGTCGGTCACCCAGTACTTGTCGCTGCGCGCGTAGCAGCAAGTGGTCTCGCCGACATCCTGCAGCGTCAGGTCGGCCGCTTCGGCCTGCGCCTTCAGTGCGACCAGCTCCTCCTCGGTGTCGGTCTGGATCCCCAGGTGATCGACCCCCAGCTTCCCGCCGCGGGTGGAGATCGCGAAGTTGATGCGCGGGTCTTCGAGCATCCACTTGGCGTAGTCGCTTTCCACGCGCGTGGGCTGGGCCGCGAACATCTTCGAGTAGAAGGCGATGCTCGCCTGCAGATCCTGGACGTGGACGTGGACGTGGAATCGCTTCATTGCTCAACTCCTTGGCGAGGCAAACGATGGAATCAGCAGCCGCAAGCAGCTGTCGTGGTCTGAACCCCGCACGACGCGCCCTGGCAGCAGTTTTCGGTGAGGTAGCCGAGCAGGCCATTCATCTGGTCGTAGGCCGCCCGGTAGATGATGTGTCGGCTCGCCCGCTCCTGAGTCACCAAGCCGGCAGCCGCCAGTTCCTTCAAGTGGAAGGACAGCGTGGTGGCGGGGATGTTCAGGCCGTCCTGCATCACGCCGGGCGTGAGCCCTGCGGGGCCCGAGACGACGAGCGCCCGGAACACCTGAAGGCGGATCGGATGAGCGAGCGCGGCAAGCGCGATGACAACCTGGTTTTCGGTCATGCGCCCATCTTACCAGGATTCTCGCATCATGGGACGGCCTCAGTTCCGAATCACCCAGACCTCAGACAGCTGGCAGGGAGTGCGGGCACCCGTCTCGCGGTACTCCCCGCCGCTGGACGAAAGTGCGTAGGCTCATGGACGGTCGCGATCAACGACGGCTATAGAGGTAGTTGTCCGGCAAGCCGAGGCGCCGACACCCTTGCACCGCAGGGTTCGAGGCGAGCATGAGGCGATCCAGTGCGCCACCGGACGCACGAACCAGTCGCCGTTGCCACGGCGCGAGGGCCCACTGCTTTCCCAGGCCGATGCGGTCGCGCAGCCCCTCGGGAATGATCTGGATCGACGCCCGGATCAAAACACCCTGCAGAGGTCGCAAGGGCTCGGGCAGCGCGGCCACGTGGCGCATGATGCTCAGGAACTCGAGCACGACGTCCGACCCCTCCAGTTGCTCGCCCATGCGGTCGAAGAGCGCCTCCACCGCAGCCGCAGAAGCGGGCGCCGACGCCGCGCCGTAGCGTTCCGCGGCCGGCACGGACTCCGCATAAAAGCGATCGCGCTCAAGCGGGCTGAGCGGTCGAACGTAGGCGTGGTAGGCCTCGACGAAGCCAAAGCACGCCGTCGTGTGAACCCACTCGAGCAGCTCGGGGTCGGTCGCGCGGAAGGAGCGTCCGTCGGATGCCACGCCGTGGATCAGCGCGTGCCGGCGGGTCACGTTGTCGATCATCGATTCGGCACGACTGCGTGACCCGTACACCGTCATCATCGCCGCGTAGCCGGTGCGCCGCATCCTCTCCAGCGGTCGCTCCCGGAACGACGTGTTTTGCCAGACCCCGCTGCGCACGCGCGGTTCGGCGAGCTCCAGCACCACCGCCGTCACGCCGCCGATGAACAGCGCGAGCGGATTCTTGAACACCTGCCACGTGATCGAGTCAGGAGCGACCAGGGCGGGCTCGTGCAGCGGGTGGAGGAAGTCGTCGTTCGCGAGGCCATGGGGCCAGATCAACTGCGTGAGCCCGGTCTCCAGCCGATGTCGAAGGAGCGTGGGAAGCCGCACGGATCAGAGGCTTCGCGTGCGGCTGCGCGCGGCAGCACCTCAGCACATCAACGACCGAGCGGTGTCCTGTCGGCTTCTGGAACAGACCCGCGCGTCACAGCCCGAGTGCAGACAAGCCGGGGTGATCGTCAGGCCGCCGTCCGAGTGGCCAGTGGTACTTGCGATCGGAGGCCACGATCGGGAGATCGTTGATGCTCGCGATCCTGCGTCGCATGAACCCCCGGTCATCGAACTCCCAGTTCTCGTTGCCGTACGACCGGAACCAGCTGCCAGAGTCGTCGTGCCACTCGTACGCAAAGCGGACCGCGATGCGGTTGCCCTGATATGCCCACAGCTCCTTGATCAATCGGTACTCGATTTCCTTGCTCCACTTGCGGACCAGAAACTGCTGTATGGCCTCGCGCCCGGCGAAGAACTCAGCGCGATTGCGCCAGACGCTGTCTGGCGTGTAGGCCATAGACACCCGCTGCGGGTCTCGCGTGTTCCAGGCGTCTTCGGCCACGCGAACCTTCTGCGCTGCGGTTGCCGTGTCGAACGGCGGAAGGGGTGGGCGCGGTGGTTCGGTCCCTGACATGGCGTGGTCTCCTGTGCTTCGTACCCAAGGGGGACGATCTCGCATCGGAACGAAAGCCCCTTGGATGATGCGCGCGTCAGATGCCCACCGCCTGCACACGGGATTGCTGGCTGACCGCCAAGGGCACCAAGGACTACAAGGACTTGGACATCAACTAAGGAGATACATGATGCGGCACTGAGCTAGCCTCATCTGCTGCCGTCACCTTGAGTAGTTCTCGGGCGGACCTGCCCGCCATCCGTCGCGGCGAAGCAGCCCCGGCAAGTTTCACTAGGCCGCCTTCTGGGCGTCCAACGCCCTGCGCACTCCGCTGGCCAGGTCGGTGGCCTTTCCCTTACCCCAGTAGTGCAGGAACACGTAGCGCGGGCTTTCGTGCGTCATGTGCTGGTGGATCGCCACGATGTTGATGCCGGCGCCCCGCATGGCCTTCAGCACCGCCTGCAATTCGTCCTCGTGCATCGCAAAGTCTCCGTCGACCACGGCATGCTCGTCGTCGCCGGCGAACGCGGCCCAGGTGTTGACGCCCATCTCGTTGCCAACCGTCGCGCCATGCATCTTCGCGGGTCGACCGAAGGTGGCCTTCACCATGCCATCCTTGACCTGTACCTTGGTGCCGAGGATCTGTTCGATGGGCGCCGCGGTGATGCTGCTCGGCGTTGGGATGTCCCCTTCAAAGCTCGCGGCCGGTGAAGGCTGGCCGGAGCGCACTTGCGCGATGCGGTCGTAGACCGCTTTGACCCCAGAAGCCAGGCGCCGTGCATCGCCCATGCCGCCGATGTGCATGAAGTAGACCCTGGGCTGATCGAAGAAGAAGTGATTGTGGAGCGCAGTCACTTCGAGCCCGCTGTCGAGCGCGGCGCTCATGGCCGGGTTGACTTCGTCCTCGAACAGAACGGTGTCGCCCATCAACATGAGTTGCTTGCCCATCGGCGTGAACGCAGCCCACGACGTGAGCCCCATGAAGGGCGGCATGGCCCATCGATCCACGTTGACCTTCCCGTCGTCACGCGGCTTGCTGACCTTGAAGACGTTCTCGTTCTTGTTGTAGGTCCCTTTGAGGCCCGTCACCGACTCGATGGTCGCGCCATCGATCGCCGGTCCGGCGGCCCGGGCCTGAGGTGACAACGCGACGACCGCTGCCAATAGCAATCCAAGGTGAGAGGAACGAAGCATGGGGGTCTCCTTCTGAGGCGCTGCACGTCTGCGTACTGCGAGGGGCAGTTCGCTTGCCTGGGTGCGAATCCCGGTGGTCGGTTCAGCCGGGCTTCAGGTTCGCGTAGACGAGAGGACTTTGTATAGGCCGAAAGTCCATGACACGCTGGCGAGATCGCGTTGCCCCTAGGCTCAGCACATGATGGTTGCGAGAGTCGGTGAGCTCTTGAAGTTGGCTGTCGTGGCCGCGGCGGCTCTCGCGATTCCTTCAATGCTGGCCCAGGCGGCTATTGAGTTGGTGGACCGGATCGAATTGCCCGACTCGAAGGGCCGGCTCGATCACTTGGCCATCGACATCCAAGGCAGTCGACTGTTTGTTGCGGCTCTGGGGGCTGATGCCATCGAAGTGGTCGACCCGAAGGAGCGAAAGCGGGTGCTGCGATTGCGCGGCCGCGACCCACAGGGGCTCGCTTACTTACCCGCCGCCCAACACC
>DASTZF010000073.1:0-16828 GCA_035764445.1 Burkholderiaceae bacterium
CGCGGGCTCGTCGTCGACCACCAAGACGCCAATGCCTCGGATGGGCGGGCTGCGAAAGGCTGAACGGCTGGGCTGCGGAGGCATGGGCCATGCTAAAAAGACGTTCACCCATGCACCATGGGAAGGAGCGATGCCCTCCTCCGGGAACCTGCTCCTACGCCTCCACGCCGTGGCTAATAAACGAACGGCAGTACGCGCCAGCGGACCTGGCGCCGGTAATGGTTGTAGGTGCTATCGCGGCTGGTGGCCAGCAGCGCTTCCTCGCGTCGTATGCGCAACAGTTGTGCGGCGCACAGCACCAACAGCACGGCGAAGTTCCGCCAAGATGAGTTCACGAGCAGGAAGCCGATGTGACTGACTAAGTAGCCGCAGTAAATCGGATGACGCATCACCCGATACGGTCCCGACGTGACCAAGCCGCGCTGCGCGGGCAGTAGCCCGAACGAGCGTCCGAGGACGAGCTTCGCGCCGAATTGCCAGGCCGCACCACATAGAAGCAGCAGCACACCGACCTGCTCCGGGACAAGACGCAAGGTGCCCGCCGGATCGAGCAAGACGAAACACAGCGCCGCATACAACGTTGCAGCGACGGTCGAAGGCGACATGTCACGCGCGCGGGCCCTGCGGGCCGTCAGCACCAGCACCAGAGTACAGGTCTCGGTGATCAGCAGCAGCAGCAGGGTCCAGCGTGTTGTGTCAAGCCACCAGGCTGCGGCAAGTCTGCCCACCGCAATGCTGCAGGCTAGCAGCGCAAAGGCGCGCAGTAGCCACTCGGTCCATTGACCTTCGGGTGTGCGGCGGAGCGCAGCCCCCGACCTTTCAGCCTGTTGAGCCACTGCGCGAGCTCGCGCCGAGACCATGCGCGGTGGCATAGACATGCAGCTCCAGCCGCCCACGCACGCCGAGCTTGCTGTAAATCGAGGTGAGGTGGTTGCGCAGCGTGTGTTCGCTCATGCCGAGCGCGTCGGCCACAGCGAACTGCTTGGAGCCGACATTGCGCAGCATGCTGGACACGATCTCGCGCTCGCGAGTGGTCAGGCTCGCAATGCGCTCGGCGTCGTGGTCCACGCGTTGTGGGGCGACGCCGAGTCGGGTATCGGTCAGCAGGCCTAGCACATCTCCAAGCAAAGAGCGGTTGAGCCATGCCTCACCATCGCTGACCTTCTCGATCGCGCGCAGGATCGTTTCAGCCGGCTCGGACTTATGCACCACACCGCGCGCGCCCTTGAGCACCGCCGCGCGGTGCTGGGCGACGTCGTCTGCGCCGGTCAGTACCAGCACCCGACCCCGGCAGCGCTGGCGCAGCTCGCTCAGCGAGGCAGCACTGTCTTCACCCGCGAGGTCTAGGTCGAGCAGGATGACGTCGACATCGGCGATTGCGTCATTGCTCAGCAGCTCGGCACGCGAAGTCGCGGTGCCGACGACCTTCATCCGGGGTCGCGAGGCGTCGATCAGCCGGCGCAGACCCCACAAGGTGATCTGGTGATCCTCGGCGACGAAAACATGAATCGTACGCGGGGACGCGTCGGGTTGGATTTTGTCGGCAACGCATGCATAGGCCATGACTTCTGACTACCTCATTACTGCAGCTACAGCGGAATCTGGATGACGAGTTCGGTGTTCAGTCCGTCAGCGCGGGTGACGGCCAGCGTGCCACCGAGTTCCCTGGCCCGCTCGCTCAGCGAGCCAGGACAGAAATCGGCCGCTGGCCGGCCGAGCGCACTGCCACCATCGTCGCGCACCACGAGGCGGATCACCGTCGGATCCGCCGCCAGGGTGATCCAGACCCGGCGCGCACAGGTGTGCTTGCGCACGTTATTGAGCGCCTCGTTGACCATGTGGAAAAGCGAGCTGGCCAGTGCGCGTGTGGTGGGCAGGTTCTCGGGGCAGTCGATCTCGATCTCGATGCCGAACAGCAGCGCGAAGCGGCGCGCTTGCCGGCGCACTGCGGGCACCAGTGCGTTGTCGCCTCGGCTGTTGTTGGTGCGCAGTCCTGAGATTAGCTCGCGCAATGCGGTCACTTCCGCGTTTACCAGATCAACTAACGAATCAACCTCAGCGCGGGCCGGGTTGTCGGGCGCAATGCGCAACGCGACGCTTTCGACCGCGTATTTCAGCCCCAAGTAGGGCTGGATCGCGCTGTCGTGCAAGTCGCGGCCGATGCGTGCGCGTTCGTGCTTGGCGCTCTCTTCCTGCAGCTGGTCGACCAAGGTGGCCTGCTCGATGATGCGCAGGAGCTCCCGCGCCGAGGTTGCAAGCGCGGTGATTTCGTAGTCGGCGCCACGCGCGTTGTGGTACCCGACAACGATGTGTCCGTGTCCACGTGCATATCGCGTCAGCGGCACAACTTGCAGGACGCGGGCGCCGAGCATGTTTGCCAGTTGCTCAAGATTCTGCGCGAGGTCGCATGACACTGGCAGTTCACCGTGCAGCCGGGTAGGCGGCCGCCGGTCCCACCAACGGCGTTGCACGTAGGTCAGTGGACACGCCGGTGCCTGACGTAGGAGGGTTTCCAGCTGCTGGTGTACTTCTGAGCTGGCTGGAAAGCTGCCGTCCTCGCGGCTTGCCAGCATGGCCGGCGCTGCGAGCCCGCTGGGTAGGACGAGCGCTACCACTTCGGCACCTGCTCTGCTTCGTACCCGCTCAACGAGAGCAGCACAGATGGACATGCAACCGCGGCGAGGGTCGAGTTCGGATTCGATGTCGTTGACCAACGCCAAGCGACGCCGTAGCACGGTCACCGGCTGAGCCAGAAGCGCCGCCGCGAGTATCAGTGCGAGCACCGCCAGCGCTGGCAGGGCCCGGACCCAGCTTTCGTACACGCCGCTCACGAATTCGTTGCGGTGATCGAGCAGCAGGCCAAGTCCTGCAAACAGGGCCAGCATGATTCCGTGCCGCACGCTGTAGCTAATGCTGGCCAGCACCACCGGTTGGACCAGCGTGACGATCATCATCATCGTGCCAATTTCGAAGAACTGCAGGACCAGTAAGGACCACGCGACGTCGATCCAGTAACACGGTAGAACGGGATATGTGGCGCGGCCGCTGGCCTCGGCCCACAGCACATACGCAGCCCACAGGCTATAGCTGCACAACAGCGATGTTGCCCATGCAGTTGATGGTGTTTGGGCACTGACCAGCAGCAGCGTGCAGAGCAGGGCATTGACGACCCGCATGCCGGCGGAAAGACGTCGCAGCTCGGTCGACGGCCTGTCGTCGGCCGACGCCAGGCTGGCGGGCGCTATTGACATCGGTGAGTTCACGCCCCGGGTTCTATCAGCGCGCCGATCGACGCATCACACTGTGGGTCGGGGGGAAATCCCCATCAAGACGCCGAACTAGAGAAGTAATGCCGGTCGCGCAATGCTGACAAAGTGTTCGATCCAGCTGGGAGGTCGCGCATCTGCCGCGTGAACTTGTGCCGGGTTCATCGCGCAATGCCTTCACTGGGCAAGCGCTTCAAGCTCGCAGCGGTAGCCGCCGCCCTTCTCTCAAGCAGCCCGACCCACGCGCGCGAACATCTCGTACGCCGCATTGATCGCCGGACCTCAGCAAGTGCGCAACTACGCCTGCCCAGGGTGATTGTCGCGAGACCCTTGGCTACCAGACGCCGGCTGAGGTGTTCAGCCGCATCGTTGCATCGACCGGTTGAATCCACCACCCAAAGCTGAAGTTGCTCAACTCAGCCCAATGGGGTTGCTCAGACGTAGACTTGGCTGCAGACAACGAGCACAAAGGCGCGTGCGCTGGCGTGCGAGTCGTGGGTGGACAGGTTGGCAGGAGTTGGTTTCATGCGCAGGCGAACGGTTGTCCTCGTCGGCCTTCTCGCGCAGCCCCTTGGTGGCATCGCGCAACCTGCAGGCAGGATGGCGCGCATCGGCTTTATCGGCGGCAGCGCACCCGATCCGGTCGTTCTGCGCACCTGGGTCGAGCCGTTGCGCCAGGGCCTGCTCCAGTTGGGCTATGTCGAGGGGCGGAACTTCACGATCGAGTTCCGCTGGCACGAAGGCAAGCAGGAACGTCTGCCCGGACTTCTGGCCGAGTTGATCGCGCTTGCTCCCGACGTGCTCGTGACCCTCGGCCCGCGCACGGCGATCCTCGCCAAGGACGCGACCCCCACGATCCCGGTCGTTGCATTGGCGATTGATGACCCCGTCGCGGCAGGGCTCGCGGTCAGCTACGCGCAACCGGGCCGCAACGTCACCGGGCTGTCAGGCGCGTTCCAGGGCATCGTCGAAAAGCGCCTGCAGTTGATGAAGGACATCGTGCCGGCAGCGCGCCGCCTTGCGGTGGTGACGAACCCCATTACCTATGGACGTGCGGAGCTCGAAAGGTATTTTCAGAAGCAGAACGTCGAGAACACGCTCGGAGTCCAGGTCATGGTGCTCGAAGCACGCGGGCCTGACGACTTCGACTCCGTCTTCGCGACGATGGCGCGCGAGCGCGTGGGTGCCGTCGCCGTGCTCGGCGACCCCACGTTCTGGGTGCACCGCGCGCGGCTAATCGAGCTGTGCATCAAGCACGGGCTGCCGTCGGTGTGGGGCGGTGCCGGCTACTTGGATGCCGGCGGCCTCGTCTCCTACCAGGGCGACTTCGCCGCGACGGCCCGGCGCGCGGCGAGCTTCATCGACAAGATCCTCAAGGGCACGAAGCCGGGCGACATCCCGTTCGAGCAGGCGACCAAGCTGGAACTCGTCGTCAACCTGAAGGCCGCCAAGATGCTCGGCGTCACGATCCCGCAAAGCGTGCTGTTGCGAGCCGACGAGGTGATTCAGTGAAGTGGCGGCACCTGATCCACGCGACCGCAGCCAAGGCGCTGGGGCGACCGGTGCCGCAATCGCTGTTGACAAACGGGCCCGATCAGAGAAGCGGACGCTGGCGCATCATCGCGACGGGCCAGGCTGATCTGTCAAGGCCTCAATCAGAGTCTGCTCCAACCAGGCTTGGAACACATCGGAAGTCCAGCCGGACTCGTGCACGAGCTTGTAGTACACCTCACGGCTGGTGAACATCCACATCAGGGTTGCCGCTGCCTCCTTGGTCAGTCCCTTTCTGGCGCGGCCCGATGCAAACAGCGCCTCGATGCGCTCGCGCTGCATTTTTCGCCGCAGGGCCTCGAAGGTCTGCTGTGCCTTGCGCAGCTCCGGCGACAACGCGGATGACCTGATCAACAGGCTGAGCTCAGAACTCTCGCCCTCGTAAATCGCGCGCGCGACATGCGCGGTCAGCGCAATGCGCTGCACCGCATCGTCGACCCCTTGCAATTTCTCCTGAGCCCGCCGGAAGCGCGGACCGAACATGGCCTCGTGCATCAGGGCATGCAGTAGCCCAGCCTTGGACTTCACCGTCGCGTAGACCGTCGGCTGCGAGACCTCAGCTCGCTCGGCGATTTGGGCGATCGTCGTGGCATCGACACCCTTGCGGGAGAAGAGGAACTTCCCAGCGTCGAGCACCTTCGAGCGGGTCCGCTCGGCCGCTGCGGCCCGGTTTTGTGAGTGATAGCGGCGCTTGCTAGAGTTTGCCATATTGACTATAGTTAACTATACGCAAGGGAGCCGAAGCACTAGCGCATGACGTTCGAAGCCTACATCAGCAACATTCGAGCCAAGACGGGTAAGGCACCCAAGGACTTCTTTGAAGAGGCCGTCCAGAAGGGCGTCCTGCATGCTGACACCAAGACGATGGAGTTCGTTGCTTGGCTGAAGGCGAACTCGGGTCTGGGGCACGGACACGCGATGGCGGTCTGGGAGGCCTTCAGGCGCAATGGCTGGGTGCCGATGTCTGGCGCACCGGCCGTTGCGGCAAAGAGCGGCGGCAAGCGATGAAGTGGCCTCAGCGCACGGGCGTTGTCTTGTCGGCACTTACCACCCTGTTCTTCGCGATGGATGCGATCGGCAAGTTGCTTCAAATCGATCCTGTCATGCAGGGCACTTTGATGCTCGGCTGGCCGACCAGCGCGGTGCTTCCGCTCGGCGTCCTTCTGATCGTCGGCGCTGTTCTTTACGCAGTGCCCAGGACTTCCGTGGTTGGAGCGATCTATCTCACCGCCTACCTGGGGGGCGCGGTGGCGATGCACTATCGCATCGGCTCGCCTCTCGCAACCCATGTTCTGTTCGGCGTGTACGTGGGGGCTGTCACGTGGGGAGGACTGGTCTTGCGCAGCCTTGCGCTGCGCCGAGTTGTCCTTAGAGGTTTGTCGGGAGGCTGACGGCTCCTCTCGTGCGGTGCCCCGCGCGCGCTGGCACAGGCGCTCAAGCGCGCGGCGGAATTGGCGAGCAGCCAGGAAGCGGCACCTGCTGGGCGAGCGCATTCGCGGCCTGACGGCGATGCCGTGAACGTCGCCGCGACGCTGTCGAAACCGCTGCCGGTCGTTCGTCGTGTGAATACCGACGGGATCGTCGGAGTCAATAAGCCCCCAACCCCGCCTTCGAAGGAGCTTGCGATGACCACCACCGTCACCCCGTACCTGAGCTTTCCCGGCACGACTCGCGAGGCGTACGCGTTCTACGCCAAGGCACTCGGCGCGACCATCGAGACGATGATGTCGTACGCCGACATGCCAGCCCCGCCCGCTGATGCCGGCACTGGCTGCGCCGAAGCGGGCCTGCCGCCCACAGGCGACGGGATCATGCACGCGTGCTTGAAGCTTCCTGGCGGCGCGATGATCTTCGCTGGCGACGTACCACCCGGCATGCCCTTCGACGGCATCAAGGGCGTGATGATCGCCGTGCAGTACGACACGGTCGACCAGGCGCACAGCGCGTTTCACGCCCTGGCGCAAGGCGGCCAAGTGACGATGCCGCTGGCGCCGGCGTTCTGGGCGCAGACCTTCGGGATGCTGACCGACCGTTTCGGCGTCGCATGGGCGGTCAACGGCGCGCCGATCGAATTTCAGAAGTGACTCGAGGAAACCGCAGAGCATCGTGAGGCTGAGAGCATCCTTTACCGCGGTGCTCTGTGGCGAGGGGCAGCGACGCTGACTCGGGACGAGCTTCGCACTGCAATTGACCATCACGAGGGCACCATGGCCGCGGGGTCCGCACCCATCATTTGCCGTCCGCCAAGTCGCGCCGCTCGGCGCGAGCCGCCCCGGGGGCTGCAGGCGGCATGCAAGTCGTCGATGCACGCTCGATGAGCAATGCTTCGCCCGAAGCCAGAAAGCCGGCGATTTGAGCGCCAGAGGTGTGGCGGTACGCCCTGATTCATGATGTAGGCATGGGTCGTAGGGCGATGCTGAAGGTCGGCGCGGGCGCGTTCCTGGCGGGGACCGGTGCGCTTGCCTGGCGCGCCTGGGACCAAGGTGTCTTCAGCACGGGTGAGGGTGTCGCCTACGCGGCCTGGGACCATTGGCTCGACGGCGCAGCCGACGCGCCGCAGCGGCTGGTCGCCGCCGCGGTGCTCGCCGCCAGCCCGCACAACACACAGCCTTGGCGCTTCCGCATCGCGCAGGGGCGCATCGACCTGTTCGCAGATCGATCGCGCAACATCGGCAGCATCGACCCGTTCCTGCGCGAGATGCACATCGGGCTCGGCTGCGCGTTGGAGAACTTGCTGCTGGCGGCTGCGGCGTCAGGCTGGCGAACGCGGCTGGCGATGCTGCCCGATGCAAGCGACGTCAGTCACGTCGCGCGCATCGAACTGTCGCGAGGCGATTCGAACGCGTCGCCGCTGCATGCGGCAATCGCACAGCGCCATACGAACCGCGGACCCTACGCAGCGCGGGCGCTGGAGCCGTCGGTGTTCGCCGCGCTCGAGGCTCTGGGCGGTGAGTTCCCGCAGCTTGCGTTGCGCTGGTTCGTGACGGACGCGCAGCGGCGCGAGATCGGTGCGCACATCGTCGACGCCACTGCGGCGATCGTCGCCGACGCCGAGCAATCGCGCGACAGCGGTGCGTGGGTGCGTGGCTCGTGGCAAGAGGTGCAGGCACGGCGCGACGGGCTGACGATCGACGCTCAGGCGTTGCCCGGCTGGATGCGAGTGGCCGGCAAGATCCTGCCGCCGATCAGCGTCGAGCGCGCAGACCGCATGTGGCTCGACGCGACGCGCGAGGTCCATGTGGGCACCGCGGTGGCGTTTGGCCTGTTGCTCGTGCGCGATGCCAACGACGACGCGCAGCGCCTGCAGGGCGGCCGCCTGTGGCAGCGCATGCACCTTTGGGCGCAGACGCGCGGCCTCGCCATGCAGCCGCTGAATCAGTTGCCCGAGCGCGCCGACCGGGAGCGCAGCGCAGCGCTCACGCCGCGCTTCACGCGCGTGCTGCAATCGCTGGTGCAGCGCGACGACTGGCAGGCGCTGATGCCATTTCGGCTCGGTTACCCGACCGTGCCAGCGCTGCGCAGCCCGCGCCGCGCGGTCGGCGAGGTGCTGTTGACGTGAGGCTGGCGGCCTCACTGCGAGGCCACACCTGGGCCGCATCGAAGCAGACGCAGGTGACCAGACCGATCGGCCAGAAGTGGACGTGCCCAACGCCACCCAAGGCAAACGTTCGAGCCTTCGGTGAAGGCACTTTTGCGCATGGCAGGCTCTGTGTCTTTCGGAACCGTGGCCTCGTCGAGCGAGGGCGTGGGCGCGCGCGGTCCATGTTGACATCTTTGTGAAAGCGATGGATTGCATCTGAAATCACCAGTCTCGTTGACTCCGCGCGGGTCGACCCTAATTTGTCTCGGATGGCAATCACGCCTACGTACGGAGTATGTCGATGGACCTGAATCAAAAACCCCGTTTGCTCGCTGGCTTGGCGGGACTCGCCTTTGCGGCAGCATTGGGATCCGCCGCTTACGCGGACCGACGCCGGCGCAGTCTCGCGCGCCGACGTGAAGGAGCAGACGCGTGCGGCCAACAAAGCGGGCCAGATCGCCGCCGGCGAGGAAGAGTCGTTGAAGAGCCAGATGCCGAACACGCCTTCAACAAAGCCACGCGATCAACGGAAGGCCGAGACGCGCGAGGCCAACCGCAATGGCGGTCTCGGTTCGCCGGGCCAGACCTCGTACAAGACCTACAACATGTCGCAGCGCGATCTGCTGGCTAAGTCGACCAAGACTCGCGCCGAGGGCAAGAGCGAGACGATGCAAGCAGTCAATGGCAAGCAGATGATGCCCGCAGGCGAGGCGATCGAACCAGCGAAGAGATAAGCCGTTGATCGAGCAACCCTCGAGCGCTCTGCCGGTCCGCGCGTACGTGAACGTGCCGCTCGATCCTGATCGCCTGGCCGCCATGACCGCGGCGATTCGCGCGGCTCCGTTCTGAGTGACGATGCATGAGACATCGAGTCGGCATCCTTGGCGACGTGGGCGGTGAAGCGGCAGCAGTCCAAGGCCAGGGGCTGATCATGTGCCAGCGGGATCGTTCAGACTGCGGCCCGAGAAGTGCTGTGACGGCGCGGCGGTAATCACCAGTGCGCTGTTCGCTGCTCGGTGCGACGCCCACCAATCGAGCTCGATGATGCGCTCGGGCGGCACGCCCCAGGCTTGCAAGTGCGCGCCGACGCCCAGCGACGTGATGAAGGGACCTCGCGCTTGGCGGGCTCGCGGATCGTCGGGTAGTCCAGGTGGTCGTAGTGATCGTGCGAAACGATCAGCAAATCGAGTGGCGGCAGCGCGCTCAAGCGCACCGGCACCGGTTGGAAGCGCTTAGGGCCGGCAATTCGCGATGGAGAGGCGCGCGGTCCCCACACCGGATCGGTGAACTTTGGAGATTTGGGTCGCTCAGGTAAACCGGTTGCGGGTCACACATGAACATGACCGCGAGCGACTGCATCGGCAACTGAGATGAGGCTCTATAGTGCGACGCCTCAGCAGTCCGGAGCGGCGCCCCGTGGCCATTAAGTCCACCATCTTCAAGGCCGTTTTGCAGGTGGCCGACATTGATCACGGCTACTACGCCGAGCATGCGCTGACGTTGGCGCGTCATCCGAGTGAGACGGACGAGCGAATGATGGTGCGCCTCGCCGCGCTGACCATGCATGCGCACGATCTGGTCGATGTATGCCATGGCGACGGCACGCTCGCCTTCGGCGCCGGCCTGTCCAACCCTGACGATCCCGACGTTGCACTGACCGATTTCACGGGCAGAAAGCGTTTGTGGGTGGAAGTTGGCCAGCCAGACGAAAGGGCACTCGCGCGGGCATGCAGTCGTGCTGATGCGGTGTTGGTCTGCGCCTATAGCGCAACCGCCGAGGTATGGTGGCGCGGCATCGAACACAAGCTTGAATGCCTGGCGCGGCTTCAGGTCTGGCGCCTGGCGTCGGATCAGGCGCGGGCGCTGGCCTCAATCGCTGAGCGCAGCATGCAGCTGCAGGCGACCATCCAATATGGTGCCCTCACTTTCAGCAGCGAACGCGGCAGCGTGCACGTCGAACCGAAACGTTGGAAGTAGGTCTACAACTGGTTCCGAGGATCGCCGACATTCGCCGTTCAGCGTCGACCGCCACAGGTCAGTCTTGAGTTAACACCCGCCGCGCAAGTCGGCCGCTTCGCAGCGATCGCTGTCGGTGGCTGCCAGATCTCGTACTCACGGTCCCGGCCGCATTGCGGTCATTCGTCCGCTCTATGGCGCGTCCCTGAGTGACCAGTGTCGATGTGCTCCGGTCAATGAAGGTAGCCAAGGCGCGAACCATGTGACGCGTCGACACAAGGCGCATCGTGCGATCGGCCGTTGCATCCGAGGTCTCCTCGGATTACTGTCGCTGCAGGCCCGCGAGGCGCGGCACCCCTTACCGACCAAAGCTACCTCTCGACATTTTGCGCCGCCGCGTCAATGCACCTCGACCCGCACACTGACAGACTGAGGTTCTTGGCGCGCGATGCGCACGGAGGCCCGTGAGTGGAGGCGAATCATGGAAACAGCACTCTCCCGACGCGCGTTTGCAAAGAAGCTCGCGAGTGCAGCATCCGGCGCGGCGCTTCCGATTCTGCCGTCGTGTATGGTCGTTGGACCCACGCGGTCTGCGGGTCAACGGCTTCGAGATGATTTGTCCGACCTCGATGGCAACCTTTTGGACGACGACGCCGTGCGGCAGGCGGCCGGCGAGGACTTCGGCCAGACCGTTCGGCGGTTGCCGCTTGCCGTGCTGAAGCCGGGCTCGGCCCGAGACCTCCAGAAGCTGATCCAGTTTGCCAATCGCTACGATCTGAAGGTCGCTGTGCGCGGGTCAGGTTGCGCGCTATTCGGCAACACCCAAATCCAGGATGGCGTCGTCGTCGACACGAGCCCGCTGAACTCGATTCAGTTTCGCGAGTCCGCCGGGCGGCGCGTCGTCGAGATCGGCGCCGGCGCACGCTGGGCGCAAATCTGGGATGCGACCTACGCCGAGAGGCAAAGACCGCCGGTCAACGTCGATCAGGGCGCGCTTTCGCTTGGAGGCATCGTCAGCACAGCGGGATTCGGCGGGGAGTCCTGGCGTGACGGCTTTGTCGTCGACCACGTGCTCGAACTGCAGGTCGTCACCGGCCAGGGCGAATTGCTTGCTTGCTCCGAAGCGCGCCACGCCGAACTCTTTCATGCGGCGCTTGGCGGAATGGGGCAGTGCTGCGTCATCACCCAGGTCGTGACGACCCTCGTGCCTGCGCCGACACACGTGCTGTTCTTCGTTCTCACCTACCCCGATCTGCAGAGCGCAGTGACCGACCTGGCGATGCTCGTCGGCGATGGACGCTTCAGCCACCTCGACGGACGAACCGCGGCGAAGCCGGCCGGCGGATTCAGCTACCAACTGGAGGCGGGTGCGTTCCTCGACAGCCCGACTCCACCCGCGGAGGAATGGCTGCTCGCAAAGCTGAACTTCAGCAGCCGCACCGTCAGGCTGATGACCTATCCGGAGTACTACCGGCGTGTCTCCTATCCGCCCCGGCAGCCGCATCCCTGGCTGTACCTGTGCTTGCCTGCGTCGCGTTTCGTCGAGTTTGCGAACTCGGTATACGCCTCGCCCAAAGAGGTCGCCTTCTCGGCGCCGCGGTTCTCGCTCTGGAGGCGCAGCGGGTTCAGGCGACCGCTCGCACGCTTGCCGGACGAGCAACAAGTCGCCAGGTTCCAGCTATCACGCAACCTTCCCCCGACCGCCGACATCGCGGAGGCCGTCGCGATGAACCGCACCTTGTACGACCGCGCGCGTAGCGTGGGCGGGACGCGATTGACGACCTCGGCGCTGCAGTTCACCGCAGCGGACTGGCAACGTCACTATGGCTCGGCCTGGGACCCGTTTCTGGCAGCGACGAAGCGCTTCAACCCGAAGGGCGTGCTGACCTCGGAGCAGCCCATCTTCGGGGCCGGCTGATCAACCAGCCGACGGTGTAACCAGGGCATGCCACGCACGCTTGCGCCGAAATTCGCCGAGGAGCCGTGGCCGGTGTCACTCCAGCCGGGTGTTCAGCCCTAGCAGCCGGTGATCGCGAAGAGCAAGATCAGCCTCAAGTGAAAAGAAAAGGCTTGCCCTACAGATTGTGCGGGCCCGTTGCGGACTGGGCGCGTACACCGCGAATATGTCGCTGCGATCCTCCGTCAAATCTGCTGACCGCGTTCTCGATATCCTCGAATTGTTGGCAAGGATTGGCGCTCTCAACCCCTGAAGAGACATGCGCGGTCCTCATCGCGTCGCCGCAAGTCTCGCGGGCCGTCTTCCGCACGCCGGCGAACTCAGGCAGACGAAGACCGCGGCCCGCTCACCGGCGGCCAACTCTTCGATACAGCCACCCAGCCGAGCTGCTTACCAGCCCTGCGATACCCTGCGGGAACAGGCTCAGGAACACAATCAGAACCACGCCGTAGATCAGCGACGGGTACGGGGTGCGCAGCGCGCTAGCCGATGCGCCCACCACCAGGAAAATCGCCTGCAGCACCAGCGCGCCATACAACGCACCGGTCAGCGAGCCCAGGCCACCCACTGCGATGCCGATGAGCAGGCCGAAGGACAGGAACTGGTTGAACAGTCCGGGTGCCACGTACTTGATCGACAGCGCCGACAGGCCGCCGGCCATGCCCACCAGCATCGCGCTCAGCCCGAACACGCCGGTCTTGTAGGCAACCGCGTGGATGCCCATCGACTTCGCTGCAATCGGGTGGTCACGGATGGCGATCACCGCGCGGCCGATGCGGCCGCTCATCAGATTGACCATCAGTACATAGCAAAGCGCTGTCAGCCCGAGCGCGAACAGGTAGATCCACTGGTCGAAGCTGAGCGACAGGCCGAAGGGTACCTCGGGCACGTCGATGCCCAGGCCCTGTGCGCCGCCGGTCAAGCCCTCCACGCCCTTCCACTTGCCAAGAATGGGCACCACCGCCCCCATCGCGAAGGTAGCCATCATCAGGTGCACCGGCGCCAGCTTCAGCAGCGGCAGGCCGAACAGCGCGCCGACCACCAGGCACACGGCGCCCGCCAGCGGCACCGCCAGCCAGTGCGGCGCGCCGGCATGAACCACCATCAGCGCGGTGGCGTAGGCGCCGATGGCATAGAACGCCCCGTGACCCAGCGACACCTGGCCGTTGTAGCCCACCAGCAGGTTCATGCCGATCAGCGCCAGTGCGTAGATGACGATGTTGGTGTAGCGGAACAGCTGGAAATCGGTGGCCACGATCGGCACCGTGGCCAGCGCGGCCAGCACCAGCAGCAACAGTCCTGCGCGAACGACCTTCAACTGGGCGTGCCCTCCATCGCCGGACCGAACGCCGTCGATTTGACCATTGGGATGGTGGCCCGTCGGGTAAAGCGAAAGGCAGCTCTGCAGCGGTTGCTGTCGGTGACCGGCGCGCCGGGATTTACGGTCTCGGCCACATTGCGGTCATCAAGGCGACTCCAGCAAGCGAGTGGCCCCGATGACCGGTATCAAAGGTACTGCAGACCTAGCGTGTCTCTGACGTGATCGGGGACGGACGAGCGTCCGCTTGCCGATGGCTCGATCTGGTGCTCCCGACCCATCAGAGACATTTGCCATGCGCGTTGGACCGCCCGAAAGCCGACGGTCGCGCCGCCCGCGCACTGAGTGCCTAACGTTGATCTCACCGAGCGCAGAGGCCCGCGAAGCCAGCCGTAGGTCTTCGGGCGTAGCGAAGGGTTAGCAGGCACTGGGCGCAGCCTTGCGCAAGCGTAGATATTTGGGGGCGTAGTTCCTATGTCCCTATGCGCACGACGCCTGCTGGATGCTGGCGATGGATGCGTCCAGCGCATTGTTGAACTCCTCGTCGCTCTGCTGCGCGGTGAGACCTTCGGTCAACGCCCGTGAAAAGCTCGCGATCACGCCATGGTTGCGGGCGAGCAACTTGTTCGCCTGCTCGCGCGAATAGCCCCCCGAGAGGGCGACCACGCGCAGCACCTGCGGGTGCTTCACGAGATCCGCGTAGAAGTCGTCCACGGACGGAATCGTGAGCTTCAGCATCACCTGTTCCTGCGGTCCCAGCGCGTCGAGGCGCTTGAGGATAGCCGTCTTGAGCAGCCGCTCGGCGCCTTGCTTGTCCGTGGCGTGGATGTCGATCTCGGGTTCGAGGATGGGCATGAGGCCGGCCGCCAGGATCTGCTTGCCGATCGTGAACTGCTGCTTGACGACGTCCTCGATGCCTTGTTCGTCGGCGTGCTTCACGACCGAGCGCATCTTGGTACCGAATACACCGTTGTCTTTGGCACGCGCAAGCAGAGAGTCGAGGTTGAGCATCGCCTTCATCAGCTGCACGCCGTTCGCCTCGTTGGCCAGGCCCTTGTCGACCTTCAAGAACGGAACGACCTGCTTCACGGACCAGAGGTAGTCGGCGCTTCCGCGTGCCTCGATGTCTCGGTCCATTGTCTGTTCGAACAGGATCGAGCCCAGGATGCGGTCGCCGTTGAATGCTGGGCTCGTAATGATCCGAGTCCGCATCGCGTGCATCAGGTCGAACATCTCCTCGTCGCCTGAATAGGTGTCGGGGTTGATGCCGTACAAGCTCAGTGCCTTTGGCGTGCTGCCGCCGCTCTGGTCGAGCGCGGCAATGAAGCCCTTGGCGGATTTGACCTTCTCATACTGCTGCGGATTCATGGCGGATCCTGTAGTGAGTGCGAAGTCACAGGTGCATTTTGCGCGCAAGAAGACGCGTCGAACGATCTCGTCCAAGCCTGGATCGAGCCGCCGTCGACCGGGATTGCGGTGGGCTACTTGGCACGAAAATCCTGACGAGACCAATACGAATCCGTAGTGCCGCCACAAAGCTGACTGTCGCGACAGACTCTTGATGGCCGATAACAGGCATCTGTTGGCGTCAGTTACCGACGCATCGCAGACATTCGCTAACTTGGGCGCGGCTATGAAATCCCTTTGCCTCAGGCTCGCTTCTAGCCTGCCTTCACTGCCAGTTTACCTAGCAGCGAGGGTCACGTCCTCGACCTTGTCCAGCGCCCACAACGTCTGCAGGAGCGCTTCGGAACGTTCGTTCGGCCAGCGCCGGCCGACATTGCCGCGGAACTTTCGTTCGATATCCGTCCGGCTCATTGGTTGTCCTGGGAACCCAGGTATGTCGTCGACCTGACGCACCATTTGCTGCCCATTGTCGAGAGTGACGGTGAGGCGTGTCGACGGGGCGTTGCCGTTCGGAGTCAGGAACGCGGAGACCTCTTTCACGGTGATCCTACTCATGAGCGCGAGAACGCGCGCATCGCGAAGCTTGTCGGGTGCGTAGCTGGCGTTGCTCGGCGGCGCTGGCCCTTTCAGACTCTGCAACTGCCAGACAAGCAGCAATGTGATCGCTGGGATGAACCGCTCCAAGGCCAGCGGTTGCATAGGTGTCATTCAGGTCGTAGTAGCGGAATGCGGCGCCGTTGGCGAAGGAGGCAAGGTCAGGCGTGGTGCGTCGGCTGGTGCCGATCACGGTCGAAGCGCGGCCCACCGGCGCCAGCGCAACGTCCTGGCAGACGCGCACTGGTGGCTCATCCAGCGCACCGATCCCGCAACCCAGCGTATCTATGACATGTGACTTGACCCGCTCAATTGTTGCGGCGTCGAGATCCCCATAGCGCAGGCGGCCCGCATAGTCGGCGAGTCTTTCGGCGAGCGGACGCGTGGCTTGCGCACTGGCAGTGCGACCGGCTAGTGCGAACAGGCTCGCGCTGGCTGCTAGGCCTAGGAAATCGCGTCGAACAAGCTGCATCATGCATCGCGATCTTGCGCGCGGTCCGGCGAATCCTAACGCCGTTGTCGAGCTCGTTGCAATCGCCGTGCTGTCGAACTGAACGTCACCTGAAAAGCAATCAGGTGACTTACCGCGTTGAAGCGGGTTGCCCATGCCCGCTGTCCATTTCACGGAAAGCGGTTGTCGCGCGCCGGGCACAACTCGATTTGCACTCGGCGAGTGATCGCACGACGCGAAGGGACGTCGGGCAGAACTTGTCAGAAGAACGACGATCCAAGCGTGGGGTCACCGCTGCTGATCCTACGCGCCTCAACAGAAGGTCGTTCATGCGCACGCAAGTAAAGAAATTCGCGATAGCAACGATCTTGGTCATCAGCGTGTCGGGATGGGCTCAGAACTCGCCGCCACCGTCTGCCGAGGCAACACGCATCGAGACGTTGGTGAACAAGGCAGCGGCAATGGTCGAAAGCCAAGGAAAGGAAGCCGCCTTCGCCCGTTTCAGAACTCCGGACAGTGAATGGTGGGCCGGCAACACGTACCTCTTCGCCTACGACGACAATTTGAATGTATTGCTCAACCCCGCATTCCCGAAGCGAGAAGGAACCAACGTCCATGGCCAAACGGATGCGAATGGCAAGCCCATGCATGACGAGTTTCTGAAGGTGGTCCGAACGCATTGCGCGGGATGGGTGGACTATGTGTTTCCCAAGCCGGGCGAGAGCAAGCCCTCGCGCAAATGGACCTA
>DASTZF010000074.1:0-7418 GCA_035764445.1 Burkholderiaceae bacterium
GTGGCGCTCATGATGCGACGGCCTCCGCTTCGCTCCGGCTTCCCTGCGGTGCTCGGGCTGCGAAGGCGGCTGCGGAACTCGCCCTCGCACGGCCGCGACGCTGCTGGCGCAGCGCCGCTGTGCTCGGAGCTCGACCAGTCCTCGCCGGCGCGTCGCCTTGCGGCGACGCGCAACCTTCGCAACCCTGCGCTTCTCGGCGCCGCATAAATCGCGCCGCCGCACACCCGCCCACAACTTTGCAGGCAGCACCGAGCTGTTCGACCGGCATGCCACGGCGGTGCTCGCAAGGCTGCGGGTGGGCAGGTCCGGGTGCGAATGTGCGGCGCCGAGAAGCGCAGCTGCGCGAGGGGGAGCCCAGCGCCGCCCAAGCGGCGGTGGGCCGGCGAGGATTGGCGAGCACCGAGCATAGGCGCGACGCGCGAGCGTCGTGCCGGCCATGCGAGGGCGAGTTCCGCAGCCGCCCTCGCGCAGCGAGCATCGCAGGCGCCCCGGAGCGAAGCGGAGGGCGCCGCACTCTGAGCACCCGGGCCTGCTCGCCCGCAGCCTTGCCTGCTCGACCCGACCAAAAACTCTCATGCTCAACTCTTCACCGCCCCGGCGGTGATCCCCGAGACCATGTAGCGCTTGAACGCGTAGTAGATCGCCGCCGGCGGCAACGCGTAGAGAAAGCCGGTGGCCATCAGCAGCTCCCACGGCGAATCGTCGGCCGACAGAAAGTGGCCCAGCGCCACCGCGAGCGTGATGTCGGTGTCGTTGCTCAGCAGCAGGAACGCGTAGAGGTACTCGTTCCACGCCAGCAGCAGCGCGTACGTGCCCACCGCCACCAGCGACGGCACCATCAGCGGCAGGTAGACCAGGCGGAACAGCTGCAGCGGGCTCGCGCCGTCGATGCGGGCCGCCTCGTCGAGCTCCAGCGGCAGCTTGTCGGAGGCCTGCTTGAGCACCCAGATGCAGTACGGCGAGGCGATCGTCACCATCGCCAGGATCAGCGCCCATTGGTTGTTGAGCAGGCCGTACAGACCCATCGTCTTGTACATCGGCACCGCGAGGAACGCAGCCGGGATGAAGTAGGTGAACAGCGCCAGGTTCATCACCGCGCGACCGCCGTTCACCTTCAGCCGACTGATCGCGAACGCCGCGCAGGTGGCGACGAACAGCGTGAGCGCGCCGACCGTCAGCGCGATCAGCAGCGAGTTGCCGAGCTGCAGCCAGAAGTGATTGAGGTAGAAGTGCTGCTCGCGGAACACGATCGAAAAGTTCTGCAGCGTCGGCTCCTTCGGCCACAGCCGGCCCGAGGTGGCGGAGTCCTTCGACGAAATCGCGAACAGGAACAGGTGGTAGACGGGGATCATCGTCCACAGCAGCACCGGAATACCGACCAGCAGCAGCCGCGCCTCGAGGCTGACCTTGCGCCAGCTGAAACGGGTACTCACTTGGAGAGCCTCTTCATCATGAAGTACACCAGCGGCAGCACCAGCGGCAGCGAGACGACGATGCTCGCCATCGCCAGGTCTACCTGGTCGAGCCGCAGGTAGCGGATGCCGAGCGTCGCCAGCACGTGCGTCAGGTCGGCCGGGCCGCCGCCGGTGAGCAGGTAGACGCTGTTGAAGTCGCCCAGCGTCCAGATCATCGACAGGATGGTCGACGTCAGGTACAGCGAGCGCATCGCCGGCCAGGTGATGAAGCGGAACTTCTGCCAGCCGGTGGCGCCGTCGACGCTGGCGGCCTCGTACTGCTCGGTGGGGATCGCCAGCCGCCCCGCCACCAGGATCAGCGTCCAGAACGGCAGGCTCTTCCACACGTGCATCAGCATCGAGAAGCCGAGCGCGAGCGTCGGGTCGTTGAGCCAGTTGGGGCCGTCGAGGCCGGTGAGCCTGAAGATCGTCGAGTTGATGACGCCCCACTCGGGGTTGAGCATGAAGCGCACCGACAGGATGGTCGGGATCGACGGCACCGCCCACGGGATGATGAACAGCACCGACAGCACGCGGATCCACCAGCGCTCGTGCACGAAAAAGCCCGACAGCCCGAGCGCGACGATCATCTTCAGGTTGATCGCCACGACGATGAAGATGATCGTGTTGATCGCGGTGCGGAAGAAGATCGGGTCGTCGAACAGGTGCACGTAGCTCGACGGGTGGCGTGCCAGCCACAGGCCGTAGCCCACCGGGTACAGCACGAAGACGACGAACACCAGCACGTAGGGCAGCACCAGCGCGCGGCCCCAGAATTGCCAGCGGCTCGTCGTTCGACGCGGCACCGGTGCAGCGACGGAAACGGCGGCTGTGCTCACTGCTCGAACGACTCCCGCTCAATGCAACGTTGGAACCGCATCACCCAGGCGACGGAACGTGCGCCGACGGCCCCGGGTGATGGACTTTCCGCCGCTACGGCTTCGGCGTCTCGGTCCCCGCCACGGTCTTGATGCGCGCGATCATCTCGTCGACCGCCTTGTCGACCGGCACCTTCTCGTTGAGGATGCGGTTCATCGCCTTGGCCCACACGTTCTCGTTGTTGAGCACGGTGAACTTGTAGTTCTTGGTGAATTCGAACGGCACCGTGCCGTTCATGAACTGGTTGTAGACCGCCAGCCGATGCGGATCGCCCTTCCAGAACGGGCTCTGCTGCGACGCCTTCATCACCGGGAACCAGCGGCCGAGCGAACCTTCGACGTACGGCTGCAGGTTGGCCTCGTCGAGCATGAAGGCGACGAACTTCTTGGCCGTGGCCTTGTTCTTGGCGTCCTTGAAGATCACGCCGACCTTCACCGCCGCGCGGTAGATCATCTTGCTGCCGTCGGGCTTGTTGGGAAAACCGGCGGTGGCGATCAGCTCGCTGTAGTTCTTCTTCGCAGTCGCGCGCTGGGCCTCGGTCAGCGTGGTGTTGTTCATGTCGTCGAGCCACTTGGCGGCGATCGAGATGGTCGCGTTGTGCGTCATCACGATCGTCTTGTTGTGAAACGCGACGTTGTTGTCGGGATCCTTCCAGCTGGTGCTCGACGGCGGCGTGCAGCCCTTGGAGTAGACCGCGGTGTAGTCGGTCATCGCGCCGATCAGGCCCTGGCGCACCGCCGGGTCGTCGACCAGCAGCTTGCCCGAGTCGTTGACCATCTTGACGTTGTAGGCGTCGGCGAAGGTGAGGAACGAATAGAACGAGTCGCTCGAGTCCACCCCCATCGGAAAGCCGGTGGCGAAGCCGCGCTGGCCGGTCTTCTGCCGGTACGCGGGCTGCACCTTGTCGCACCAGAAGCTCCAGTACTCCTTCCAGCCGGTCGGGATGTCGCTGTCCTTGAACCCGGCCTCGGCGAGCATGTCCTTCCAGTACTGGATGTGCATGGTCTGCTGCTTGATCGGGAACGCGTAGTACGCACGCGACTTGGTCTGGTCGTTGTAGAGGAAGGTGGTCGACAGCGCCGCCGCCTCGAACTTGGCGCGGATCGGGTCGATCACGCTCGAGATGTCCTCGAGCTTGCCGTCGAACGCCCACTTGGCTGCGACCTGGAAGTCGTAGACGTCGGCGTAGGCCACGTCGGGCGGCGTGCCGGAGTCGAGCGCCGCCACCGTCTTGGGAATCATGTCCTGGATCGGGTACTGCGACAGCTCGCCCTTGATGCCCTTGTTCTTGGCCTCGAACTTCTTGATCGCGTCGAACAGCGCGTCGTCCTCGGACTTGTAGAAGCCCTTGACCCAGAACACGGTGAGTTTTTCCTGCGCGAACGCCGGCGCGGCAGCAAGCAGCGCGCCGGCGACCAGCACGCGTGCGAGCAACGGGGAAATCTGCATGGCTTGTTGTCTCCTGAAGGGTGTGCGCCGTCGGCGCGGCGCGGCCAGCGTAATCGTATGATGATTGACGGGTCCGCCGTTCGGGACAAACCCGTCCGCGTCTCACGATTTGGGACGCTCGACGTGGCCGCCGAACTGACGCCGCAGCGCCGACAGCACCTTCTCGGCGAAGGTGTGGTCCTGGCGCGACCGAAAGCGCGCGTACAGCGCCGCGGTCAGCACCGGCGCGCTGACCGCGGTGTCGACCGCCGCCTGCACCGTCCAGCGGCCCTCGCCGGAGTCTTCGACGACGCCGGTGTAGCCCGCGAGCTGCGCGTCGTCGGCCAGTGCCTGCGCCGCGAGGTCGAGCAGCCACGACGACACCACGCTGCCGCGGCGCCAGGTTTCGGCGATGTCGGCGACGTTGAAGTCGTAGCAGTGCTCGGCGCCGAACGACGACCTGCCGGCGTTGCGCAGGATGTCGAAACCCTCGGCCAGTGCCTGCATCATCCCGTACTCGATGCCGTTGTGGATCATCTTGACGAAATGGCCCGCGCCCGCCGGGCCGCAGTGCAGCCAGCCGCGCTCGACGTTGCCAGGGTTGCCCGCGCGCCCCGGCGTCCTCGGCTGCGCCGCCACGCCGGGCGCCAGCGCGTCGAACAGCGGTGCCAGGCGCTGCACGGTCGCGGCCGGACCACCGATCATCAAGCAGTAGCCGCGTTCGAGGCCCCACACGCCGCCGCTGGTGCCGATGTCGAGATAGTCGATTCGGCGCGCAGCCAGCTCGCGTGCGCGCCGCACCACGTCGTGGGTGTGGCTGTTGCCGCCGTCGATCACCAGGTCGCCCGGCGACAGCTGCTGCGCCAGCTCGGCGATCGTCGATTCGGTGGCCGCGCCGTGCGGCAGCATCACCCACACCGCGCGCGGCGCCCGCAGTTGCGACACCAGTTCGGCCAGCGAGCTCGCCGGCAGCGCGCCCTCGTGGACCAGCGCGTCGATCGCGCCGACATCGTGATCGAACACCACGCATTCGTGCTGCGCGCGCATCAGCCGCCGCACCAGATTGGCCCCCATGCGGCCCAGGCCCACCATTGCCAGCTGCATCGTCTCGCTCCTCGTGCGGCCACCGATCGCGGCGCGACAGACTAGCGCAACGGCGCGCGACGCGCGATCGGCATTCGCCTGGCGGTGCGCCACGCTCGCATGCGCTAACCTCGCGCGATGACGATGAAGACCCTGCTCGCCTGCGCGCGCTGGAGCGCGCTGTGCTGGTGGCTCGCGATGCCCGCCTGCGCCGCCACCGGCAACGTGACGCCGCATGGCTTCATCAGCATCTTCCGCGACGAGGTGAACGCATCGCCGGCCGACGTGTGGCGCGCGCTGACGCAGCTGCCGCGCTGGTGGAGCAACGACCACACCTACTCCGGCCAGGCGACGAGCCTGAGCCTCGACGTGCAGGCCGGCGGCTGCTGGTGCGAGCGCTGGGGCGACGGCAACTCGGTCGCGCACGGTCAGGTGGTGCTCGTGCAGCCGGGCCGCACGCTGCGCGTCTACGCCAACCTCGGGCCGCTGCAGGAGCTGCCCGTCAACGGCGTGCTGACCTTCACGATCGCGATGCAGGAGACCAAGACCATCCTGCGCATGACCTATCGCGTCAGCGGCCCTCCCGATGTGGGCATGGAGAAACTGGCGCCGCTGGTCGATGGCGTGATGGGCCAGCAGTTCAAGCGCCTGAAGTCGTTCGCCGAGAGCGGCAAACCCGAGTAAGCGCCGCGCCGCGCGTGATGGAGTGCCGCCACCGCGGGGCGACCGCGGGCGACGCACTGACCGAAGACCTGGTGATGCTGAAGCTCGGCGAGCAGCTGTTCAAGGCCAACCTGCAGGCGCTGCGCACGCGCGATCGCCTGCTCGGCACGCTGCTCGACGAGACGGCCTGACGCCGCAGAGCGCCCGCGCGCTCAACCCAACAGCGACTCGGCGGCCTGGCACACCGCCTGGCCGACATGCACGCCGAGCGCGAGCGCGGCGCCGTTGACGTGCGAGACCACGCCGTGCTGCCACGCGTCGAGCGCATCGCCGATGCGCGCGCTGGTGTGCGACACGGTGGCCGCCGCGATGCCACGCGCCTGCAGCATCGCCAGCGCCGCGATGCCGGCGTCGTCCTTGCCGATGCCGGCGTCGTTGAAGAACACCGCGCGCAGTGGCCGCTGCAGCGCGAACTGCGCCGAGCTGCGCCCGCCGTGCGAGCCGGTCACGACGATCGCGCCCGCGTCGCCGGCGTCGAGCTGGGTGATCGAATCGACCGCGATCACGCGGCCCTGCGGACCGCGTGCCATCTCTTGCTTGCGCATCGCGCGATTGTGGTGCCTGCTGTCATGATGTCGCCGAGGAGGCGACATGGCCCGATCGCTGTTCAAACGCCACCGCTCGCGCCAGGACGGCGTGACGATCAACGCCGTGGTCGGCGGCGATGGTCCGCCGTTGCTGATGCTGCACGGCTATCCGCAGAGCCATGCGATGTGGCACCGGGTAGCGCCGACGTTGGCGCGCGAGCGCACCGTGGTGTGCGCCGATCTGCGCGGGTACGGTGACTCGTCGAAGCCGCGCGGAGTACCCGACCACAGCAATTACAGCAAGCGTGCGATGGCCGCCGACATGGTGGCGCTGATGCACTCGCTCGGCCACGCCCGCTTCGACGTCGTCGGCCACGATCGCGGCGGCCGCGTCGCCCACCGGCTGGCGCGCGACCACGGCGAGCGCGTGCGCTCGCTGACCGTGCTCGACATCTCGCCGACGCTGGCGATGTACGAGCAGACGACGATGGCGTTCGCGCGCGCCTACTACCACTGGTTCCTGTTCATCCAGCCGGCGCCGTTGCCCGAGACGATGGTCGCCGCCGTGGGGCTGAAGGGCATGTTCGGCCGCCACGGCATCAACCTGGGCAGCGGGTCGGGCGTGTTCGATCCGCGCGCGCTCGCCGAGTACCTGCGCTGCTTCGACGCGCGCACGATCCACGCCAGCTGCGAGGACTACCGCGCGGCGGCCGGCATCGACCTCGAGCACGACCGCGCCGACTTGGCGCGCAAGCTGGCGCTGCCGGTGCTCGCGGTGTGGGGCACGCGCGGCGTCGTCGGCCGCCAGTTCGACTGCGAGGCCGACTGGCGCGCGGTGGCGCACGAGGTCAGCGGCCACGCGCTCGACTGCGGCCACTTCATCGCCGAGGAGAGGCCGGCAGAGTTGCTGCAGGTGTTGCAGCCGTTCCTGCTCGCAGCGGACGCGACGCGCTGACGCGCCGCGTCCGCGGCCGCGGCCGCGATCACAACGACTTCAGGTACTCGGTCAGGTCGCTCATCTGCGCTGCCGAGAGCCCCAGCGAACGCTTGGTGTTGTAGATGCGCACGACGTCGGCCAGCGTGGCCGCCGAGCCGTCGTGGAAGTACGGCGGGTGCTGCCACACGCCTTTGAGCGGCGACGTGCGGTACTGCTTGGTCGCCGAGCGCGACGCGTAGCTCGGCGACTCCGGCTCGGCCATCGAATCGGCCGGCGGGTGCAGCCGCGTGTTGGCGTCGGTGAACAGCGCGCCGCTGTGGCAGGTGGCGCACTGGCCCGTGCCATCGAACACGATCTTGCCGCGCGCGGCCGCGGTGGCGTCGAAAC
>DASTZF010000075.1:0-2152 GCA_035764445.1 Burkholderiaceae bacterium
GCGGACGGCCGCGCCGGCAATTCCTTGGCGAGCGTGACCATCAGCGTGCCGAACACCGGCCCCGACGATCCGCCGACGGTCGACATGCAGGTCATGCCCATCGTGCGCAGCGCGTCGTTCAGGTTCTTGTCCTGCAGCTCTGGCAGCTTGGCCTGGATCGCCAGCGCGCCGCGCTTCATGTTCAGGCCGTGGTCGCCGTCGCCGATGGCCGAGTCGAGCGCGGTCAGCTCGTCGACGTGATCGATCAGCGTCTGCGTGCACACCTCGATGATCCTGCGCAATTTCATCATGGCTCCCGGCTCTAGGCTCTGATGCGTTGCCCCGCGCCGTCGAAGAACAGCGGGGCGTTGAATTCGATCGACACCGCGCGGCCGGGCTCGAGCCCGGCGGTGTCGCGGCACAGCGCCACCATCTCGGTGTCGCTGGCCGCGCCGGCGAGCGCGACGTAGACGTGCGTCTGATCGCCGAGGTGCTCGACGCGGCGCACCAGCGCGCGCGCGTGGCCGCTGTCGTGGCCGTTGGCCGGGCGCAGCTGCGAACCGTCGGGGCGCACGCCGATCGTCGCCGCGGCCGGCGGCGTCGGCAGGTTGCCGGTCACCGCGCGCGGCAGCAGATTGATGCGCGGCGAGCCGAGCCGCGCGGCGACGGTGCTGCTGACCGGGTCGCGGTAGATCTGCTGCGGCGTGCCCACCTGCACCAGCGCGCCATGGTCGAGCACGCCGATGCGTGTGGCCAAGGTCATCGCCTCGATCTGGTCGTGCGTCACGTACAGCAGCGTCGCGCCCAGGTCCTGCTGGATGCGCTTGAGCTCCAGCCGCAGGTCGTTGCGCAGCTTGGCGTCGAGCGACGACAGCGGCTCGTCCATCAAGGTGACCGCCGGCTCGCGCACCAGCGCGCGCCCGATCGCCACGCGCTGCATCTGGCCGCCCGACAGCTTGGTGGCTGCGTTGCCGAGCTTGTCGTCGATGCGCAGCAGCTTCGCGACCTCGCTCACCTTGCGCATGATCTCGGCCTCCGGCGTGCGGCGCAGCGGCGAACGCAGCGGGAACGCCAGGTTGTCGAACACGCTCAGGTGCGGGTACAGCGAGTACTGCTGGAACACGAAGGTGACGTCGCGCAGCGCGGGCGCCAGGCCCGTGACGTCGTGGCCACCGATGTGCACGGCGCCGGAATCGGGTTTCTCGAGCCCGGCCACCAGCCGCAGCGTGGTCGTCTTGCCGGCGCCGCTCGGACCGAGCAGCACGATGAACTCGCCCGACGCGACTTCGAGCTGCACCTCGCGCACCGCCTGCACGTCGCCGAAGCGCTTGGACAGGCCGTTGAGCAGCAGGTCAGCCATGCGCGGCTCCGAGACTGGCGACCGCGCGCGGCCTGCGCGCGCTCGCGGTGTTGTCGTGGCGCGTGGTGCGCAGCGCGCGGCCGCTGGCGGCGTCGAACAGCGACACCTGCGCGGCATCGAACACGAGGCCGAGTTGATCGCCGCGCTGCACCTCGAGGTCGGGCGCGACGCGCGCGCGCAGCGTCGTGCCGTCCGCGATGCGGCAGGTGACGATCTGGCTGCTGCCCAGGTACTCGGCACCGAGCACCTCGGCGCGCAGCGACGAGTCGGCGCTGAAGCGCACGTGCTCGGGCCGTACGCCGTACAGCAGCTGCGCACCGGGCGCGTCCTCGCGCAGCTCGGGCACCGGCAGCAGCGATTCGCCGAGCCGCAACTGCCGCGCGCCGGCGGTGTAGCCGCCCGGCAGCGGCACGAAATTCATCGCCGGCGAACCGATGAAGTCGGCGACGAACACGCTGGCGGGGCGGTCGTACACCTCCTGCGGCGCGCCGAGCTGTTCGACCACGCCCTGGTTCATGATCGCGATCGTGTCGGCCATCGCCATCGCCTCGAGCTGGTCGTGCGTGACGTAGACGGTGGTGGCGTGCAGCCGGTCGTGCAGCGCGCGCAGTTCCTGGCACATCAGCTCGCGGAACTCCGAGTCCAGCGCGCCGAGCGGCTCGTCCATCATGAACGCCAGCGGTTGGCGCACGATCGCGCGACCGAGCGCAACGCGCTGCCGGTCGCCGCTCGACAGCCCCGACACCGGCTTGTCGAGCAGCGGCTCGATGCGCAGGATGCGCGCCGCCTCGGCGACCTTGGCGGCGATCTGCT
>DASTZF010000076.1:0-6968 GCA_035764445.1 Burkholderiaceae bacterium
CCTAGGCGCTGCGGCCCGTCAAACGAGAGAGCCAGCCCAGCCAGACGGCCCGCCGCATCCACAGCAGCAAGGCGCACGAGATCCAGACGCCGCAGGCCAGCATGAAGAGCTCACCACCGTCGCTGCTGCCATCGGCATTGACCACCGCCACGCCGAGCGGCGTGAACAGGTGGAAGAAGATCGCGCCGCTGATGACGCCCAGGCCCATCGCCGCGCCGATCACCTGCACGGTCCGCCGGTGCGCCATGGCAGCTCCGACCAGGAGCAACAACGAAGCAATGAGCTCGAACGTACCGACTACCTTGGCCGAGAAGATGCCCCCAGGTGCGAAGACGCCTGGGAGGCCGAGCGATGCAGCCCACGGCTCCAGCTTGCCCTCGAAGATATACACGGTCTCGGGTGAACCGGTGAACTTGAAGAACAGCGACTGGATGAAGACGAACGCCACGTACAGCGTGAGCACCCAATGGCCGTGCCTACGAATCCACGTCAGCACGGGCTTCTCGGTGGACAGGGCAACCGTGTTCATGACGGCTCACTTCTGCAAGAGGGTCGGGAACAGTGCATCGGCGGTCTTGATGTAGCCAGCCGGATCCATGCGCCACTTGGCTTGCACATCGGCGTCGTAGTTGAGGTAGAGCTTGCCGTCTCGCACCGTGAACTGGTCGGGCTCGACCTTGACGAGATAGCCCTGCGCAACGCCATAGGCGCAGTAGCCGCCGTATTGCGGTGCGTACTTCTCGGGGTTCGCCTTGAACAGGTCCAGGTTGGCCTGGGACGCGAACTTCCACTTCGCGCCCATCCACTCGTGAGCGAAAGCGTCCTTGCCCATCACCGGCTTGCCGACGGTGAAGTACGCGACGGTGTCGTAGCCGTTGATGGCGGCGTCGGTGTGGCCGCCAAACACGCTGTTCTTCAACGTGTTGATCGGCGGCTGTGCGGCACGTGAAGTGAGGCTGAACAGCAGCGCGCTGCTGCCGATTGCGAGCACGCTTCGGCGGGTCAGAAGGCGGTGGATCGAGTGAAACATGTTCATTCCTTGGGTTATGCGGCAAGACGATCGGCCAGTGACGCGCTTTGATACGCCACCGTGGAGGGGGCGCGTCCGAACTCGGCACTGACAGGGATAGCGTGCTGCATGCAATGGGGCTTCAGCAAGGCGTAGTGGTGAATGGCGTGGCTGGCGACGAAGACGAGCTCGCGGCCGACCGAGGAGCTGACGGCAAAGCCGAGATCGCCCGCGAGGCCCCCACGGCCACGGACCTGCACAGGCGCGTCGAGGCTGGCGCCGGTCCAGTCGTCAAGTCGGCGCAGCAGCAAATGCAAACGCCGCAGCGCCACGTACGGATTCCCCTGGAGTTCGCGATCGCGCGGCCGGCTGTCGTAGTCGACCACGCCGGGCTCCTTGGGCAACAGCAAGGCTTCGTAGTGTTCGATCACGTGGCGCAGGTGAGCGCCGATCGGATACGAGTAGTCCGGCGCGCCCGACTGCCAATGGGCTGCCACGAGCGGAAAGGCCTGGCCGAGCACCGCTGCGTTGAATTGCAGCAGGCGTTTCGCGTTGGAGTCCTGGAGGGTTGGCATGGCTGCAACGTGCGGCTAGTGCGTAGTCGCGCATACCCCTGCCGCATTACATCCACTCAGTCCGTCGCCGGGTACTTCGGTGTCAGGAACTTCTCGCGACGGTAGTCACGAACGAAATCGGCCAGGTGCATCGGCTTGAAGCCCCGGGCACGGTTGGCAGCCCCGATCTCGAACAGCCATCTGTACTGCCGCATCAGGTCCCGCCAAGCCTGCAGCAAGCCGGTGTGGCGATCCCAGATGTGCGTGCTCTCCGCGCCGGCACCGTTGATCTCGAGGATGGTGAAGCCCTCGCCACGCTGCACCGAGGCGAACGTTTCGAAGCGCACGTCGAAGCGCCCGAAGTGGAACTCCGGCAACGCCTGTGCAATGGCATCGAAGCGCTCTTCCATCGCCGGAGTCACGAGATGCGTGCCGTTGCGAAAGATCGCGCCGCGGCTGTGGCTGCCGGCGAACGCGAGACGGATCGACTCGCCAGCGGCTGGGATGTCGTCCAGACGCGCGGTGTGCCGTCGCAGGTACAGGTGCGAAAGCTTCCCGGCGCGCGGATCGGCCAGGATCAGCTCGCGCAGCGTACGGCGCCCATCGCCGGTGACGTGCGGAAAGTACTTCAAGGTGATCGATACGATGCGGCCGCGCGACTGCCCCGGCCGACGGCAATAGAAGATGCCTGCCTCGCCCTCATGCGGCACCAGCTGCTGCAGCAGGAACGCAGCGCCATGCGGAAACCCGCCGATGTAGTTGTGCAAATCAGCGCGCGTGCGCACGAGCTTGACTCCCGCGCCCCGACAGCCCAGATCGGGCTTGGCCACGACCGGCAGCGACAGGCCTGCTTTGGCGAGCGCGGCAAGCGCCGCATCGCATTCGGCCACACTGTCGCCAGCCGGCTGATCGGGCCGCTGCCAGCGAATGAATGGCGCCACCCATTCAGCTGCGTGTTGGGTCGCAAGCGCCAGGATCGCGGCTTTTGACTCACCGTAGAAGCCACCACCAGGGAACGACGGGTTTGCAACGGTCGGTAGCAGCACGCCGCGATGGCGCAGCATGAGCCAGGCCGCGTACGCGACGATCGGTGGATAGAAAGCCCACATCGGCCAGAACTCGAAGTTGCTCAGTGCAGGCCCGTCACGGTCGAGCGGCGGCATGCCCTGGTGCGGGCGGACTCGATGTGGAGCAGTCGTCGGCTCTGAAGCAAGGTCGGCGAACGCGGCGTGTGCGGCGGTCAGGGCAAGGGGCGTGTTGGTCATGGTGTGATCCGTTGAGATCGTTGACGGGTCTTGCGCAGCAGCGGCACGAGCGCGGCCAGCGCCACGATCGGAAGGGCGACCGCGACGGCCGGCGGCAGCGCGAGCATGTGCGCCAGCGTCTGGCCAAGTGCCACGCTCACGGCATACAGCCCGGCAGTCCACAGCGTCACGGCCACGACCACCCACGCAGTGAACTGCAGCAGCGGCACGCGCACGAAGCCGCACGCGCTGTACGTCGCGAGCCGCAGGCCCGGGATCACGCGTGCGAGCAGTACCACGGTGGGCAGACGCCGCACGATATGACTGCGAGCCCGGTCCGACGGGGCCCCGACAAAGCGCCTCTTCAATACAGGCACTCGTGTGGCTGCGAGACCGAAGGCATAAAGGCCCACGTCGCCGGCCGCGATGCCGCCGCCGACCGCCCCGAACGACAACGCCCATGAGATCGCGCCGTGCGTGGCCAGCGCAACGCCAGCGGCAATCGCGAGGTCTTCGAGGAGCAGCGTAGTCAGCGCCAGCACCAGCGCAATGGCACCGGGCGAGCCCATGCCATCGAGCAGCGCGCGTGCACCTTGCCAGACACTGTCGACGCTCAACACGATGGATCCAATGCGACGCGGATCGCGTCGCGCACGGCCGCTTCGGAGTTCCACGGCAGGAAGTGATTGCGGCCTTCCAGCAGCACGACCCCGATGCAGCGCGCTCCTCGCAGCCGCGCCTGCATGAAGGGCACGTTGGCCACAGGCACCAGATCGTCGTCGGTGCCGTGCACGATGACGACCTTGGCCGTGATGCGCGGCAGGGCGTCAGCGAGCGCCTGCAGCTCCGGCTTGAGCGCCATCAGCTCCGCGTTGGCGTTGCGAATGGCGCGCGGCAGCAGCGCTCTGATCGGCGGCCATGCGCCGAAGCGCTGCATGGGATGGATCGTTTCCAAGGCGGGGTCGAGCGACGCCGCGAGCAGCACGAGCGCAGCCACACGATCTGGGTGATCGGCGGCCACGCGCGCAACCACAGCACCACCCAGCGAATGACCGAGCAACACCACCGGTCGGTCGTCGGGCGGCAGCAAAGTTGAGACAGCAGCGGCCTGATCGGCGAGCCTCGTCACCGCATCAGCCGGTCCGCTGCTGCCAAAGCCCGGTCGATCGAGCGCCAACAGCTCGATCCCAGGCGGTGGTGACAGCAGGTAGTCGGCCCACACGGTCGCGGATCCCGGTGTGCCGTGGACCATGATCACGCGCGCCCCGCCGGTCTCGCCGGCGCGCAGGTAGCTCACGGTCGCGAAGATCGTCGACTCAACAGTCAGTCGAGCGCGCAGCGCGTCGGTGGCACTCGCGGGTGCGAGTGGTCCCGCGGGCGCGCATCCCACCGTGGCCAGAGCAACGCCGATGGCGCTCCGAAGGCGGCCATGAACTCCGGCGCGGGCGCGGTGAGCCCACATGAATCGTCCGCGCGCCGAGCGGCGCGGAGCGACTGCAAGGGCGGGCGCTGGCGGCATCGTGATCCTTTGGCCAACTGGCTCGGGACCTCACCTGTCGCGCAAGGGAGGGTCGGCCTTACAGCCGACGCCTCGAATGGTGCGGTTTGCGCGCGCTGCCTCGCGAGTCAGTGTCCAGCGTAAGAACGCGACACCTCCCGCGACGACATCTGCATCACCTTTCCCAATCGATCATGCTGAACACGATCGACCTCAGGTTGGCCCCCCTACCGCGCATCGCGCGCTCGTTCACGCAAGAGCTGCGGGCCGCGCTGCGCCTGTCACGCACGGCGTGGCACGTTGTGCGCGCCCTGTTCATCGTGACAGTGCGGTTCCCACGCCTGAGCGAAGCGCAGCGGCAGCAGCACATCGGCCGCTGGTCACGGCGCGTGCTGCGTACGTTGGGCGTCACGCTTCACGCGCAGGGTCAGTTTGCGCCTGGCGCAAAGATGCTGGTGGCCAACCATGTGTCGTGGCTCGACGTGATGGTGCTGCATGCGTTGTGCCCGCAGGCGCGCTTCGTCGCCAAGTCAGAGGTACAGCGCTGGCCGTTGATCGGTCGCTTGGTAGCAGGCGCGCAGACTTTCTTCGTCGAGCGCAATCGTCCGCACCAGGCGCGCCAAGCCGTCGCAGCGATCACCGCCGCTTTGCGCACCGGCGCCACGGTGGTGGTGTTTCCGGAAGGCACGACGAGCAACGGCCACTCCGTGTTGCCGTTCCGCCCCAGTCTCCTCCAGGCGGCGCTGGCGGGGGGAACAGTGGTCCGGCCGGTGGCGTTGCGCTATGCCGATGCGAACGAGCGTCCAAGTCGAGACGCGCCCTACATCGACAACGACACGCTGCTCGGCAGCTTGTGGCGCACCGCGCGCGCCGAGCAGCTGGTCGCCGAGGTGTGCCTGCTGCCGGCGCTCGCCGCGCCTGAGGCCGACCGGCGCGTGCTCGCCGTGGCGCTGCGTGACGCCGTGCAGGCCGCCCTGCACGGCCACAGCAGGGCACCTTAGCCCGACGCAAGTTCACCCGACTCACACCGCCCCACCATGACACACACGCTCGTCACCGAACCTTCATCGGCCTTGCGCGTTCGGGCCGGCGCAGCGTACCGCGCCCGCCTCGCCGAAACCGCCTCTGACCTGGCCGCGGCGCAGGCCTTGCGCTTCGAAGTCTTCAACCTGGAACTCGATGAAGGGCTGGTGCAGTCGTACGACAGCGGACTCGACAGTGACCCGTTCGATGCTGTGTGCGCCCACTTGATCGTCGAGGAGGTGGCATCGGGCACCGTGGTAGGCACCTACCGCATGCAAACAGGCCGGTAAGCCCAAAGCGCCTTGGGCTTCTACAGCGAGCGTGAATTCGACTTCTCACCCTTCGAGGTGCAGCGCTCTCGGATTCTCGAGTTGGGTCGTGCCTGCATCGATCGGCGCCATCGCAACTTCGCGGTGCTGAACCTGCTGTGGAAAGGCATTGCCGCGTACGCGCGCGACCACGGGGCGCGCTACCTGATGGGCTGCAGCTCGCTGACGTCCCAGGACGCCGCCGTCGGTGCGGCCGCCTACGCGCGCCTGGCGTCGCACCTCGCGCCTGGCACATGGCGCACCGTTCCGCGCGCGGAGTTCGCCTGTGCACTGCACGAGGCATCCCCCCAAGCGGCTCACATTCCGCGCCTGCTGTCGGCCTATCTCGCGCTGGGCGCATGCATCTGCGGGCCACCGGCGATCGACCGCGAGTTCCGCACCATCGATTTCCTCACCTGGATCGACGTCGAGTCACCCGCGTTGGTGGCGATGCAGCGGCGCGGCCGATTCACGGCCTGACGGCTCGCTAGACGGCGCGCCTGACCGCGCGCAACGCAGGCGGGGTCAAAACCCGATCGACTCGAGCCGCGACAGCACTGCGGCGGGCTCTGCCCGCTCACGGTAGTCGGCATTGACGTGGGAATAGACGATCTGCCCGCGCTTGTCGATCAGATAGGTGGCCGTCATCGGCAGCGCCCAGCGCCCGTTGCCGTTCAGCACCGGAAGATCGTTGCCCAGGCGGCCGTACAAATCGATCAGTTCAGGCGGCAACGTGAAGGCGATCTTGAACGCTTCCGCCGCTTCGAGCGCGGAATCGCTCAGAACCGTGAAGGCGAGCGCGTTCTTTTGCGCGGTGGTCATCGAGTGGTCGGGCGTCTGGGGCGAGATCGCGACGAGGCTGGCCCCAAAGCGACGCAGCGCGTCGAGTTGGCGCTGCCAAGCCCGCAGCTGGAGGCTGCAGTACGGGCACCACGCACCACGGTAGAACACCACGACCAGCGGCCCGTTGCGCCACCTGTCGCGCAGCCGGACGCGGCGACCGCTGACGTCGGGCAGTGCAACGTCGGGCGCGAGCTGGCCTTCCGTCAGCGCACGCTCTTCTATGCCGCTCTCGTCCCTCAGGCGCGCGATCGCGCGCTCGATCATCAGGATTCGCTCCGGCGCAGCACGCGCCCTTGAGTCGGCTTGCAGTTTGGCCAGTTCATCGGCCAGCAGGGGCAACACGTCCATGCAATGGGTCGTGCGGCACCGCCGTTCATTACGGTGCGCTATGACACGTGGGACCGATCGGGATCGAGGCGAGTCGCATCGGCAGCGCCTTGTTGCGGCAGGCGCATCAAACCGCGGTGCAGCCACAGTGCAGCTGCGACC
>DASTZF010000077.1:0-7863 GCA_035764445.1 Burkholderiaceae bacterium
CCCGGTGCTAGAATGCGCGGCTCTACCCCCGGGGTCGTTAGCTCAGTCGGTAGAGCAGCGGACTTTTAATCCGTTGGTCGCAGGTTCGAATCCTGCACGACCCACCACCGGATCAAGGAAAGTCCGGCATCAACACGCCGCAAGGCATAGGGCTCTTAGCTCAGCTGGTAGAGCAGCGGACTCTTAATCCGTTGGTCGTAGGTTCGAATCCTACAGGGCCCACCATACGAGGGTCTGGCGAGATCGCCAGACCCTTTTTGCTTCTTGTCTGCACACACAAAGTGCATAGACTGGATTCGTGACTTGGGTGACGCTGTTTCGCAGGGCGGTCGGATTCAGCGAAGCGGAGGAGGCCCTCCACGAGTTCGCCATGGCCGCGGCAGTCGAGAGTCACAACGTGGCGATGCTCAAGGCCGTCGCGGCTCGTCCCGACGATCTGTTTGCGCTGTGCTACACGCTCGACGTCTACGGGATCGACGTGACCGAAGCCGCCGCGCTAGCGGTTGACTCGGGCAAGCGCCGCCCCTTCGAGCCGCCTCTCCGCAACCGCGGCAACGGCCGTACCCTTTAGGATCGGTCTTTCACTCGATGCGGGGACAACGCCGTCATCGTGCCTCGACGCGCCGTCACCGACGCGATCTCTAAGCTTCGCGCACCAGGCGGCGATGCAGAGTCTGTAGCACTCAGTGCAGCAAGGCGTGTCGCGATCCTCGCGGCACACCGCGCGTTGATCAGGGTCGCACCGGCTCCAGACTCATTCCCGCTGCAATCAGTCGCTGGCCCAGCACCATGCCCAGCCCGCTCGCTGGCGTCAGGACACCACCGCCGCGCTCGCCAGAGGGCAGCGCCTGCGGTTGCAGCACCAGCGCCAGCGCCGATTCGCAGACGAACTTCGTCGTCGCGCGGTTGCCGGGGTCGCCTTGGCCCGCAACGCGGCCGCGCACCAGCTTGCCACTGGTGGTCTTGCCGACGAGCTCACAGCGAAACGATCCGCCATCCATCGCGCGCTCGGAGGGCCCCTGTCCCGGCGGCACGGCCAGTGCCCGCGCGAGCGCGCGCCCGGCCTTGAAACGCATCGCAGCCCATCCCACACCCATGCCGACGCTGATGCCGGCAGCGGTGGCGGCGGCGAGCGGCCCCCTGCCGAAGCGCAGGTACTCCTGGTATCTGAAGGTCGCACCATAGGCGGCGTCGCCGCGCGCCTTCAACAGTGCCGCCGTGCGTCGCACGACGCGTGTGTTGACGGGCCCCATCACGAACGGTCCGACCCACGCATCGAAGTCCGCATCCCGTTGCGGCGCGACGGGGTCGGCATGGTCGGCCGAGTCGCGCGGGGCGGTGCCCGGCGGATTGAGCAGAAACAGGTCCGCGAGCAGCCGATCGTCGCCGGCCTCCATCATGTTCAGTGCCGAGGCCAGCGTGCCGCCGTTGAGGCCACCGCGCATCGAGTGGCAGGCCTTCACGCTCACGCACTGCTCGCCGGTCTGTCGCTGCACCGCCTCGGCAACCAGCCAAGCGCCGAGATCCGATGGCACCGAGTCGAATCCGCAGCAGGGGATGATGCGCGTGCCGTCTCGCGCCGCCTGCGCGTGATGGCGGTCGATCAACCCACGGACCCAAGGCGTCTCGCCGGTGATGTCGACGTAGTGCGTGCGGTGAGCCACGCAGGCCGCGACGAGCGCGCTGCCATACAGGGCGAACGGGCCGGCGGTGCTCAGCACCACGAGGGCCTGGCCGGCCAACGCGTCCAATGCCTTCTGGTCGGCGGCATCGGCGACGATGATCCCGGCGCCCGCCGCCCCGGGCCCGCAGGCTTGCCGGACCTGCTCGAGCTTCTCCGCCGAGCGGCCGGCAAGAGCCCAGCGCACGCCGTCGGCGTGCGCAGCGAAATAGGCCACCGTCTGTCGACCCACGAAGCCGGTGGCGCCATAGAGCACCACGTCATACAGCCGTCGATGGGTGGTTCGCTTCGCGTTCAAGGCAGATCTCTGGGCAGCGATGTCGCGAAGAAGTAGCGCGAAGTGCGGCGCGATGACCGTCGCCCGTCAATTCATGCGACGGCTCATCGAGTTGCTCGACAGTCTATGGATATGGGGATGTGGGTGTCGCCGTCGAAGGGCACTGTATCGGCGAGACCGCCCGGGAGTCCGGGCGAGGCGGGCTCGCTCCCGTGGTGGAGGGCAGCGCCTCGACGAGAAGAAGCTCCGCAAGGCGCGTCAGCGCCAGGAAGGCTTGGCCGGGAGGTCTGCAGACCTCCCGGGCCGCTACCGGACTACTTCTTCTTCTTCTTGGCTGCTTTCTTCGCCGGTGCCCTCTTCTTCGCCGCTTTCTTTGCAGTTGCCATGTTTCACCTCCTATTAGGGTTGCGGTCGCGCGCGCGACCGCATCGCAATGTAGGTGGTTGAGGCGCGACTGACCAGCGGTTCTGTCAGAGGAAAGCGACACCGTCCTTGGGAACTCGGGCCTGCGGCGGCGAAGGTGAGAACTACGGGCGAAAGGCGAGCGGTTCCGTCGCCCGCTTCTGACCCGACGTCCCTGGTGCTGCGACGCGCTCAGTCCGGGGTAGCGTCCAGTCGGTGATGTTCCCGATCGAGCGAGTCGGCTAACGCCGTGACGTCCACGCCCAGAACGCCCAGCCAAGCTCGAAGCCGAAGCACGTTGAGGGCACGTTCACCGCGCTCGAACTTGCTGACCTCGCTCTGCGTAATCCCGAGCCGGTGCGCCAACGTGGTCTGGGTGAGGCCTGCGCCTTCGCGCAGTTCGACGAGCATGCGCAACATCGCTGCCTGCTGCTGGCCGTGCAGCGAACATCTGCTCGGCGAGCCTCCGTGATCGGCCTCCGCGATGCCAAATCGGCGGCCGCGCACGCCGGGGCCCGCGCGCTGCAGGAGGCCACTGCCTGGCATCGTCGTGCCCGGCGTGCCATGGCGGGCACCGCCCGGGCGCGCGAATGACTCGCCCGCACGTGGCTCGCCGCGGGAATGGTGGCTACTGGACAGAGATCACCTTCGCGGTCGGCGTGGCGTCGAACACCAGCGTCGACGGCCACGTGGGCCAGTTGACGCCGAGCGCGGCGTTGTTCGGGTCGCCGCTGCGCGCGAAAGCGCCGATGCTGCGCATCATCGCGTCCGACAGCGCGAGCCGGCCGGGCCGGTTGGCGGTGGTGAACTCGATGTTCGAGTACAGCGATGGGCCGAAGTTGCCGAACGCGAACGCCAGATCGAAGCCATGGGCCGCGCCGTAGATGTCGTTGAAGGGCGCGGGCAACTCGTCCCAGTCGAAGCGGTAGTACCAGATGTTGCTCTGCTGCGTCTGCACGGCCGCCAGCACGGCGTCGCGGTTGTCGAGGAAAAAGATCTTGCCGAGCTTCTCGGCCACGGCGTTGAACCCCGTGACCGGCGTGTTGATGGGCAGGTATGACGGCGGAATCCACTCCTCGATGGTCGTCGTCGGCGGGCCGTCGGGCTTGTAGTTGAAGGCGATCGAAAACACCGTCGCATCGCTGAGCAAGCGGCCGCTGCCGGTGCCACCCGCAAATGGAAACAGCGTCGGGAACAGCTTGCCTTCGTCGCGCGTGTTGCCGGCCAGCAGCGGCGCCTTCACGTACTGGCCGGCGCGGATCGCGCTGAGCGGGCTCGTGGGCAGCACCTTGCCGTCGGGGATCGGCCCGGAGCCCGATGCACCGATCGGCGCCAGCTTGGCGACGATGGTGTTGACGATCGTCGCCGCGCTCTTGCCTCGCACGTAGGTCGCGATCTGCTCGGGCGTCTGCGACGCGATGTAGTTCGCCGCCGAGGCGAGATCGGTGGCCAGCCCGTCACCGATGACCAGGTTGGCAAGCAGAAAGTTGGCTTGATCCCGGAAAGCCGACGCTGGCGCCAGCGTCGCGAAGCTGCCGGCCGGCACCTCGCCGGCCAGCGCGATGCCGCCGCTGATTGGCACGAAGCGATGCACCAGCGCCGGGTTGGCGCTCACGACCAGCGGCGATGTCATCACCGCGTAGACGTTGACCGCGCCCGCCGACTGGCCCATCAACGTCACGTTGCCCGGATTGCCGCCAAAGTTGGCGATGTTGCGGTTGATGAACTGCAGGCCCTTGATAAGGTCCAGCACCGCGAAGTTGCCCGAATCGTTCAGCGGCTCGCCCGTCTTGAGCTGCCCCAGGTTGAAAAAGCCGAACAGGCTCAGGCGGTAGTTGATCGTCACGACCACCGCGTTGGCGCTCTTCGCAAGGTTGGCTCCGTCATACACCGGGTCGGCCGTGTAGCCGGTGACGTTGCTGCCCCCGTACACGAACACGATCACCGGCAGGTTGGTGGCGGCACCGGCCGGACGCCAGATGTTCAAGTAGAGGCAGTCCTCCGATCCGACGGGTTGCCCGAGGGTGGTGCCGATGGTCGCGTCGTACCGGTTGTTCAAGCCGGGGCCGTACAGGCGGCCGAACGACACGCAGGCGTTGCCGAACTGCTGCGCGGTCCTGGCTGTGGTCCACGCGGCCGGCTCCGCTGGCGGCTTCCAGCGCAAGTCACCCACCGGTGCCTTCGCGAATGGGATGCCCTTCCAGGCGTAGGTGCCGCTGGTGGCCGAGTTGTCGTTGCCGAGGATCGGGCCCAGATGGGTCTGCCGCTGTGTCGGCAGCGTCGCTTCGTGCTCGACGCAGGTGAACGACGCCGCGAGGTTCACGTCGCCCGTGCCGTTGTACTGCGCCCACTCCGGAAAGTCGCACAGCGGCCGCGTACGCCCCGGCACGCCGGCGGTGTCGGTGACGACCTGGCCCGTCGGCTCGGTGTTTCTCTCGACCCAGTTCTCGAGCGTCGTCAGCGAATCCCACGCCGCGTTGAAGGTCGAGCTGGCCGCGTGCCCATAACCCGGCACTTCGTAGTAGCGGGCGAACTTCGTAACCTCCGCGGGACCCATGCGGGCCTGCAGGCGTTCGTAGTATTCCTCGGTGGCGCGCGTGCTCACGAGCACGTCCGAAACGCCGTGCGCGATCAGCAGCTTCCCGCCATTGGCGGCGAACTTGTCCAGGTTCACCGGTACGTCCATCAACGTGCTCAGCTGGCTGACCCGGTCGGCCCATGGGCCGGGGTTCTGTGGGTCAAACGAGAATGTGTCGTAGCCGGGCGAGCGGGTGACGAAATACTGGATCCACTGATCCGTCATCTTGCTGATGTAGGGCGCTGCGGCCGGCATCGGCAGCGTGGGCTGCGCCGTGCCCATGGCCAGGAAGGTGATGATCGGCTCCAGCGGCGACGTGCGCGTCGTGATGCCCAGGTCGGAGCCCCACATGTTGTAGCCCTCGAAGCCGTCCTCGCCACTGGCCAGTTCGAAGTTGAAGCGGGTGTCGGAGTTGAGCGCCTTGACCATCGTGATCTGCGCGTCCGACAGACAGGTGTCACCGGTGTCTGCGCCATCCGGGCAGCGCAGCGGATTGCCTTTCACGCTCGCCGTCGCCGGGTCGAAGACGGCGTTGCAGCGCACCTGATTGTTGATGATGCCGTCCATCGCGCCGTCCAGGCCGTCGCAGGCCTCGATCGCGGCGTTGAACAGCAGCTCGCGCTTGGCCGCCGACCCGATGTAGGCGCCGGGCTTGGCCATCTCGCGGCTCATGCGGTGGCCGGCCAGGATGGCCGAGGCCTGCTTCCAGGCCGGATACCACGCGATGACGCCATCCCAGTCGTCGGGCCAGCGCGTGATGACCTCTAGCGCTTCACGCCCACCTGTCGAACCGCCGGCGAAGTACGCCTTGCGGACCGAATCGACGGCGTAGCGCGCCTTGATCAGGAACATCGAGGCGTCTCGCGTCTTCTTCAGTGCTTCGCCGGCCCAGTTGCGGATGGCTTCGTCGAAGAGGCCGAAGCTGCCGTCGAGCGAGCCGAGCGCATTGGCCTGGTGGCCCGAGTCGCTGCCGAAGGTGGCGTAGCCGCGGCCGAGCGGAGTCGGCTGATTGGTCGGCCCCGCTGGCACGTTGCCGGCGACGTTGGGGATGGTGCCGCTGAAGCCGCCGCCGCCGAACATCACGGCCTTGGTGTTCCAGACCGTCGGCAGCGCGAGCCTGAACAGGATGTTGGGCGCCGCGGTGTCGACCGGCGAGATCTTGCCGTTGACGAGGCAGTACTCGGGAATGGCCGCGGCGCCGGTGCCGCTGGCGGCGACCACGGTCGCCGACGTCACCGTCGCGCCCGAGGTCGGCAGGCCGATCGAATCCGCGGGAATGGTCATCCCCGCCAATTGCGCGCAGGTGAGCGGCTTGTTGTTGTGGCCGCTATGACCGTCGTCGGTCGAGTCACCCGGCTGCGCGGTCGCAACGTCGGCGCCTCCACCACCACATCCGGCCAGCAACGCCGCGAGCAAGGCAGCGAACCCCACCCGGATCGCGACATTCGACGTCCTCATGTTGTCTCCTGTGCATGTTGTTCGACGGTGGCGCGAGTCCGTGCCACGCACGAAGGTCTCATGCAGAGCCAATCGGAACTGCACCGCCTTCGAGCGGACTGAGTCTCCGATTGCCCTGCGGCGGCTTCAATGTGGGAGCCGCACACTCGCCGCCAGTGGGCGATGTGTTCGAAGGCCACCGCGAAAACCCTTGCGGGCCGGCGCGCGACGGCGTGGCGTCACGACCGCTGTGGAATGGCGCGGCGTCGGGGACGCTGGAAACGGCGCGGCGTCAGGGCCGCCGCGTGCCGAGGCTCCACAGCCGCACAGCGATGTGGAGCTCGAGCGCTCGCGCCGCCTGACCCCAGTGCCCCAGCAGGTCTTCGATCGTTGACAGCCGTTGCCGCACGGTGTTGACGTGGATCTTGAGGCGCTGCGCGGTGATCTTGGCGTTCTGGTTGCAGTCGAAGTAGGCGAGGAGGGTGGCGGCCAGCTCGGAGCCGCGCTGGCTGTCGTGCGAGATCAGCGGGCCGATCGTCACATCGAGAAAGTTCGCCAGGCTGGCCTGGTCATGGGTCTCGAACAAGGTCGAGTAGATGGCCAGCTCGTCCTGCCCGACGATCTGGGCCTGCACGCCGATGCGGCCCAGCACCGCCAGCGCCCGCCGCAGCGTCGCGAACGCGGACGGGAGGTCCGATGGTCGCGCCACCGGCCGCGACAGGGCGCCGCGATAGATCGCGCGAAGATCCTGGTGCATCCAGTTCGAGATCGTCTGACGCACCGCGGCGGCGGCGGTTGCGCTGCAGAGTACGACGAGCATGCCGTCGATGTCGTCGACCAGCGCGTGGGTCAGTGGCTTGAGGCTGCCGAAGTGACGCGCTGCGTAGTCGGCGCCCGGATTCTCCACAGCCACCAGCATCAGGGACAGCGGTCGCGTCAAGTCGAGGCCGTGTTGCTCGGCGCGGTTGGCCAGCATCGCGGCGTCGTCCTGGCGCGCTGAAATCAGCGAGCGCAGCAGTGCCGAAGCGCTGCGGTTGCGCGACGCCTCCAGCCGCTGTTGCGACAGCAGCACGATACCGATGACGTTGGCGCTGCGCTCGAAGGTTCGAACGGTGACCTCCTCCAACTCACCGCGATGGAACAGCAACGCCGAGCCGAGGATGTCGTGGCCACCGATCACCGGCAGCACCCGGCACGACTCGCCGTCGACCTGATAGGCGACTGCCGAGCGTCCGGTCGCGCGGCTGTTATGCATGGCGCGGCTGAGTTCGGCCGCGTGCGTCCCGTGCGGCGCGTAGGACTGCGCGGCGGCACCGATGTAGCCCTTGGCGACGCCGCCGCTGACCACCAGCCCCGCCTCGTCGAGCACCAGGACGCTGCCGCCGAGCAGTTGCGCGACCGACTGACACAGCGTCGCCAGCGAGGCGCCGCGCGCGAGCAGCGACGTGATCTGCTCGTGGGCGTCGATGGCGGCCTGCACGCTGCGCA
>DASTZF010000078.1:0-8531 GCA_035764445.1 Burkholderiaceae bacterium
GCGCCGTCTTGCGCACGATGCCGTCGAGCGGGATCAGTTCGGTGGGCTGCAGGTAGGCGCGCAGCAGCGCGGGATCCTCGGCCGGCGCGCCGGTGCGCGACCAGTCCACCGCCCGGTTGCGCGTGCGCACGCGACTGGTCAGCGACACGGTGGGCGCGCCCACGTTGTCGGCGAACTCGGCATACAGCATGCGCACGCCACTGGTGGCGTCGACCACGAGCTTGGCGGTGTTGGCGTTGCCGCTCCAAGTGCTGTCGAGCGACTGCTGATAGTCGGTGTTGATGTCGGGCACCGGCAGCCACACCTTGCAGGCGCTGCGCGTATCGGCCACGTCGACCGTGGTCGTGACCTCGAAGGTACGCCAGCCCTCGACCTTCGGGTCGAAGCGGCGCTCCTGCGCCAGCGCGGGCCACATCGGCAGCGAGGAGGTGGCGATGGCGCCCGCTTTGAGCAGCGAACGGCGGGTCATGCGAATGGTCATGACGGTCTCCTGTGAATGGGCTTGCCCTGACGAACTTGTGATGTTAGTCGGCGCCGGAAAATCCTACCGAACCTCACCGCAAGGCCTCCGACAGCGACGGCATTTGCGCCAGCAATGGCGCCGGGTCCTCGAGACAGCGCAGGTCGAGCAGCAGGCGATCCTCCGCGATGCGACCGATCACCGGCAGCGGCAGCCCGCGCAGCGCCGCAGCGAGCGCATCGAGCGCTCGCCCGGCGCCTTTGCGCTCGACGGGCTCGAGCGCCAGGCCGTGCGACGGCAGGCGTTCGACCGGCAGCGAGCCCGAGCCGATCTGTCCCTGCAGCGACACCACGCTCGCTGCATAGCGCGGCGCGACGGCGCGCTGCACGTCCGGCAGCAACCGCTGGGCCAGGGCCTCGATGATGGCCGGTGCGCGTGTCAGCAGCCGCAGCGTGGGCAACTCCTGCGCGAGCTTCTCGGGCTGCAGGTACAGCGTCAGCGTCGCCTCGAGCGCCGCGAGCGGCAGCTTGCTCACCCGCAGCGCGCGCTTGAGCGGAAACTGGCGGATGCGCGCGATCGCCTCGCGGCTGCCGACGATCAAGCCGGCCTGCGGACCGCCGAGCAATTTGTCGCCCGAGAAGGTGACCACGTCGCAGCCCGCAGCGAGCATCTGCTGTGGCATCGGCTCGTGCGGGAGGCCGTAGGCGGCCAGGTCGACCAGCGCACCGCTGCCGAGATCGCTGGCCAGCGGCAGGCCGCGCGCGTGAGCGATGCCGGCCAGCGCAGCCTCGTCGACCGCCGCCGTGAAACCCTGCACCGCGTAGTTGCTGGTGTGCACCTTCATCAGCAGCGCCGTGCGCTCGCCGATCGCACGCTCGTAATCGTGGGCGTGCGTGCGGTTGGTGGTGCCCACCTCGACCAGCGTGGCGCCGGCGGCGGCCATCACGTCGGGCATACGAAACGCGCCGCCGATCTCGACCAGCTCACCGCGCGAAACGATCACTTCCTTGCCACGTGCCAGCGCGGCGATCGTCAGCAGCACCGCAGCGGCGTTGTTGTTGACCACGGTGGCCGCCTGCGCGCCGGTCAGCGTGGTCAGCAACTCCTCGACGACGCTGTCACGGTCGCCGCGGCCGCCGCTGGCGAGGTCGTACTCCAGGTTGTTCGGCCCCGCCATCATCGCCAGCAGGTGCTGCAGCGCGGGCTCGGCCAGCAGCGCGCGGCCGAGGTTGGTGTGGATCACGGTGCCGGTGAGGTTGAGCACTCGCTGCAGCCGCGGTGCGAGGCGCGAACGCACGCGCTGCGCGAGGGCATCGTCCAGCGCACTGGCCTCGAGCGCCGAATGCGGCAGCGTGCCGGTCAACGCCTGCGTGCGCAGTCCATCGATCAGTGCGCGCGCCTCGGCGGTCACCAGCGTGTGGCCATGCGCAGCCCGCAGCGTGCGGGCGGCATCGCCGCGCAGCAGCAGGTCGATCGAAGGCAGGTCTTGGGGGGTTGCCTTCGAGCCATTCACGATGGACTCGGCAGACAGGCCACGCAGGTCGCTCTGATGGTGGCGTCGAGATCGCTGACGGCGGCAATCATCGCAGCATTTCTGCCTGCGTGCGTCGCACCCGCCGCCACGGCCGGACTCTGTCGCGCGACGACCCCGTTGTCGGCCTAGCGCTCCGCGTTCGGGAAAAACAGCTGCTGACCGTTGATCTTGTAGTCGGCGATCGACTTCTGGCCCGCCTCGGAGACCACCCAATCGGCGAACTGCTGCGCGAGCGCGCTCTTCACGTGCGGGTGCTTCGCGGGGTTCACGACCATCACGCCGTACTGGTTGAACAACCGCTTGTCCGCCTCGACGAGGATCACCAGGTCGCCGCGGTTCTTGAACGACAGCCAGGTGCCGCGATCGGTCAGCACGTAGGCGCCGCTCGACGAGCTCATGTTCAGCGCCGGGCCCATGCCGCAGCCGCATTCCTTGTAGCCGCCGGGCTTGCCCTTCGCGATGTCGACGCCCGCGGCCTGCCACAGCCGCAACTCGGCCGCGTGGGTGCCGCTCTTGTCGCCGCGCGAGATGAACGGCGCGCCGCCGGTGCCCAGCTTGACCAGCGCCGCGACGATGTCGTTGCCCTTGACCTTGGCCGGGTCCGATGCCGGCCCGACGACGACGAAGTCGTTGTACATCACCGGCATGCGCTTGGTCGAAAAGCCTTCGGCGACGAACTTCTCTTCGGCCGCCGTGTCGTGCACGAACACCACGTCGGCGTCGCCTCGGCGCGCCATGTCGAGCGCCTGCCCGGTGCCGACCGCGACCACGCGCACGTCGATGCCGGTGGCTTGCTTGAACGCCGGCAGCAGGTGAGCGAACAGGCCCGACTGCTCGGTCGAGGTGGTCGATGCCATCACGATGAACTTGTCCTGCGACCCCGCCGGCGCAGCGCTCAGCAACGCGGCGAGCAACGCGCCGCACAGCAGCGCGCGTCGCCGGCTGGCTCGAATCAATGGGCCCACGGCAACTCTCCTTTGAGGAACAACGCCGCCTCGGCGGGCAGCTCGTCGTTGAAGAAGCGGTCGACCGGCAGATCGACCAACACGCGCCCCGCCTCGAGGTACGCCACCCGAGTCGCGAGCCGCTTGGCCTGCCCCAGGTTGTGCGTGCTCATCACCACCGTCGCGCCGTCGGCAGCCAGCGCGTCGATCAACCGCTCGACCTCGCGCTTGGCGCTCGGATCGAGGTTGGCCGTGGGCTCGTCGAGCAGCAGGATGTCGGGCTCGATCGCCCAAGCGCGCGCCAGCGCGAGCCGTTGCTGCTGACCGCCCGACAGCGTGCGCGCGGCGCGAGCGGCCGCGGCCTCGAGCCCGACGCGCTGCAAGGCACGCAGGCAGCGCTCCTCGCGCCACGCGCGCCGCACGCCGTGCAGCCACAGGCCCAGCATCACGTTGAAGCGCACCGACAGGCTGAGCAGGAACGGGCGCTGGAACAGCATCGCGGTGACGGGCGCACGGTCGTCGGCCAACGTGTACACCATGCGCTGACCGTTGCTCGGCACCAGGCCGTGCAGCACGCGCAGCAGCGTGGTCTTGCCCGAGCCGTTGGCCCCCACCAGCGCCAGGCGGTCGCCGCGATGCAGCGTGAGGCTGACGTCGCGCAACGCCTGCACGGCGCCGAAGTGCACGCTCGCGTGGATGAGTTGCACCAGCCGCTGCGGTGGTAGGGTACGCCCGCGCTCGCCGCCGGCAGGCGCGTCGGCGGCTTGCGCGGCCCCGGACACCACCGCGCTACACATAGGCCTCGCGCTCGATCGACGTGCGCGCGTGCATCAGCACGATCACGCCGTTGACGACGCCGACCACGGCCAGCAGCACGAAGCCGAGGCCCAGCGCCAGCGGCAGGTCGCCCTTGCTCGTTTCGAGCGCGATCGCCGTCGTCATCACGCGCGTGAAGCCGTCGATGTTGCCGCCGACGATCATCACCGCGCCGACCTCCGACACGGCGCGGCCGAACGCGGTGAGCAGCACCGTCAGCACGCCGAAGCGCTCGTGCAGCAGCATCAGCAGCGCGCTCAGGAACGGGCCCGCCCCCAACGAGCGCAGCTGGTCGCCGCCGTCGCGCAGCGCGTCGAGCACGAGCCGGCGCGACAGCGCGGCGATCAGCGGCACCACGAGCAGGCTCTGTGCGATCACCATCGCGCTGGGCGTGAACAGAATGCCGTATTCACCGAGCGGGCCGGAGCGCGACAGCAGCAGGTAGACCAGCAGCCCGACCACGACCGACGGCAACGCGAGCAGCGAATTGACCAGCCACACCGCCACGCCGTGACCCGGGAAGCGTGCCACGGCCAGCCACGCGCCAAGGCACAGGCCCGCGGCCGCCCCGATGGCGCACGCGGTGGCACTGACGCGCAGCGACAACCCGACGATGCGCCAGAGGTCGGCGTCACCGCGGCTGATCAGCTGCGCAGCCAGCAGAAGGCTGTCGGCAATCGAATTCATCGTGGTCGTCGCCGATGGCGGCGCAGCAGCGCCATCGGTGCAGGGATTTTCGATGGCTACCCGCGGGCTGACGATATGCTCGCGTCTGCATATCTGCGGCCAGGTCGGGCGCAACGTTTGCCGGACCGATCGCACAATCGCCGCCCCAGGCGCACCGACAGCCCCCTCGCCGAATCGGTCACCGATGTCAGAGCTCGGCCCATCACCGCTGGCGGCCCACGAGAACAACCTGAGCGTCGAGCAGGCGCGTGCCGCGATTGCGCAACGGCTGCGCCCGATCCCCGATCGCGAGGTCGTGCCGCTGGCGCAGGCGTTGGGTCGCGTGCTGGCCGACGACGTGGTGTCGCCGATCGACGTGCCGGCATACGACAACTCGGCGATGGACGGCTACGCATTCGCCGGCACGGCGCTGCACGGCGATGCCGCGCTGGTGTTGCGCTCGATGGCCACCGTGCTGGCCGGCGCGCCGCACGGCGGCAGCGTCGGCGCCGGCCAGTGCGTGCGCATCATGACCGGCGCCGTCATGCCCATCGGTGCCGACACCGTGGTGCCGCTGGAGCTGTGCCGCGTCGACGACGCGGCCGATGGCCCGCTGGTGCACATCGAACCCGGCGCGATTCGCGCCGGCGAAAACCTGCGCCGCCGCGGCGAGGATCTGGCGCGCGGCAAGCCGGCGGTCCGCGCCGGCCGTGTGCTCAGGCCTGCCGACCTCGGGCTGGTCGCCTCGCTCGGCATCGAGACGCTGAGCGTGATGCGCCGGCTGCGCGTCGCGGTGTTCTCCACCGGCGACGAGATCGCGTCGCTCGGGCAACCGCTCAGGGCGGGCTGCGTATACGACAGCAACCGCTTCAGCCTGATGGGCGCCTTGCAACGCCTCGGCATCGAGGTGATCGACCTCGGCTTGGTGCATGACGATCCACAAGCGCTGCAGGCCGTTCTGCAGCAGGCGATCGAGCGCTCCGACGCGGTGCTCACCAGCGGCGGCGTCAGTGCCGGCGACGCCGACCATACGCGCGACGTGCTGAGCCGCGTCGGCGAGGTCGCCTTCTGGAAGGTCGCGATGCGGCCGGGCCGGCCGTTCGCGTTCGGCGCGCTCTATGCGGGCGATGCGGCGCGTCCCTCGAAGACCGCGTGGCTGTTCGCACTGCCGGGCAACCCGGTGGCCGCGCTGGTCACGTTCTACGTGTTCGCACGCGACGCGCTGCTCGTGCTCGCCGGCGCCACCCCGCAGCCGCTGCCGTTGCTGCAGGCGCGCAGCACCGTCGCCATCCGCAAGCGGCCCGGGCGCACCGAGTTCCAGCGCGCTCGCGTCTGCCAAGGGGCCGACGGTCGGTGGGAGGTACAGACCACCGGCGCGCAAGGCGCCGGCATCCTGCGCAGCATGAGCGAGGCCAACGCGCTGCTGGTGCTGAGCCACGATCAGGGCTCGGTCGCGGCCGGTGAGCCGGTCGATGTGTGGCTGTTCGACGGTCTGGTCTAGCGCAGCCGTCGCGGCCTCATGCTGCGCGTGGAATCAGTCGAAAGCGTTGCTCGGACTTCGGGGCTCGTGTAGCGTCTCGCCCATGCAGCGCAATCTCGACGCCGCGCGCCGCGACCTGATGCGCCAGGCCGCCTGCGTCGCCGGCGCGTGGGTGGCCTCCAGCGCGCTGCCGGTGGTGGCCGCAGGCGAGGTGCAGCGCCATCCGCGTTCGCGCCTGGTCGACGCCAGCGGCAATCCCTGGCTGGCACGCCAGCTCAAGGTGGGGGAAGCGTTCCTCTTCAACTATCCGTACACGGTGTCACCGGTGTTCCTGATCGCGTTCGAGCGCGAGGTGAAGCCGGTCGAGCTGGTCACCGAAGACAAGCAGCGCTATGCCGCCCCGGCCGGAGTGGGCCCCAGCAAGTCGATCGTCGCGTTCTCGGCGATCTGCGCGCACAAGCTGATGTACCCCACGCCGACGATCAGCTTCATCGGCCTGCGCAGCGGCGAGCGCGGCGAGCCCGCGCACGTGATCCACTGCTGCGGCGACAACTCGCGCTACGACCCGTTGCAGGGCGCACGCGTGATCGCCGGCCCGGCGCCGCAGCCGCTGGCAGCCGTGCTGCTCGAGTGGGACGCGGCCAGCGACCAGCTGTATGCGGTGGGCACGCGAGGCGGCGAGATGTTCGACGCGTTCTTCGACCGGTACGCGATGAAGCTCGAGCTCGAAACCGGCAGCGGCCTGCGCAAGCCCAGTGGTGCCACCGTCGTCGTGCACCCGGCCACGAGCTACAGCAAGCAGTGGCGCAGCTGCGGGGCGTGACCGCGGCACACGACTGCCCCTGCCCGCCCGCGTTTGCCGGAGCAACCGGACGCGCGCGACCGACGAGCCTTCAGCCAGACACCACGCGCACCGGAGCGCGTTGCGGCTCTGGCTCGGAATCGAAGCGCTCGAAGCCGGTGTAGCAGATGAAGTGCCGGTTCGACGCGCGGCCGAACAGCGTCATGCCCAGCCGCGCGGCCATCTCATGGCCCATCGCGGTGACGCCGTTGCGGCTGGCGATGATCGGCACGCCGATCTGCGCCGACTTCATCACCATCTCGCTGGTCAGGCGGCCGGTGGTGTAGAACACCTTGTCGGCGCCGTGCACGCCGTTCATCCACATCCAGCCCGCGATCGTGTCGATGGCGTTGTGGCGACCGACGTCCTCGATGAACATCAGCTTCTCGGTGCCGCGGAACAGCGCGCACCCGTGCACCGAGCCGGCCTTGCGGTGGATGCTGTCCTGTTGACGCATCACCTCCAGGATGTCGCGCAGCATCGACTGGCTGATGCGCGCGCTCTTCGCATCGGGCAGCTGCACCGACTGCAACCCGTCGATCAGGTCGCCGAACACGGTGCCCTGTCCGCAGCCGGTGGTGACCACGCGCGACGCCGTCTTGCGATCGAAATCCTCGACGCCGGCGCGCGTGCGCACCGCCACCGCATTGACATCCCAGTCGGCGGTGATCGACAGCACCTCGTCGACGCTCGCGACCAGGCGTTGGTTGCGCAAGTAGCCGAGCGCCAGCAGCTCGGGCTCGGCGCCGAGTGTCATCAGCGTGACCAGTTCGCGCCGGTCGACATACAACGTCAGCGGCCGCTCGTCGGGAATGTGGATGACGCGCCGGTCGCCATACTCGTCGAGCACCTCGATCTCGCGCGTCAGCGCGCTGCCGGCGCGGCTGAGCAGCGGCAGGCGTGGCGGTGTGCTCTTGGCTGAAGTCATGTCAACACTGGCTGGCGTGCCGCCAGCTTACCCCGACGCTGCGAACCGCTCAGGGCTTCTTGGCCGGAGCCTGCTCGGCTGCGGGGGCGTTGGTGCTCGGTGGCGTGGCAGCCTTGCCGGGCGGTGAATGAGCTCCCGCAGCTTCGGCCGGCTTCTGCCCGGCCGGCGTGTAGGCGAACGGACCGGGATCGGTGCATGGCGGCGTGGCAACCGGTTGCACGTTCTTGCCGGCCTTCTTCGCATCGGCGAGGTAGATCGCTGCCACGTGGTCCATCGACTGGCACAGCTTGTATGCGGCGACCTTGTCGCTCCACGCCGTCTTGGCGGCGGCTTCGGCCGCTTTAGCCTTGGCCTCGTCGGACGAGGGCGGTAGCTTGGCCAGCGCCGCTGCACAGAAGGCCATGCCGATCAGACAGGCGATGCGCTTGATCATGCGCGCTCCTCGGAAGGTTGCATGGGCGGGCTGCGCTTCGACGAGCGTCGCGCCGGGATCTTTCCGGCTTGGATATCCGCATGCCACAACGAGTGGTGCTCCTTGGCCCAACTGTCGTCGACATAACCGGTGCGCATCGCGCGATACGCGCCCCGCATGCCGATCGTGCCGATGTAGATGTGCAGCACGAACACCACCATCATCAGCACCGCGGCGGTCGAGTGGATCATGTGGGCGATCTGCATGTCGCCGCGCAGGTAATCGAGGCCGGGCAGCAGCTTGTCGAGCACCAGGCCCGACGCGACCGCCAAGCCGCCGAGCAGGAACACGCCGCCCCAGAAGACGAGCTTTTCGCCGGCATTGAAGCGGTATGACGGGGGCTCCTCCTCGTTGTTGAGCACCTTCGCCGAGTGCTTCAGCCAGGTCAGG
>DASTZF010000079.1:0-4215 GCA_035764445.1 Burkholderiaceae bacterium
CGCCGGGCTGCCGTTGGCCTCGGGGCCGCCGGCGCAGAAGGTGCACTTGTCCATCTTGCCGCGCAGGCCGAAGGTGCCGTTGCTCGGGAACTGCGGCGCGCCGAACGGGCACGCGTACGAGCAGTAGCCGCAGCCGATGCAGACGTCCTTGTCGTGCAGCACCACGCCTTCGTCGGTCTTGTAGAAGCAGTCGACCGGGCACACAGCCATGCACGGTGCGTCGGAGCAGTGCATGCACGCCACCGACACGCTGCGCTCGCCGGGCAGGCCATCGTTGAGCGTGACCACGCGACGGCGGTTGACGCCCCACGGCACGTCGTGCTCGGCCTTGCAGGCGGTGACGCAGCCGTTGCATTCGATGCAGCGCTCCGCGTCGCAGATGAATTTCATTCGGGCCATGTGAGGTCTCCTGAAAGCCTTTGCGCGGATGCGTCAGGCTGTGGCTCGCTCGATCTGGCAGACCGTGGTCTTGGTCTCTTGCATCATCGTCACGCTGTCGTAGCCGTAGGTGGTGGCTGTGTTGACCGCCTCGCCGCGCACCACCGGGTGTGCACCCTCGGGGTAGTACGGCAGCAGATCGGCGCCGCCCCAGCGGCCCGAGAAGTGGAACGGCATGAACACGGTGTCGGGCCCGACGCGTTCGGTGACCTGCGCTCTCACGCGCAGGCCCTTGAAGTCGGGGAGCGCCTGCATCGGCGGTGTCTTCAACCAGACGTAGTCGCCGTTGCGGATGCCGCGGTCGTTGGCGGCCTTCGGATTGATTTCGACGAAGGCCTCCTGCTGCAGCTCGGCCAGCCACGGATTGGAGCGAGTCTCCTCGCCGCCGCCTTCGTACTCGACCAGGCGGCCGCTGGTCATCACCAGCGGGAAGCTCTTGCCGATGTCCTTGTTCTGCTCCTGCACCGTCTTGTACAGCGTGGGCAACCGCCAGAACGCCTTCTTGTCTTCGTGCGTCGGGTACTTGGCCACCAGGTCGGGCCGCGTCGAATACAGCGGCTCGCGGTGCTGCGGCACGCCGTCGGGGAAGTTCCACACCACTGCGCGTGCGCGCGCGTTGCCCCACGGGTGGCAGCCATGCGCCATCGCGACTCGCTGGATGCCGCCGGACAGATCGGTCTTCCAGTTCTTGCCTTCGGCCGCCTTCGCTTCAGCTTCGGTGAGATCGCCCCACCAGCCGAGCTTCTTCAGCATGATGTGGTCGAACTCGGGGTAGCCGGTCGTCAGCTCGGCATCCTTGCTGTGCGAGCCGTCGGCCGCCAGCAAGTTGACGCCGTCACGCTCGACGCCGAAGTTGGCGCGGAAGTTGCCGCCGCCGTCCATCATCGAGCGCGAGGTCATGTACAGGTTCGGCGAACCGGGGTGCTTGATCTCCGGCGTGCCGTAGCACGGCCACGGCAGGCCGAAGTAGTCGCCGTCGAGCTTGTAGCCGGTCTCCTTGTCGACGCCACCCTTCGCACGCAGCGTCTTGACGTCGAAGACGTTCATGTTGCGCATGTGCGCCTTCAGCCGCTCGGGGCTCTGCCCCGTGTAGCCGATGGTCCAGTTGCTGCGGTTGATCTCGCGCAGGATGTCCTCGGGCACCGGCTCGTCCAGGCCCTTGACCTTCTGCATCTTGTAGTTCTTGACCAGCTCTTTGTCGAAGCCGAGCTTCTGCGCCAGCTGGTACATGATCATGTGGTCGGAGCGGCTTTCCCACAGCGGGTCGATCACCTTCTCGCGCCACTGGATCGAGCGGTTGGAGGCGGTGCACGAGCCGCTGGTCTCGAACTGCGTGCACGCCGGCAGCAGGTAGACCGCGCGGTTCTTGTTCAGATCCTCCGGCTTGCCGGGCATCGCCGCCATCGCCGCGGTCGCGCTCGGGAACGGATCGATCACCACCAGCAGATCGAGCTTGTCCATCGCGCGCTTCATCTCCAGACCGCGCGTCTGCGAGTTGGGCGCGTGACCCCAGAAGAACATGCCGCGCAGGTTCGAGTCCTGATCGATCAGCTCGTTCTTCTCGAGCACGCCGTCGATCCAGCGCGACACCGTCATGCCGGGCTTGTTCATCATGCCCGGCGCGTACTGCTTCTTGATCCAGTCGAAGTCGACGCCCCAGACGGCGGCGTAGTGCTTGAACGCGCCGTCGGCCAGGCCGTAGTAGCCAGGCAGCGAGTCGGGGTTGGGGCCGACGTCGGTAGCGCCCTGCACGTTGTCGTGGCCGCGGAAGATGTTGGCGCCGCCGCCGCTGACGCCGATGTTGCCCAGCGCCAGCTGCAGGATGCACGACGCGCGCACCATCGCGTTGCCGATCGTGTGCTGGGTCTGGCCCATGCACCAGACGATCGTGCTCGGCCGGTTCTCGGCCATCGTCTTGGCCACCGACAGCACGGTGGCCTCGTCGACGCCGGTGACCTCTTGCACCTTGTCGGGCGTCCACTTGGCCATCACGTCTTCGCGCACCTTGTCCATGCCGTAGACGCGATCGGCGATGTATTTCTTGTCTTCCCAGCCGTTCTTGAAGACGTGATGCAGCACGCCGAACAGGAACGCCACGTCGGTGCCGGAGCGGATGCGCACGTACTGGTCGGCCTTGGCCGCAGTGCGCGTGAAGCGCGGGTCGGCCACGATCATCTTGCAGCCGGTTTCCTTGGCGTGCAGCATATGCAGCATCGACACCGGATGCGCCTCGGCGGCATTGCTGCCGATGTACAACGCAGCCTTCGAGTTCTGCATGTCGTTGTACGAGTTGGTCATCGCGCCGTAGCCCCAGGTGTTGGCCACGCCGGCCACCGTGGTGCTGTGGCAGATGCGCGCCTGGTGGTCGCAGTTGTTGCTGCCCCACAGGCTCATCCACTTGCGCAGCAGGTACGACTGCTCGTTGTTGTGCTTCGACGAGCCGACGATGAAGATCGAGTCGACGCCGCTGGCCTTGCGCAGATCGAGCATCTTGGCGCTGATCTCGTTGAGCGCGTCGTCCCAGCTGATGCGCTGGTACTTGCCGTTGACCAGCTTCATCGGGTACTTCAGGCGGTATTCGCCGTGCCCGTTCTCGCGCACCGCGGCGCCCTTGGCGCAGTGCGCGCCGAGGTTCAGCGGGCTGTCGAACACCGGCTCCTGGCGCACCCAGATGCCGTTCTCGACCACCGCGTCGATCGCGCAGCCGACCGAGCAGTGGCCGCACACCGTGCGCTTGACCTCGACCTTGGCGTTGGGGTCGCCGCCGTGTTTCTTGACGTCGGCCGCTTTGGCCTTGCGGACCAGCACCAGTTGCGACGCCGCCATGCCGGCGCCCAGCCCGAGGCCGGAGCGGCGCAGGAACGTGCGGCGGTCGAGCGACGGGATCGCGCGCGACACCCCGCGCGACAGGCTGTGCACCAGGCTCGATGACGACGCACCGGCGTGATCGGACTTGCGAGTGAGCAGCATGGCTGAACCTCTGTTGGAACCTTGCTTAGCGTGCGAGTGGGACGCGGATGGCAGCCCGGCGAGCGGACATGCCATCAGACCTTGGTGGTCTGGTAGTAGCGCTGCACGTGTTCCGTAAGGCGGTAGCCGCCACCTCTTGCCGGAGCGGCCTTCGCGTCGGCCTCGGCCGGAGCGACCGACTGGTCGTCGCGCGTGGCGAGCAGCGTCGCTGCGGCGGCCAACGCGCCGGTCGTGCCGGCGGCACCGAGCAGCTTGCGGCGGTGCATCGCGGATTGGACGGATGCTGGCTGGTTAGCTGGCTTCATGGTCACCCCTTGGTGTTGCGGGCACGCGCACGTATGCACGGCCGTGCAGATGCCATCACATTAGGAGTCAGAGTAAACCCCCGTTTCAATCAGGGGCGGCCCGGGGTCATCGAGGACAACTTGTCGCACCGTTCGCGACAGGCTGTCGCACCTGCAGTGCCGTGCATATGGCCACCTCTCAGCAGGTAGACTGACCCGTGCCAATGGATGCGCCAACCCGCCTGAACGTGGCCGTTCTGATCGAAGAGCAACGCCAACCCAATGAATGGGAGGCGTGGCGTTTTCGCGTCGACGACGTGGTGCCCGACGAAGGATTGTTCGGCATCGAGCCGCGCGTGCTGCGCGACGACGGGCGCAGCGTGCTACGCCTGCACCCGGGGCTGGAGGTGGCGTTGTACCGCGACGAGGCCGAGGGGTATTACCTCAACCTGAGCTCGGGCGCGCCGGTGTGGTTCGTGATGTGGCGCATCGACGAGTCCGACCCGTCGCGCGCCTGGCCCGA
>DASTZF010000080.1:0-15714 GCA_035764445.1 Burkholderiaceae bacterium
GTTTGTCGGCCCTTGCCAGCCTCGCGCCGGCGCCCTATCATCCCCTGCTATTATGCATAATTATGAATTCATAACCAGATCAGCCAAGTCCGCGACCGGCCGCCGGCGCCGCGCGTGACCGAGTCCCGCGCCATGGCCACGACGACCGCCTCGCCCCCCGCCGCACCGCGGACTGCGGCCGCGCTGTCACCGCGCGCGCTGTACCAGGAGGTGGCCGACCGCCTGCGCGAGAAGATCTTCGCGCGCGAGCTCGAGCCCGGCGCGTGGATCGACGAGCTGAAGCTCGCCGCCGAATGGGGCATCAGCCGCACGCCGCTGCGCGAGGCGCTCAAGGTGCTGGCGGTCGAGGGGCTGGTGACGATGAAGGTGCGGCGCGGTGCCTACGTCACCGAGATGTCGCGCGACGACGTGTCGCAGGTCTATCGGCTGCTGGCGCTGCTGGAGAGCGACGCCGCCGGCGAAGTGGCCGAACGCGCGAGCGGCGCCGAGCTCGCCACGCTGCAGGCGCTGCACGCCCGGCTCGAAAAGCAGGTGCGCCAGCGGGACGCGTTCTTCGCCACCAATGAGGCGTTCCACTTCAAGCTGCTCGAGGTGGCCGGCAACCGCTGGCGCATGCAGATCGTGGCCGATCTGCGCAAGGTGATGAAGCTCAACCGGCACCATTCGCTGCTCAAGCAGGGCCGCATCGGCGAGTCGCTGGCCGAGCATCGCGCGCTGATGCACGCGCTGGCATCGCGCGACCCCAAGCGCGCGACGCAGCTGATGCGCAAGCATTTCGAGAACGGGCTCGAGGCCGCCGCCTGAGGAGAGCGCGGCCGCTGGCCGCGCAGGACCCCGGCAGCTGCTCTATGCTGCGGGCCCTCAGCCGTCAACGCCACGGGTCCACTCGACTGCCATGACCGTCCGGCGACAGCCCCTTGCACGCACCGCCGCGAAGAAAACGCGCGTGCCGGTGCTGCGTTTTCGGATGCGGGTGACCGATGGCGACCATATCGCCGTGGGTCCCGGCAAGATCGCGCTGCTCGAGGCGATCGCCAGCACCGGCTCGATCACCGCGGCGGCCAAGAGCCTGGACATGTCGTATCGCCGTGCCTGGCTGCTGCTCGATGAACTCAATCGCTCGCTGGCGCAGCCGGCAGTCGATTCGGCCAAGGGCGGCCTTCAGGGCGGCGGCAGCTCGCTGACCGAAGCCGGCCGGCAACTGATCACGCTGTACCGTCGCATCGAGAAGCGTGCCGAGGCGGCCTGCCGCGACGACATCGCCGAGCTGATGAATCTGCTGGCGCGCTGACGCGCGGTCAGGCCGTCACGGCAACGATCACGCTGGTGGCCTTGAACAACGCAATCGCGCGCTTGCCGGGCGCCAGCCCGAGCGACTTGACGCTGCTCTCGGTGACGATGGCCGCGATGCTGACGCCGCCGTCGAGGTCGATGACCACCTCGGCATTGACCGCACCCGGCGTGACCGAACTGACCTTGCCCGCCAGCTGGTTGCGCGCCGATACCCTGGCACCATCGAGGTCGGTCGCCACCACGACCGACGAGGCCTTGACCAGCGCGATGGCGGTCATCTTGGTGCGCAGTCCGAGCGATTGAGTGCTCTCCTGCGTCACGACGGCGACGATGCGCTGGCCGGTGGGCAGCGTGATCTCCACCTCGTCGTTGACGGCGCCCGAGCGCAGCGACGTGACGGCGCCGACGAATTGATTCCTGGCGCTTGTCTTCATGTTCAGGACCTTCAACAGTGAGAACGGTTGATCGATGTCGATCGATTCGTCATCCAGAAGCTTCAGGAAGCGCCTGTGGGCGGCATCGATTTCCTCGAAGCGGTCGACCAGGCGCTGACCCCGGGCCGTGAGGTGCGTCGATCCGCCGCCGCGGCCGCCCGCCGAGCGCTCGACCAAAGGCTGTCCGGCCAGCGTGTTCATCGCATCGATTGCGTCCCACGCCGCCTTGTAGCTGACGCCCTGCGCCTTGGCCGCGCCGGTGATCGAGCCGTGTTGCGACACCGCGCGCAGCAGGTCGACCCGGTCGCGCCCCCCGAGGCTCTCGCCGTCGATGGTGAGCCACAGCGATCCCTGCAGTTCAAGCCGGCTGTTCGCCTTGCGCCGGCGCGCGGTCATGCTTGCTCCTGAACTCATCGATCGCGCCCGACGTCATCCGACAAGGTCAGTCTCCCGAACGGCGAGATGATCGACAACCTTGCCGTCCTGCAAGTACACCACCTGATCGGCCAGCACGCGCACGTCGTCCTCGTCGTGCGTGATCAGCAGCATCGGCAGGCGCAATTGCGCCTGCAGGTCTTGCAACTCGTCACGCAAGCGTTGCCGCAATGACTTGTCGAGGGCGGCAAACGGCTCATCGAGCAGCAGCGCGGCCGGTTCATTGACGAGCGCGCGCGCCAGCGCCGTGCGTTGCCGTTGGCCACCCGACAGTTGATGCGGCAGGTGCCCGGCCACCGGCTCCAGATGGAACGCGGCGATCCAGCGTTCGACCTGAGCATCGCTCGGCCTGGGCGATGGGTTGAGCCAGCCGTTGCGGCGGGCGAACGCGATGTTCTGCCGCACGCTGAGGTGCGGGAACAGCGCGTAGTCCTGGAATACGCACGCCAGCCGCCGCTGCTGCGGCGACAGCCGAATGCCGGCGCCGTTGTCGAACAGCGTGCGGCCGGCCACTGCGATGCGGCCACTGTCGGGCCGTGCGATGCCAGCGATCATCTTCAGCGTCTGCGTCTTGCCCGCGCCCGACGGGCCGTAGAGCACCAGTCGCCGCGCGTCGCTGGCAAAGCGCACCGCGAGCTCGAAGCGCGACCCTTCGTGGATCAGCACGCGCTGCAGGTCGACGTCCCAGATCATCGGCGCGCCCTCAGGCCTCGCGCGGCGCGACCCGACCAGGCACCAGCCGCCCCGCGGCGAGGAGCACCGCGATGCAGGTGATCGACGTCAGCACGACCAGGAAGTTGGCGACGTCGTCCTGCCCCGCCTGTACCGCCTCGTAGACGGCGATCGACAGCGTCTGCGTGCGGCCGGGAATGCTGCCCGCGACCATCAGCGTGGCGCCGAACTCGCCGAGCGCACGCGCAAACGACAGCAGCAGCCCAGCGAGGATGCCGCGCCACGCCAGCGGCAGCGAGACGCGAAAGAACACGCCGAGTTCGTGAATGCCGAGCGTGCGCGCCGCGTCCTCGAGTTGTGCATCGACCGTCTCGAAGGCCGCGCGAGCGCCCTTGAACACCAACGGGAACGACACCACCATCGCCGCGATCACCGCCCCTTGCCAGGTGAAGATCAAGCGGATGCCGAAGCTCTTCAGCAGCCAGCCGCCGAGCGGGCCCTGCGATCCGATCAGCACCAGCAGGTAGTAGCCGAGCACGGTGGGCGGCATCACCATCGGCAGCGTGAGCACCGCGTCGAGCACGTCGCGGCCGGCGAAGCGCCAGCGCGCCATCGCGTAGCCGATGGCCACGCCGAGCAGCAGGTTCAGCGCCGTGGCCCACAGTGCCACCTTCAGCGTCAGCGCCAGCGCGACCCATGCGCCCTCCATCCGCGGCGACTCAGGGTTTGCCGAAGCCGTACTTGGCCAGCACGGCCTGGGCGGGTGCCGACAGCACGAATTCGACGAAGCGATTGGCCAGCGCGGCGTTCGCGCTCGCCGCGATCGGCGCCACCGGATAGAGAATCGGCGTCGCGGTCGGCACGGTCAGCGCGACCCTCACCTTGTCGGGCATCAACGCGGCATCGGTGGCATAGACGAAGCCGGCATCGACTTCGGCACGCGCCACGTAGTCGAGCGCCTGGCGCACGTTGTTGGCGCCGACCACCTTGGGTTCGATCGCCGCCCAGTGGCCGGCGGCTTCGAGCACGCCCTTGGCATAGCGCCCGACCGGCACGCTGGCGGGCAGGCCGATCGCGATGCGCTGGTAGGCCGGCAGCGTCAGATCGCCCACCGTCTTCGGCGCGTTCGCAGTCGTGTTGGGCACGATCACGACCAGCGTGTTCGATACGAAATTGCGGCGTTGTGCGGCCTGCACCAGGCCCTTGCGCTGGGCCTGGTCCATCGTCTCCTGGTCGGCGCTGACGAAGACATCGACCGGTGCACCCTTGTCGATCTGCTGCAGCAGCGCGCCCGAAGCGCCGAAGTTGTAGAGCAACTTGGCGCCGGGGTTGGCCGCCTCGAACATCGGCGCCAGATCCTTGAATGCGTTGGTCAGGCTGGCGGCGGCCGACACCGTGAGGTCGGCGGCGAGAGCCGGCAGCCCAAGCAGGGCCAGAACCAGCGCAGACAGGTGATGCATGCGTCGCATCCGTGGTCGATATGTGCCGCTTTATACATCGACCGCGATGTCGCCTGATGGGTCGTTTCCCGAGCAGAACCTGGGTTCTTTTGAACCCGGACCGACTCTCGTTATGTAGATTTACTACATAACGAGTCGCCGCACATCAGGCGATGGCCAGGAACACCGCGAACCACTGGCGCTCGTCGGTCCAGTGTGTGGTGCGCGTGTAGCCCGCATCGCGCAGCAGGCGGTCGAACCCCTCGGCGGTGTACTTGTAGGAGTTCTCGGTGTGGATGCGCTCGCCGGCCGCCAGCGCGCGCTCGCTGCCGGGCCAGTGCAGCGTGAGCGCGCGCCGCGCCTGCAGGTGCATCTCGATGCGGCTCTCTGATTCGTTGAACAGCGCCACGTGCTCGAAATCCTCGATGCACGCGTCGCAGCCGAGCAGCGAGTTGAGGCGGCGCAGCAGGTTCAAGTTGAACGCCGCGGTCACCTGCAACGGGTCGTCGTACGCCAGTTCGAGGATCCGCTTGGGCTTGACAAGGTCGACGCCGATCAACAAGGCGCCACCGGCACCGCCCACCGCGCGCACCTGGCCGAGGAATCGGAGCGCGTCGCGCGGCGTGAAATTGCCGATGCTCGAGCCGGGGTAGAACACAAGCCGCTCATCGCGCCCGGCTTCCGGCGGCAATGTCAGCGCTGTCGAGAAGTCGGCACCCACGCCGACCATCTCGACGCCTGGATACTGACGCTGCAGCCCGGCCAGCGACTCGCGCAGGTAGTCCACGGAGATGTCGACCGCCACGTAGCGCAGCGGCGCCAGCACGTCGAACAGGCGCGCCGCCTTCTTGCAGTTGCCGGCACCCAGGTCGATCAGCGTGCGGCCGCGTCCGGCAATGGCCGCCATCGTGCTCGCGTGGCGGCTGAAGATGGACCGCTCGACGCGCGTCGGGTAGTACTCCGGCAGCTCGGTGATGGCGTCGAACAGCCGCGAGCCGAGGGCGTCGTAGAGGAACTTGGGCGACACGCTGGGCGGCCCACCGAGCAGGCCGTGCGCCAGCTCCAGCCGCAGCGCTGCGCTGTCCTCGAGGTGCAACTGCACGAAGCGGGGGCTGGTCATGGCGGCAGTATGGGCAACCAGCATGCCCTGCCGGAGCGGGAATTCCATGTGTAAGGTCTAATCGGCCGACGCGACAGCAGCTTCTACGGGCGCCGCGCTCGGGTGGATGTGCGCGCCGATATCTAACCCCATGGAAACGCCTTGCAACGACAGACCGCACTGCCCGCTCGCATGGGCCAAGCTCTGACTGTCAATGAGGCGTGGGCCGTGCTGAGCGCGGCGATTCTGTTCGAAGTGGCGGGCACCACCTGCATGCGGTTGAGCGAGAGTTTCACCCGACTGACGCCGTCGATCTTGATCTTCGTCTTCTACGCCATCTCGTTCGTGCTCAACACGCTGGTCACGCGCACGCTCGGTCTCAGCGTGGTTTACGCCGTGTGGTCCGGCGTCGGCACCGTGCTGACCGCCTTGATCGGCTACATCTACTTCAAGGAGCCGGCCACCGCACTGAAGATGGTCTCGGCCGGCCTCATCGTCATCGGCGTGTGCGGCCTGCACGCTGCGTCGCGCGCCACCGCGTGAGAGTCTCACCATGACGTCGCCCTCGCCCAACGAGTTGTCGATCGAGCGCTACCGTGCGCACGCCGAAGGGTATGACGCATCGGCACAGCGCACGATGCCGCTGCGCCGTCGCACGATCGATCTGCTGCAGCTGCAGTCGGGCCAGGTGGTGCTCGACGTCGGCGCCGGCACGGGCCTGAGCTACGCCTGGCTGCGCGACGGCGTCGGCCTATCGGGCCGCGTGCTCGCCTTTGAGCAGAGCCCCGAGATGTTCGCGCACGCGCGCGTGCGGGTCGAGCGCGAAGGTTGGACCAACGTGTGGCAGGTGTGCGCGAGCGCCGAGACGGTGGCGCTGCCCGAGCGCGCCGACGCCGTGCTGTTCAACTACACGCATGACATCCTGCGCACGCCCGCGGCGCTGGCCAACCTCGTGCGGCAGATCAAGCCGGGCGCGCGGATTGCCATTGCGGGGATCAAGTTCTTCCCGTGGTGGACCGGGCCGCTGAATCTGCTGGCGTGGCTGAAGAATCGGCCGTACAACGCGAGGCCCGGTGATCTCTGGCATCCATGGGACCGCATCGAAGCGTATTGCCAGGCACCGCTGAAGCGCTGGACCACGCAACTCGGCATGGGCTACATCGCCAGCGGCGTCATTCGTCAGGACTCGCCATGAATCGACTGCCTCGACCTCAACTCGAACCGAGCGCACTGGCCCGACGCTACGCCCAGGTGCGGGCGCAGTCGCTGCTGCTGGCAGAGCCGCTGTCGGAAGCCGACGCGCAGGTGCAGTCGATGCCCGACGTCAGCCCGGCCAAGTGGCATCTTGCACATGTGACGTGGTTCTTCGAGACCTTCGTGCTCGAACGCTACGAGCGCGGCTTCAAGCCGTTCCATCCGCGCTTCCGGGTGCTGTTCAACAGCTACTACAACCAGGTCGGGGACCAGCACCCGCGCCCACAGCGTGGCCTGGTGTCGCGCCCGAGCCTGGCCGAGGTCAGGGCCTACCGTGCACAAGTCGACCAGCGCATTGCCGCCCTGCTCGCCGCGTCGCACGATCCGGGCGTCGACGCGCTGATCGAACTCGGGCTGCAGCACGAGCAGCAGCACCAGGAGCTGCTGCTGACCGACATCAAGCACGTGCTGTCGTGCAATCCGCTGGCGCCGGTGTACCGCGCGTCGTGGCCGCTGGCGACGGTGGCACCGTTGCCGCTGGACTGGGTCGGCCACCAAGCCGGCCTCATCGAGATCGGCCATGACGGTGCCGGCTTCGCGTTCGACAACGAGAGCCCGCGACACGCGCAGCACCTGCGCCCGTACGCGCTCGGCAACCGGCTGCTCACGCACGGTGAATGGGCCGAGTTCATCGCCGATGGCGGCTATGCCGAGCCGCGTTGGTGGCTGTCGGCCGGCTGGGAGTGGGTGCGGCAGAATCGGATCGCCGCGCCGCTGTACTGGCAGCGCCACGGCGACAATGGCTGGGCAAGCTTCACGCTGCACGGTCTGGTGCCGATCGATCCGCACACGCCGATCACGCACGTGAGCTATTTCGAGGCCGACGCATTCGCACGCTGGGCATCGGCGCAGCGCAGCGCGTGGCTCGGCGCGCGCCTGCCCACCGAGGCCGAGTGGGAGCACGCCGCGCAGGCGCACGCCACCAGCGGCATCGCGGCGGGCAACTTCGTCGAGTCGCAGGCGCTGCATCCGATGCCGGTGGCACGCAGCGGCAGCGGACCGCGCCAGCTGTTCGGCGACGTGTGGGAGTGGACCGCGAGCAGCTACCAGCCGTACCCGGGCTTCCGCGCATGGGACGGTGTGGTCGGCGAGTACAACGGCAAGTTCATGGTCAACCAGTACGTGCTGCGCGGCGGTTCGTGCGCAACGCCACGCTCGCACATTCGCGCGAGCTACCGCAACTTCTTCCCCACCGACGCGCGCTGGCAGTTCAGCGGCGTGCGCCTGGCGCGCGATCTCGCCTGAACAACCCCCCGCAGGAGCGATTGATGACCGGACACCTTGCTCGCACCGTGTGCAGCCTGCTGCTGCTGTTCGCCAGCGCTGCATGGGCGCAGAACTACGCGTCGCCCAATAACGGCCCGTGGCGCACGCTGAGCGACGGCGCCGACGCCAAGCTGATGCTGCTGGGTTACGACGCAGTGGCCTACTTCACCGACAACGCCGCGGTGAAGGGCGACCCCAACATCAAGCTCGAGCACCTGGGGGTCACCTACCGCTTCTCCAGCGAGGCACACAAGGCAGAGTTCGCCAAGTCACCCGAGAAGTACATGCCGCAGTTCGGCGGCTTCTGCTCCAACGGCATCAACTACGCGGTGCCGTGGGGCGCCGGCGGCGGGCCCGACACCTGGCGCATCTACCGCGGCAAGCTCTACGTGTTCGGCGGCCAGTCGTCGCGTGATCAGTTCGAGATGGACACCGAGCGCAACCTGAAGCTCGCGCACCAGTACTGGAACGACGAAGTGGCCGGCTCCAACGCGCTCGTCCAGCGCGTCAAGCGGCTGGTGTTCCGCGTGCCGCACTACAAGACCGACGGCGAACTGAAGGCCGAGTGGGATGGCAAGCTCGCCGCCAAGACGCTGCCGGTGATGCCCGGCGCGCCGCAGGTCGTACCCCCACAGCCCTAGGCGCTCGCGCCGTCGTGCAGCGCGCGCAGGCGCGCCGCCTGCGCCAAGGTCTCGCGGTAACCGGCGGTGATTGCGCGCTCGCGGAACTCGCGCGACAGGCTGACCCAGTAGCCGAAGTCCGGGTGCAGCACGACGTCGGCGCGCGCGGCGTCGGCCTGCACGAGCGCGCGCTTGCGCAGGTCGCCCTCGCGGTATCGCTCGGCGCCCGACGGCGCGCGGTCTTCGTGCGCAGTGGCGTCGACCGCCAGCACGCGCTGCGCGCCGAGCGAGCGCGCCAGCCGCACCGGCAGCGGCGCCACCCAGTCGGCATCGACGTGCTGCTCGCCGTGGATCCGCACCGGCGTGAACTGGCCCTCGATCGCCGACGACGCCTGCACCGCGACGCCGGCGTCGCCCGCTGTGAACGCGACCAGCGCACGGTCGCGCTTGCGCGCCGCCACGCAGGCCATCGCCACCGGCATGCGCTCGAGCAACTGGACTTTGCTGTGGCGATGCACCAGCTCGGCCACCGGCGCGCCGCTGAAACGCTCGTCGGCCGACCACACCAGCCGCGCCATCGCGGTCAGCGGCAGATCCAGTGCCAGCGCTTCGATGTCCTGCGCGGCGACGCCCGACGCCCGCAGGCAACCCACCAGTGCGCCGACCGATGCGCCGACGATCAGGTCGGGAACCAACTGCAGCTCGTCGAGCGCCCTCAGCACGCCCACGTGCACGAAGCCGCGCGGGCCGCCCGAGCTCAACACCCAGGCCGTGCGCACCGGGCGCCGCAGCGGCTCGGCGCGCGGCGCATCGGGTTCGTCGTGGTCGGCGTCGGGCGCCAGCGTGCACGCCGTCAGCGCGGCTGCCGCGGCCCCGAGCCAGGTTCGACGACGCATCGCGGCGATTGAAGGCCCCGCGCCGGTCAACCGGGCGGCCGGCTCGTCACGTCGGCACGCCTTCGATGTGGGGCAGCACGCGCGCCACCGGCATCGTCGGCAGGTGCAGGTGCAGATCGCGCGCTTCGGCCGCTGGCCAACCGAGCAGCGCACATGCGCGCCGGTAGCGCTCGTGCAGATCGATGGCATCGGCACCACCCAGGTGCAGCACACCGTAGCGATGGCTGCCCAGCCATTTGAAGTCGCGCGCGAGGCCGCGTCCTTGCTTGGGCATGGCCTGCAGCCAGGCGTCGGGGAAACGGCCGTTGAACGAGCGCACGCGCCGCGGCGTCGGCGCCGTGGGCACCCGCTCGCGATCGAAGCTGCGGAACACGAAGCTGGCGGCCGCACCGGCAGTCGGCGCGCAACGCATCACCGTCGCGGGATCATGCCCGTGGGCGAGCGCCAGCGAACCGGCGTGCGCATCGATGCCGTCGACGCGGCGGTACAGGTCGGCCAACTGCGCCGCCAGGCGCGGGTTGAACTCGATCACCTTCAAGGCGTCGGTGGCGACGTCGTAGAAGAACTCCATGTTGAAGAAGCCGTGGTCGAAGCCCACCGCCTTCAGGAAGCGCCTCGCGACGTCGAGAGCGCGCTCCTGCACGCGCTCGGCCAGTCGGCTCGGCCGATCGAAGCGCTGGAACGCGCCGGTGCCCGGATACATCACCGCGTCGACGACGCCGATCGCGCGCACGTCGCCGCGGAACACGTAGCCGTCGAGGTTGAACTGCGGTGCGTCGACCGGATCCTCGAGCAGCATGCCGTGCGCGCTCGACACTTCGCCGAGCCGCTCGCGCGCGATGGCGTCGAACGGCTCGACCAGGCGGCGGATGATCCACTGCTCGAGTGGACCGAAGCGGGTGAGCGCGGTCAGTTGCGCGTGGTTGGCCACGCGCCGTGCCAGCACCGAGAACGCGGCCTTCACCGGCTTGGCGAACGCCGGATAGTGCAGCCCGTGCGGAATCGGGTCGCCGTATTGCGCCTGCAAGCGCGCGAACGGCAAGTTGGCCTCGGGCGCCACCTGCTGCAGCACCTGGCGCGCATGCATCTTGTGCTGGCACGCCAGCACCGCCGCCACCGGCGTGCCCGGCCAGCCCATTCGCTCTGCCAGCAAGGCCGCAGCGAGCGCGCCGAACTGCTCGTGGTGCGACACCACCGCGCGCCATGCACCGCGCCGTGCGCGCTGGGCCAGACGATCGACGAAGGGGCGCAGGTCGAACGAGGCCAGGCGCAAATAGCTGGGGAAGCTGAACAGGTCGAAGCCGGCGTGATCGATCGGCCAGCGGTCGAGCAGGCGGCCGAACGCGCAGGCATCCCAGTCGTAGTTGAACAGAACGAGCGTGCGGGCGTTGGATCTCACGATGAGTCGAGTTACGTGCCTTGGCGTCAATCGGATGAGTGCCGCGCTAACGACCGGCGTCGTTGAGTGACCAGTCGTAGTCGAGGAACTGCGGTGCCAGCTGGCGCGCCTTCAGCTGCTCCTGCACCGCCGGCTCGTCGCTCAGCTGCGCGGCGTAGCGGGCGAACACGTCTTCGACTTGCCGGAAGCCCTGGTGGCCCTTCTCGAAGTCCTCGCGGAACCACTTGAAGATCGAGCTCACCTCGAGCTTGCTGGCGCCGGCGCGGTTACGCGTGCGGTCACCGAGGAAGCGGCGCATGCCGTCTTCGAGCTGCTCGTCGAGCCGCTCGGCGGTGTACGGCTCGGGTTTGAGCGCCGGGCAGCCGATGCTGGCGCAGACGATCGCCGTGTGGATGCGCGGATCGTTGTAGCGCGGGCGCAGCTGCTCGTGCTCGATCCAGTCGAGGTTGCGCGTCTCGCCGAGCAGCGTGTAGAAGGGCTTCTTCCACGGCGAGCGCACGATCGAGCCGACATCCTTGATCGACTTCAGGTTCGGGTATTCGGTGAGCACGAGCTCGATCGTGAATGCGTTGTAGGCGTTGATCAGGAACGCCATCTGCTGTGTGCGCGAAAAACCCGCATAGGCCGCCGGCGTCAGCGCCGAGAAGCCGGTGAGCACGCTCTTCAGCGCATCGCGGTCGGCTGCCATGCCGGCGTAGGCGACCCGGCTTTGCTTGTTGTCGGCCAGCCAGCGCACATGCTTCTTCAGCAGTCCACCCCAGGCCGCGTAGGTGTGATCGAACGCCTGTGCGCCAGCACTCGCCGAGCCCAGCATGGGCACGAGCGTCAACCACTGGCGGCGAGTCAGCTGCATCGGCATCGGACGGTTGGCTGTATACGCGGCAATTCCGGCACCCAATCCCGACGAAGCTCGTTGCAGCTGCGCAGGTCGGCACCTCGCGGGCCTCGCTCGAAGTCCCGCGCAGGATAGCCGCCGCAAGGCCGCAGGGCCCAGAAGGAAGGTCCGCGCATCCGCGTCTGAGTCGGATGCGTAGCGGAAAAGTTACGCGGGCGTTGCCTCACCGCCGCGAGCGCGATCGCTGCCCGCGAGGGGTGCCGGCGGCGAGACACCGGGTAGGCCGCCAGTGCCTCGGCGTGCACCCAAAGAAAAAGGGCACGGCGTGCGCCGTGCCCCAGTTTCGTCAGCCGCAGGTTGCTACCAGCCGATGTCCTTGAACATCGGCAGCGTCAGATCTTGCGGCGGCCGCACCGACTGCGTCAGATCCGCATTGATCGCTGGCTCCATCAGCAGATTGCGGTTGGCGCTGGTGTCCCAGTGCGAGACCGAGGAGCCCGGCTGGAACGGATTGGGCGTGTACAGCATGACCCGTCCGTTCTGGTCGGCGCCGGCTAGCTGGGAAGTGTCCAGTCCCATCCTCACCACCACGCCCGAACTGCGGTTCGACGGCGTCAGGTCCATCCTCGACAGCAGCGTGAGGCCATCGTCCAGCAGGATGCGAATGGCCGGAATCGCGATCCTCGGATCGGTGCCACCCAGATCCGCGGGCGGCGTGGTCCTGACGTTCTCGACCACAATCAGGCCGACCGCCCCGGCGTTCTGTGCATTGAGCGCCTTGGTCACGAAGGTGCACGTGCCGCGCACCACCAGCGCGATGCGGTTCTTGACGGCACGGCTGTTGGCGTCGTCGAACGCGGTGCAGGCCTGCCCCAGGTTGCCGTTCTCGACCACCGGCATCACCTGGCGCGTCAGTCCGGGCGAGCTGAGAGGTTCACCGAACGACGCGGCTCCTGCCAGGTAGGTCCCCGCAATTGATGCCGGCTCGTTGACCACCAGCTGCGGCGTGCCGGGTATCAGCACCGACGGTGCGGCCGCCGTCACGTTGGCACCGTTCCACACCAACTGGCGCGCATTGACCGCCGACGCTTTGCGTTCGGCGTCGGTCATCTGGACCCACGTCTTGCCCGCCGTGTTGTCGAACGCGAAGTGGTCGTAGATGCTCGGATGGCCGTCCAGGTACTCGCCGGTGCTGCCGTCGGTCACGGTCGAGAAGCCCAGGCCGTGCCCGAACTCGTGCAGCAGCACTTCGACCAGGTCGATCGCCGTCCCGTGGTTGCCGTCGAGCCCGAGGTAGAACGGCGAGCCGGGCAGGCAGTCGTTGAACAGCCCCAGGCGCGAGTTGAAGCGCGCACGGATCTCGGCGCCTCCGCCGCCGTCCGGATCGGCCGCCGCCGGGAACAAATCGACGCCGGCCAGCTTGTTGGCCAGTGCCACGTGGTACCAGGTGCCCGCCACCGGTGCACCGGCAAAGCCGGACTCGACATCGCGCGGACCCGCCGAACCCAGCACCGCGCTGGTGGCGGTGCAGGTCAGTGGCTCGAACATCGCGAGGATGCGGATCTCGACCGTGCTGTCGATCGCGGCGCCCCACAGCGATGCCACGTATTGAAAGGCGTTGATCCGCTGCTGACCGAGCGTAGTGCCGGGGTTGCCGCCCACCGGTGCCACGGGTGTCGGGTCGTTGAAGCCGACGCCCGGCGCATTGCCGTTCACGATCGTGATGTTGGCCGTCGCTTGGGCCAGCAGCGGCAGGCAGACGCTCAACGCGACGACGGCGCGACGCACGAATTGGTCAACGCGCATGGCCGTGCTCCTTCGCGGGCAGCACGCCGCTGAGCGCCTTCCGAGCCTGCGCTTCGCCGGTCACGCACATCGTGTCGAGCTTGCCATCGGCGCCTTTGCGCACCACCGAGTACGACATGAACGATTCATCGAGCGTCGCTGACTTGCGTCCCCCGGGTGACACGACGATGGTGGCGCCGGCCGGGTTGTTGGCGCGCGGGGCGGATTGCGCCTCTTCCTGTTGCTCTTCGGGGGTCGCCTTGCGCAACTTGCCGGTCTCGTGATCCTTGTATGCCTTCAACCCGGCCTGGCCGCGCGTGCGTTGTCCGGCGATAGGCTGCGACGAGTTCTCGACGCGAACATTCGGCAGTACCAACAGACCGCCCTCGGACGGTAGCTGCGGCGGTGCCGCGCCGGCTTGAGCACACAAGACCCAGGCGGACAACGGCAGCGCGAAGCGCCAGGTTAGGGCGCGACCGGTCGCTCTCATGGAATCTCCTCCAACGGGGAATGACGAAGCTGCGTCGCGCCAGGTCAGCACGCGCAGGACCGCGACACGGGCGCGTGGTGCACGCCGATGTCGACAACCGGAATTGGCTCGATGCAACCCGCCAAAATGGCCGGCCGGCCCAGGTTAGGTCGCTTACAAGCTTTCGCCTTCGCGGCAAACCCTGATCACGCGCGGACGCGGGGATCCGCGCCGACAGCACCGGGGTGCTGCGGCGCTCAGACGCTAAGAGAGGGGCCTCTCAGGCGCGGTCAGAGATCGGTCGCACGTCGCGCCGCGCCGCACCGACGTACAGCTGGCGCGGCCGCCCGATCTTGTACTCGGGGTCGCCGATCATCTCGTTGAGCTGCGCGATCCAGCCCACCGTGCGCGCCAGCGCAAAGATCGCCGTGAAGAGACCCACCGGGATGCCGATCGCCCGCTGCACGATGCCCGAATAGAAATCGACGTTCGGGTACAGCTTGCGCGACACGAAGTAGTCGTCCTCGAGCGCGATCTTCTCCAGCGCCATCGCCAGCCGGAAGAGCGGATCGTCGTGCAGGCCCAGCGAGCTCAGCACCTCGTGGCAGGTCTCGCGCATCAGCTTCGCACGCGGGTCGTAGTTCTTGTAGACGCGGTGGCCGAAGCCCATCAACTTGACGTGCGAGTTCTTGTCCTTCACCTGGCGGATGAACTCGCCGACTTTTTCGACACCGCCGTTGCGCTGGATGTCCTCGAGCATGTTGAGCGCCGCTTCGTTGGCGCCGCCGTGCGCCGGGCCCCACAGGCACGCCACGCCCGCGGCGATGGCCGCGAAGGGGTTGGTGCCCGAACTGCCGCACAGCCGCACCGTGGAGGTGGAGGCGTTCTGCTCGTGGTCGGCGTGCAGGATGAAGATGCGGTCCAGCGCGCGCACCAGCACGTCGTTCGGCTCGTAAGACTCGCAAGGTGTGGCGAACATCATGCGCATGAAGTTCGCCGAGTACGACAGGTTGTTCTGCGGGTACATGTACGGCTGTCCGACGCCGTACTTGTAGGCCATCGCCACCAGCGTCGGCATCTTGGCGATCAGTCGGATCGCCGAGATCTCGCGGTGCTTCGGGTTGTTGATGTCGGTGCTGTCGTGATAGAAGGCCGACAGCGCACCCACCAGCCCGGTCATCACCGCCATCGGGTGCGCATCGCGCCGAAAGCCCCGCAGAAAGAACTGCATCTGCTCGTTGACCATCGTGTGGTGGGTGACGAGCTTGTGGAACCCCTTCTGCTGCTTGGCATTCGGCAGGTCGCCGTACAGCAGCAGGTAGCAGGTGTCGAGGAAGTCGCAGTGCACCGCCAGCTGCTCGATCGGGTAGCCGCGGTACAGCAATTCGCCCTTGTCGCCGTCGATGTAGGTGATGGTGGAATTGCACGACGCGGTCGACAGAAAGCCCGGGTCGTAGGTGAACTTGCCGGTCTGCGCGTAAAGCTTGCGGATGTCGATCACATCCGGACCGATGGTGCCCTTGTAGAGGGGCAGCTCCATTTGCGGGCTGCCGTCGGAGAACGACAGGGTGGCTTTGACGTCAGACGGGGTCATGGGCATTCCTTATGACTTCGGGGGGTTCTAGTTACTGAGGGGTCCGCAGCAGCGCGAGCACCGCATGCACGTCCGGCCGGTCCAGCTCGTCCACCGGCTCCTTGCGGGCCAGCAGCAGGTCGAGCAGGTCGTTGTCGGACAGGTCCATCAACTGCCGCAGGCCTTCCGCCTGGAAGGCGGTCAGCGCGCCTTCATGACGTTGGAAGAACCGCTCGATGAAAAGG
>DASTZF010000081.1:0-10983 GCA_035764445.1 Burkholderiaceae bacterium
AGCGCAGGTCGTCGCGCATCGGCAGCACGAAGGACGAGAAGCCGTAGTACAGCGCCGCCCAGCTCAGCAGCTGTGCGACCGACAGCGCCGCCACCACCCAGGCAAAGCTCGGGTGGCGCGGCGGCAGGTTCATCGCGACCATTGTCGCCGGGCGGTCCTTGTCGCAGCAGGGACAAACCGCCGCTGCGGTGCGTGCTAAAACTGCCGGCTCGCAGATCGCAATCCGCCAGGAGACACGCATGGACCTGAACTTCACGGCCGAGGAGCTGGCGTTCCGGCAACAGGTGCGGCAGTGGGTCGCCGACAACCTGCCCAAGGACATCAGCCACAAGGTCCATCACGCGCTGCGGCTGTCGCGCGACGACATGCAGCGCTGGGCCAAGATCCTCGGCAAGAAGGGCTGGCTGGCCTCGGGCTGGCCCCAGCAGTTCGGTGGCCCCGGCTGGACCGCGGTGCAGAAGCACCTGTTCGAAGAGGAATGCGCGCGCGCCGGCTCGCCGCGCATCGTGCCGTTCGGCCCGGTGATGGTGGCGCCAGTGATCATGGCGTTCGGCTCGCCCGAGCAGCAGAAGCGCTTCCTGCCCGGCATCGCGTCGGGCGAGGTGTGGTGGAGCCAGGGCTACAGCGAGCCCGGCGCCGGCTCCGACCTGGCATCGCTGAAGACACGCGCCGAGCGGCGCGGCGACAAGTACATCGTCAACGGCCAGAAGACTTGGACCACGCTCGGCCAATTCGGCGAGTGGATCTTCTGCCTGGTGCGCACCAGCACCGACGGCAAACCGCAGACCGGCATCAGCTTCCTGCTGATCGACATGAAGTCGCCCGGCATCACCGTGCGCCCGATCGTGATGCTCGACGGCGAGCCCGAGGTCAACGAGGTGTTCTTCGACAACGTCGAGGTGCCTGCCGAGAACCTGATCGGCGAGGAGAACAAGGGCTGGACCTACGCCAAGCACCTGCTCGCGCACGAACGCACCAACATCGCCGACGTCAACCGCGCCAAGCGCGAGATCGAGCGCCTGAAGCGCATCGCCAAGGACGAAGGTGTCTACGACGACGCGCGCTTCCGCGACCAGATCGCGCTGCTCGAGGTCGACATCGTCGCGCTCGAGATGCTGGTGCTGCGCGTGCTGTCGGCCGAGAAGAGCGGGAAGCAGAGCCTCGACATCGCGGGGCTGCTGAAGATCAAAGGAAGCGAGATCCAGCAGCGCTACACGGAGCTGATGATGCTGGCCGCGGGCCCGTTCACGATGCCGTACGTGCGCGAAGCGATGGAAGCCGGCTGGCAGGGCGACTGGTTCGCGCGCTTCGGCGACTGCTCGCCGCTGGCCGGCAACTACTTCAACTTCCGCAAGACCACGATCTACGGTGGCAGCAACGAAGTGCAGCGGAACATCGTGGCGCAAACCGTGCTGGGCTGACGCCCATCACGGTCCGCGCGCAGCGCCCAACGTACTGCTCCCATCCCCAGCCCCTTCCCTCCAAGCGGGAAGGGGCTCCAGTCAGAGAGACGAGGAACTGGCATGGATTTCGAATTCACCGAAGACCAACTGTCGCTGCGCGACGCGGTGGCCCGCTGGGTCGACAAGGGTTTCGGCTTCGAGCGTCGCCACGGCATCGCCAAGCAAGGCGGCCGCACGCGCGACGTCTACGGCGAGCTGGCCGAGCTCGGCCTCACATCGCTCGCGGTGCCGGAGGCGCACGGCGGCATGGGCTTCGGTCCGATCGAAGCGATGGTGGTGATGGAAGAGCTCGGCCGCGGCCTCGTCAACGCGCCCTATGCGGCCGGCGCCCTGGTGGCGCCCGCGCTGCTCGTGCAGGCGCCTGCCGCGGTGCAGTCGGCGTGGCTGCCGCGCATCGCATCCGGTGAAGCGCTGGTCGTGCTGGCGCATCAGGAGCGGGCCGCGCGCTACCGTCTCGATCAAGTGGCCACCAGCGCCAAGCGCGCGGGCAGCGGCTGGCAGCTGAGCGGCCACAAGAGCGTGGTGCCGGCGGCCGACGAGGCCGACGCGTTCATCGTGCCGGCGCGTGTCGGCGCCGGGCCGTCCCAAGCCGACAGCTCCCCCACGGGGGGACGCGAGCGCAGCGAGCCAGGGGGCCGCCAGGCCGGCGGCAGCGACACCCAGGGCATCGCGCTCTTCCTGGTCGAGAAAGGCGCGCCAGGGGTGCAGATCCAGGGCTATGCCACGCAGGACGGCGCGCGCGCCGGCGAACTGAAGCTTGCCGACACGCCGGCCACGCTGATCCAGGAAAGCGGCTTCGCGACGCTCGAGGGCGCGGCCGACGTCGGCATCGCTGCTGCTTGCGCCGAGGGGGTCGGCGTGATGGACAGGCTGGTCGCGCTGACGATCGAGTACATGAACACGCGCAAGCAGTTCGGCACCACGCTGGCCACTTTCCAGGCGCTGCGCCACCGCATCGCCGACGTCAAGATGCAGCTCGAGCTCGGCCGCTCGATGAGCTACTTCGCCAGCCTGAAGCTCGGCGAGCCCGCGCTCGCGCGCCGCCGCGCGTTGTCGCAGGCCAAGGTGCAGCTGGGGCAATCGATGCGCTTCGTCGGCCAGCAGTGCACGCAGCTGCACGGCGGCATCGGTGTCACCGACGAGTACATCGGCAGCCACTACTTCAAGCGCCTGACGATGCTCGAGATGACCTTCGGCGACACGATGCACCACGTGGGAGAGGTGTCCGCGCGCATGACCGACGTCACCGGCGTGTTCGCCTGACGCCGTGCGCCTCGAAGCGGCGAACCGGCTGCGCCACCGCGCCGGATCGCCGGACGGGCACTACGAGAGTTACTTCGTCCGCGCCAACCACGCGACGCGGGCGCTGGCATTCTGGATCCGCTACACGATCTTCAGCCCCCAGGGCCACCCCGACAACGCGCAGGGTGAGCTGTGGGCGATCGTGTTCGACGGCGAGCGCGCCCACCACGTGGCGGTGAAGCAGGCGTGGGCGCTCGCCGCGTGCCGCTTCGACCCCGATGGCCTGGCGATCGAGCTGCCGGTGGCGCAGCTCGGCAGCGGCCACGCCCAGGGGTCGTGCCAGGCGCAGGGCCACCATGTCGTGTGGGACCTGCGCTTCGCCGCCGGCCAGTCGACGTTGCTCTTGCTGCCCGAACGCCTGTACGAAGGCGGTTTCCCGAAGGCCAAGAGCCTGGTCAGCCGGCCGCTGGCGCGCTTCGACGGCGGGCTGTCGGTCGACGGCCAGCGCATCGACGTGCAGGGCTGGGCCGGCAGCCAGAACCACAACTGGGGTCGCCAGCACACCGATCGCTACGCCTGGGGTCAGGTGGCCGGCTTCGATGGCGGGCACGACGAGAGCTTCCTCGAAGTGGCATCGGCCAAGCTGAAGATCGGCCCGCTGTGGACGCCGTGGCTCACGCCGATCGTGCTGCGCCACCGCGGCCGCGAGCACCGGCTCAACGCGCTCGGCCGTTCGCTGCGTGCACGCGCGTCGGTGCACGGTTTCGAGTGGCACTTCGAGTCGCGCGCCGACGGCGTGCATCTGCGCGGCCACATCGGCGCCGAGCGCGGCGACTTCGTCGGCCTGCGCTACGCCAACCCTTCCGGCGGCAGCAAGCTGTGCCTGAACAGCAAGATCGCCCGCGCGCAGGTGACGCTGCGACACGCCGACGGCACGAGCGAGACGTTGCTCAGCGAGCGTCGCGCGGCGTTCGAGCTGCTCGCCGACGACGGCGACCACGGCGTGCCGATGTCGTGCTGAGCGCCGGCCGACGACGCGGCCCGAGGGCAGTGGCCCGCGGCGAATCGAGTAGGCTTCACGCATGACGCTGTTTCCCGGCTCGATCACCGACGTGCAGGGGCTCAAGGTCGGCCACCACACCGACCCGCGCCGGCCTACCGGCTGCACCGTGGTGCTGTGCGAGAGCGGCGTGGTGTGCGGCGTCGACGTGCGCGGCGCGGCGCCCGGGACACGCGAGACCGATCTGCTGTCGCCGGGCAACCTGGTCGACCGCGTGCACGCGGTGCTGCTGGCCGGCGGCAGCGCGTTCGGCCTCGATGCCGCCGGCGGCGTGATGCGCTGGCTCGACCAGAACGGCCACGGCTTCACGGTCGGTCCAGCGCGCGTACCGATCGTGCCGGCCGCAGTGCTGTTCGACCTCTGGGTCGGCGATGCGCGCATCCGGCCCGATGCCAACGCCGGCTTCGCTGCATGCGAGGCGGCGTCGCTGCGGCCGCCGGCCCAGGGCAGCATCGGCGCCGGCGCCGGCGCCACGGTTGGCAAGCTGTTCGGCATCGCGCACGCGATGAAGGGTGGCATCGGCACCGCGAGCGTCGAGGTCAGCGGCGTGCGCATCGCCGCGCTGGTGGCCGTCAACGCCTCCGGCGACGTGATCGACCCCGGCACGGCACGCGTCGTGGCCGGCAGCCGCCAGCACGACGGCCGCACGCCGCGTCGCATCACCGCGGCGCTGGCGCGCGGCGTGATGCCGCCCAACATCCTGGCCGGTGCGTCGACGACGATCGGCGTCGTCGCCACCGACGCCGTGCTCGACAAGGCGCAATGCGCCCGCGTGGCGACGATGGCGCACGACGGCCTAGCGCGCTGCATCGACCCCGTGCACACTGCGAGCGATGGCGACACGCTGTTCGCGCTGGCCACCGGCGGCAGTCGACAGTCGCTGCCGCTCACCGTGCTCGGTGCGCTGGCTGCCGAGGTGACGCAGCGCGCGGTGCTCAACGGCGTGCGTGCCGCCAGCGGCGTGCGCGAACCCCCGCTGCCGTGCGCGCAGGACCTCGGCTGGGCGTGAAACGGGCCGCGAGCCAGCCCCACGCCGCAGCCGCCTCGCAACACGCCTCATCCGCTGAAAGGACACCATGCAACTGCTGCGCCGCGCCCTGCTCGCCCTCGGCCTGGCCGCTGCACTCGCAGCATGCACGACGCCGACGTCGACGACACTGCCGCCGATCGTGTTCGTGCACGGCAATGGCGATTCGGCAGCGCTGTGGACCACCACGCTGTGGCGCTTCGAGAGCAACGGCTGGCCGCGCGATCGCCTGTTCGCGCTCAACATGCCGTACCCACTGGCACGCGACGACGACACCAAGCCGCAGGAAGGCCGCAGCTCGGTCGACGACCAGATGCGCACGCTGGCCGCCGAGGTCGAGCGCGTGCGCAAGGCCACCGGCGCGAGCAAGGTCGTGCTGATGGGCAACTCGCGCGGCGGCAACGCGATCCGCTCGTACATCCAGAGCGGTGGCGTCGACACCGTGTCGCACGCGATTCTCGGCGGCACCCCGAATCACGGCGTGTGGGCCAACCCGGGCTTCCGGCCGAACAACGAGTTCAACGGCGCGGGGCCGTTCCTCAGCGCGCTCAACGCGCCCAAGGGAGCCAGCGGCGACGAGGTAACGCCGGGCGTGCGCTGGATGACGATCCGCTCGGACAACAACGACAAGTTCGCCCAACCCGACGGTGCGTGGATCGGTGCCAAGGGCACGCCGACCAACGTCACCTTCGACGGCCCGGCGCTGAAGGGCGCGACCAACGTGGTGTTGCCGGGTCGCGACCACCGTGAGGTGTCGTACCACACCGAAGCGTTCGCGCATGCCTACCGCTTCATCACCGGCCGCGATCCGGCGACCACCGCGATCACGCCCGAGTCGCGCGTGGTGCTCGACGGTGTGGTCACCTCCACCGGCCCCGGCGGGCCGACCAATCTGCCGCTGGTGGGGGCGGCGGTCGAGGTCTACGCCACCGACGCGGGCACCGGTGAGCGGCGCGGTGCGCCGCTGGTCAAGACCACCGTCGGTGCCGACGGCCGCTGGGGACCGCTGACCACCGACGCCAACACGCCGCTGGAGTTCGTGGTCAGCGCGCCGGGCTACGCGACCCACCATGTCTACCGCACGCCGTTCGCGCGCTCGTCGAGCGTCGTGCACCTGCGGCCCGAGCGGCTGGCCGACGGCGACCGCAGCGCGGCGGCGGTGGTCAGTTTCGTGCGGCCGCGCGGCTATTTCGGGCTGCCACGCGACAAGATCGTGTTCGACAACCAGAACCCGGCGCCGGGTATACCGACCGGCGTGGCCGGCATCGCATCGAGCAAGCTCACGCTGAACAGCGCTGCGAGCCGCACCGTGGTCGGTGACTACCGGTCCGGCACCATTGCCGAGCGCGTGGTCGGCCGCAGCTGGCCGGCAGCCGAGAACCATCTGGCGACGCTCGAACTTCACTACTGAACCCGCTGCGACCATGCAGGTGTTCCGCGGCTTTCGCCATCCCGGTCTGGCGCCGCAGTGCGCGCTGACGATCGGCAACTTCGACGGCGTGCACCGCGGCCACCAGGCGATGCTGGCGCTGCTGACCAACGAGGCACGCCACCGCGGACTGGCCAGCTGCGTGATGACCTTCGAGCCGCATCCACGCGACCATTTCGCGGCGCTGGCGGGCAAGCCTGACGCCGCGCCGCGTCGCATCGCGACGCTGCGCGACAAGCTCTCGGAGCTCGAGCGCTGCGGTGTCGACCAGACCGTGGTGCTGCGCTTCGATCGGCGCCTGTCGAGCCTGTCGCCGCAAGCCTTCATCGACGACGTGCTGGTCGGCGGCGTGCACGCGCGCTACGTGTTGGTCGGCGATGACTTCCGCTTCGGCGCCAAGCGTGCCGGCGACTACGCGATGCTCGATGCCGCCGGCGAGGCCCAGGGCTTCGACGTCGCGCGCATGATGAGCTACGAGGTGCACGGCGCGCGCGTCTCGAGCTCGGCGGTGCGCGCGGCGCTGGCCGCCGGCGACATGGACCACGCCGCGGCGCTGCTGGGTCGCCCGTACAGCATCAGCGGGCACGTGCTGCACGGCAAGAAGCTCGGCCGTGAGCTCGGCTTTCCGACGATGAACCTGCGCTTCACGCACCCGCGCCCGGCGGCGATGGGCATCTTCGTCGTGCGCGTGCACGGCCTGACCGCCCAGCCGCTGCAGGGTGTGGCCAACCTCGGCGTGCGTCCCACGGTCGACGATGCTGGCCGCGTGTTGCTCGAGGTGTACTGCCTCGACTGGCCGGCTCACCTGGGCGACGGCCACGCCTACGCTCGCGTGGTGCGGGTCGATCTGCTGGCCAAGCTGCACGACGAGTTGCGCTACGCATCGATGCAGGCCCTGCGCGACGGCATCGCGGTCGACGTGTCGAACGCGCGCGCGTGGTTCGCCGCGCACGATCACCCCGCTGGTTGATGCGTGGTCAAAAGGAGCGGTAGGCGATGCCGCCGCCCTCGATGTCCGCGCGGCGGCGAGGGCTTGGGCGTGCTCGACCCCCTTCAGTAGAATGCGCAGCATGTTGTTGTGCCTGGTCCGGCTCGACCCCTTGCGCGTGCATGCGGCGACGCGCCGGCAGACCACGCGCGATCGAATTTGCGCCGGTCCCATTAGGCCTGCCTGAACCGCGCGCGCCTTGTGTGCGCGCAAGTCCATCGATCGCCGCCGCGCCCCAACAGGCGCCTCGAGTTGCCATGACGCCAGTCAAGACCACCGGCTACCGCACCACGCTCAATCTGCCCGACACGCCGTTTCCGATGCGCGGCGACTTGCCCAAGCGCGAGCCGGGCTGGGTCAAGGCGTGGAATGAGCAAGGCCTCTACAAGAAGTTGCGCCTGGCGCGCCACGGCGCGCCGTTGTTCGTGCTGCACGACGGGCCACCGTACGCGAACAACGTGATCCACCTTGGACACGCGGTCAACAAGACGCTGAAGGACATGGTGGTCAAGTGCCGTCAACTGGCGGGTTTCGATTCGCAGTACATCCCGGGCTGGGACTGCCACGGCCTGCCGATCGAAAACGCGATCGAAAAGCAGTTCGGCCGCCACCTCTCGCGCGACGAGATGCAGGCCAAGAGCCGAGCCTACGCGACCGAGCAGATCGCGATCCAGATGGCCGACTTCCAGCGCCTGGGCGTGATCGGCGACTGGCCGCACCGCTACGCGACGATGGATGCCGGCAACGAGGCTGGCGAGATCCTTGCCTTCAAACGCGTGATCGAGCGCGGCTTCGTCTACCGCGGTCTCAAACCCGTGTACTGGTGCTTCGATTGCGGCAGCTCGCTGGCCGAGTTCGAGATCGAGTACGCCGACAAGAAGAGCCAGACGGTCGACGTCGGCTTCCTGTGCGCCGAGCCAACCAAGCTGGCGGCCGCGTTCGGCCTGCCCTCGCTGGCCAAGGACGCCTTCGCGATGATCTGGACCACCACTGCGTGGACGATCCCGGCCAACCAGGCACTGAACCTCAACCCGGCGCTCGACTATGCGCTGGTCGACACCGACCGCGGCTTGCTGCTGCTGGCCGCCTCGCTGGTCGAGCGCTGCCTGCAGCGCTACAAGCTGCAGGGCACGGTCGTGGCGACGACCAAGGGCGAGCAGCTCGCCGGCATCCGCTTCCACCACCCGCTGGCTCAAGTGGACAAGGGCTACGACCGGCTGAGCCCGGTCTATCTGGCCGACTACGCCACCGCGGAGGACGGCACCGGCATCGTGCACTCGTCGCCGGCCTATGGCCTCGACGACTTCAACTCGTGCATCGCGCACGGCATGAAGGTCGACGACATCATCAACCCGGTGCAGAGCAACGGCCACTATGCGGCCGACTTCCCGCTGTTCGGTGGCATGGACATCTGGAAGGCGCAACCGGTGATCACCGACGCGCTGAAGAAAGCCGGCCGGCTTTTCGCCACCGACACGCTGGTGCACAGCTACCCGCATTGCTGGCGCCACAAGACGCCGGTGATCTACCGCGCCGCCGCGCAATGGTTCGTGCGCATGGACGAAGGCGACGGCATCTTCACCAGGGACAAGGCGAAGAAGACGCTGCGCCAACTCGCGCTGGAAGCGATCGACGTCACCGGCTTCTACCCCGAGAACGGGCGCGCGCGGTTGCGCGACATGATCGCCAACCGGCCCGACTGGTGCATCAGCCGCCAGCGCAGCTGGGGCGTGCCGCTGCCGTTCTTCCTGCACAAGGAGACCGGCGATCCGCACCCGCGCACGATGGAGATCCTCGACCAGGCGGCCGACATCGTGCGCAAGGGCGGCATCGAGGCCTGGAGCCGGGCCACTGCCGAGCAGATCCTGGGGGCCGAGGACGCCAAGCACTACAGCAAGAGCAGCGACATCCTCGAGGTCTGGTTCGACTCGGGCACGACGTTCTGGCACGTGCTGCGCGGCACGCACGCGATGAGCGAGGGCCGTCCTTCGCACCACGAAGTGGGCCCCGAGGCCGACCTCTACCTCGAAGGCCACGACCAGCACCGCGGCTGGTTCCACAGCTCGCTGCTGCTGGCGTGCGCGATCTTCGACCGCGCGCCGTACCGCGGCCTGCTGACGCACGGCTTCACCGTCGACGCCCAGGGACGCAAGATGAGCAAGAGCCTGGGCAACGGCATCGAACCGCAGGTGGTGAGCGACAAACTCGGCGCGGAGATCCTGCGCCTGTGGGTGGCGGCGAGCGACTATTCGGGCGACATCGCCGGCGACGACAAGATCCTCGCGCGCATCGTCGATGCGTATCGGCGCATCCGCAACACGCTGCGCTTCCTGCTCGCCAACACCAGCGACTTCGACCCCGAGAAGGACGCCGTGTCGCGCGAGCAGATGCTGGAGATCGACCGCTGGGCGCTGGCGCGTGCTGCCGAAGTGCAGGCCGAGTTCGTCGGTACTTTCGACGCCACGCGCGGCGTGTTCGAGGGTGGCCACTACAAGGTCTACGAGTTCCACCCGGTCGTGGCCAAGCTGCAGTTGTTTTGCTCGGAGGACCTCGGCGCGTTCTACCTCGACGTGCTGAAGGACCGGCTGTACACCACCGCACCGAAGTCGCTGGCACGCCGCTCGGCGCAGACCGCGCTGTGGCAGATCACGCACGCGATGCTGCGCTGGATGGCACCGTTCCTCAGCTTCACCGCCGAGGAGGCGTGGGCCGTGCTCGACGGCGCCGGCGGCTCGATCTTCACGCAGGTGTACTGGCGGTTCGACGAGCCCGACGCCGCGCTGCTGGCCAAGTGGGCGCGCATTCGCGAGATTCGCGATGCCGCGAACAAGGAGATCGAGAACGTGCGCAGCGCGGGCCAGCTGGGCTCGTCGCTGCAGGCCAACCTGACGCTGCGCGCGCCACCGGCCGACCATGCATGGCTGGCCTCGCTCGGCGACGCGCTGAAGTTCGTCTTCATCACGTCGGCTGCACAGTTGGAGGCTGCCGATGAGCTGCGCGTCGACGTCACGCCGTCGACCTTTGCGAAGTGCGAGCGCTGCTGGCACTACCGCGACGACGTCGGCAGCGACCGCGACCACCCGACGATCTGCGGCCGCTGCGTCAGCAACCTCTACGGCGCCGGCGAAGCCAGGAGCGTGGCGTGACCCGCTCCCAGGCGCGACGCGCGCGGGGGTCCGCATGAACCCACCCCGCACCAGCCTGTGGGTCTGGCTCGGCGTGGCGCTGATCGTCATCGTCGCCGACCAGCTGACCAAGACGCTGATCGTCGGCCAGTTCGCGTTGCACGAGACCTACGTCGTCACCCCGTTCTTCAACATCGTGCGCGCGCACAACCCCGGCGCGGCGTTCTCGTTCCTCGCCGGCGCCGCGGGCTGGCAGCGCTGGTTCTTCGTCGGGCTGGGCATCGCGGCATCGGTGTTCATCGTCTGGATGCTGCGCAAGCACCCTGAACAGAAGCTGTTCTGCTTCGCGGTCAGCCTGATCCTCGGCGGCGCACTCGGCAACGTGATCGACCGACTCCTGCACGGCCACGTGGTCGACTTCCTCGACTTCCACTTCAATTTCCTGTCGCCGCTGTTTCCGCAGGGCCACTTCCCGAGCTTCAACGTCGCCGACAGCGCGATCACCGTCGGTGCGGCGTGCCTGATCCTCGACGAGCTGCGCCGCGTGCGGCGCGGCTGACGCGCGCTACAGTGGGACGGTGAGCGCCCCTTCGTCAGCGCAGCCCCGAGAGCCGCACGGCCCGCCGGCCTTTGCGGTGCGCCTGCAGCG
>DASTZF010000082.1:0-2074 GCA_035764445.1 Burkholderiaceae bacterium
CGGTATCTGGATCGTTCTGACCGGCATTTCAAGGATCGGCGTCTGTTCCTGGTTACGTCGAGGCTCGACCCAGCGACCAGGGCTGCGGTCGAGTTCTTCATGGAGACCAAGACCAACGGAACGGAACGAGACGTCTTCAAGTTCCGCCATCTGTTTTCAGAATTCAATGACGAGTCGTTCGAGGACTTGCTTCGCAGTGAAGGCAAGTCGGGGACAGTCTGCCTGACGCACTATTTCGAGGACGAGAATGGGTAACCTTTCAGCGTTCTGAACTGGTCTTGGGGAATTTCGGTCAGATGGGTTAGTCGTATGGCATGTCTGGTGCTGCGGCAACCATTGATCGGGATGTGCTGGAGGCGATTCGGACTGGATCGCTGAGCGAGCCGCAGGCCCGCGCTTTTGCCAGTCGGTCGCCGGAGGTGATTATCTTCACGCTGCTGGCTTTGGCCCAGCAGGCGCGCGGTGCGGCGGACGGTGCGCATACGCCCTCGGCGACGATTCCGCCCTATCGCAAGCCCGAGCAGGCGGGGAAGCGGAAGCCGCGGGGCGGCCAGCCGGGACATGCCGGCCACTCCCGCCCGCGGCCGGAGCGGATCGACCGGCGGCAAACGCATCAGCTTCCGTGCTGTCCGGAGTGTCACGGCAAACTCGTTCGCACCGGCGACACCCGCACGCGGATCACCGAGGACATGCCGACGGACCTCAAGGCCGAGGTCACCAAGCACACGCTGCACCGCGACTGGTGCCCACGCTGCAAAAAGCGGGTCGAGCCGCGACTGCCCGAGGTGCTGCCGCATTGCACGCTGGGCAATCGCCTGCTGGGCCTGTCGGCCTGGATGCATTACGGCAACGGCAGCACGCTCCGCCAGATCACCGAAGTGCTCAACTTCCACCTGCAGATCCAGGTCACCGAGGGCGGCCTGGTGCAGATGTGGCACCGCCTGGCCGACGTGCTCTTCCCCTGGTACGAGCAGATTCACCGCGACTGCCTGGCCGCGGCCGTGCTGAACGCCGACGAGACGGGCTGGCGGGTGAACGGCACGACGCACTGGCTGTGGTGCTTCACGCAGCCGCAGGCGACGTACTATCTGATCGACCGCTCGCGGGGCCATCCGGCTCTGGAGAAGTTCTTTGTGGAGGAGTTCGCGGGCGTCTTGGTGACGGACTTTTGGGCGGCCTATGACGCGATCGCTTGCGGCGCTCACCAGCGCTGCTGGCCGCACCTGTTGCGCGAACTCAAGGAGGTGGAAGCGGCGGGCAAGGGCCAGGACGATTGGCCGAGCTTCGCCCGGCGGCTGCGGCGAATCTACGCCGACGGGGTGAAGCTGCGCGCCGCCCGCGCTCAGGTCGAGGACTTCGATCTGGCCGCCGCCCGGCTGGAGCGGCGGGTGATTGAGCTGGCGATCGCCGACTGGGGGCAGCCCGACGCCGCGCGGCTGGCCGGCCGGCTGCACAAGTACGGCGAGGAGTTGCTCTCGTTCCTCGCGGACGACGCCATCCCGCCCGACAACAACGCCGCCGAGCGCGCAATCCGCCCCGCCGTGCTGATCCGCAAGAACAGCTACGCCAACCAGAGCGACCGCGGCGCCCTGACCCAAGCCGTCCTGATGAGTATCTACCGCACCCTCCGCCAACGCCGCCGCGACCCCCTCGCCACGCTCCTCGAAGCCCTCCATCAACTCGCCACCACCGGTAAACTGCCTCCACTCCCGCCAAACACTTCAGAGGGCTGAAGGGTTACGCCGTAGTAAGCGCCGCAAGTGCCGTTCAGGCAGCTACTTAATCAACGTGGCGCTACAGCGCTATAGTGATTTTTCTCTCGAACCATAAGAAACCAAAAATGACGTAAGAGTATCGCAATGTTTTCTGTGCATAGGGCGCAACCCTGCGAGTACCGTAGCGCGTAGCGCTCACTCACGCGGTACATATCACAAGCTCTTGCGTGCCAATGGGTTACGTGAGCGCTACAGCGACTTCGCACCGTAGCGCCGGTGATTTCGTACCGTAGCGCCGGGGCGTCAAACGCTGTGAGCGGATGCAAGACGCTCGATTTCCCATACCCCACGCGGGATCG
>DASTZF010000083.1:0-3188 GCA_035764445.1 Burkholderiaceae bacterium
GCACGCGTGGCGGCAGCCGCCGCTGCGTGCCAACTGGGGCCGCGCGATGCACGACGGCACCACGCTGGCGGCGGCTGCCGTGCTGGCGGTCTTCATGCTTGTCAGTGCGCTCGACAGCATCCATTTCCGCCGTGCGCTGCCGAGAGCACCGGGTCAGGCCGCCGGCGTGACCTTCTACGACACACGCACGTCGTCGCTGCTCGACATGATGCTCGATCGGCCGCTGCAGATGCGCGAGACGACCTATTCGGCGCCGCTGGCCACGCACGCGCTGAAGAAGGAGACCGTCGAGCGCAAAGGCGTCACCGTGCGGGAGCTGTCGCGGCTCCAATATGGCGGCGCGCACCTGAAGGACCCCGAACGCGACTGGCTGCCCGACGTGCTCGGGCGTACCGCATCGGGCCTCGGCGCCGGATTGCTGATCACGCTCGTCACCTCGATCGTGCTCGGTGCCTCGGTGGGGCGCGAGCACGGAACGCTGGCGACGCGCTGGAGAGCGATGATCGCGGGCCACACGCGCTATCCCTGGCGGGTGCCGCTCTTCACGCTGGCGGCGATCGCCCTGGCCGCCGGCCCGGTGGTGACACTGATGGGCCACTACCACGTGTTCGGCACCGACCGCACCGGCAACGACGTGCTGGTGCAGGCGTTGAAGAGCGTGCGCACGGCGTTCGTGATCGGCACGCTGTCGACGCTGGCCACGGTGCCGCTGGCGCTGGTGCTCGGCGTGCTCGCGGGTTACTTCAAAGGCTGGGTCGACGAGGCGGTGCAGTACCTCTACACGCTGCTGACCTCGGTGCCGAACGTGCTGCTGATCGCTGCCTGCGTGCTGATGGTGCAGGTGTTCATCGACACGCATGCCGATGCATTCGACACCGGCCTGGAGCGCGCCGACCTGAAGATGTTCCTACTGTGCGTGATCCTCGGGTTGACCGGCTGGGCCACGCTGTGCCGGCTGGTGCGCGCCGAGACGCTGAAGCTGCGCGATCTGGAGTTCATGCAGGCCGCCGAGGCATTCGGCGTACCGCACTTGCGTACGATGGCACGCCACGTGGTGCCCAACGTGATGCATCTGGTGCTGATCACCACGGTGCTGAACTTCTCCGACCTCATCCTGTACGAGGCCGTGCTCACCTACGTCGGCGTCGGCGTCGACCCCAGCCTCAACAGCTTCGGCGGCATGATCAACCTGGCGCGCAACGAGATGAGCGGCGACCCGCTGGTGTGGTGGTCGTTCGTCGCCGCGTTCGGCTTCATGCTCGCACTGGTGCTGGCGGCCAACCTGTTCGCCGACGGCGTGCGCGACGCTTTCGATCCGCGAGCACGGGCCTATCGCCCAACGCGCGCGGCACACAAGGCTGCCTGAGTCGACCGATGCTCGCGATCGACCACCTGCAAATCGGGCTCGATGCCGACTCCGGGCTCGTCAAGGCGGTCGACGGCCTGAGCCTGTCGCTCACGCGCGGCGAGACGTTCGCGCTGGTGGGTGAATCAGGCTGCGGCAAGAGCATGACCGCGCTGGCGCTGATGCGCCTGCTGCCCGAGAACGGCGCCGTCACCGCGGGCGCGGTGTCGCTCAGCGGCACCGACGTGCTGGCGCTGCCCGAGAGCCAGATGCGCTCGGTGCGCGGTGGCCGCATCGGCATGATCTTCCAGGAGCCAGCGACCAGCTTGAACCCGGTGATGAAGGTTGGCGACCAGATCGTCGAGGCTGTCGAGGCGCACACCGAGCTGCGTGGCGCCGCGGCGCGCGAACGTGCGCTGCACTGGCTGCGCAAGGTCGGCATTCCGGAGCCCGAGCGCCGCATCGACGACTATCCATTCCGCATGAGCGGCGGGCAGAAGCAGCGCGTGATGATCGCGCTCACGCTGGCGGCCGAGCCGGACTTCCTCATCGCCGACGAGCCGACCACCGCGCTCGACGTCACGATCCAGGCGCAGATCCTCGAACTGCTGCGCGACCTGCAGCGCGAGCAGGGCATGGGGCTGCTGCTGATCACCCACGACCTCGCGGTGGTGTCGAGCATGGCGCACCGCGTCGCGCTGATGTATGCCGGCCAGATCGTCGAGGTGGCGAGCGCCGATCGGTTTTTTGCGCGGCCGCTGCATCCGTATGCGCGGGCGCTGCTGCGCGCGCTGCCCGACGCGCAGCGGCGCGCCCAGGCGCTCGAAGCCATCCCCGGTACCGTGCCTGCGCTGAACCGCACGTTCACCGGCTGCCGCTTCAGCGACCGCTGCGCGTTCGTGCACGATCGCTGCGTGAACGCCGTGCCCGACCTGCTGTCGGTGCAAGGGAGCCTCGTGCGATGCGTGCTCTACGCCGAGCATCGGTCCCCGGGCGCGGGTGACGCGCCGACGGCCGGCGCCGTCCCGGCGCCCGTCGCGAACGGCACGCAGCGCAACGGCGACCGCGCGAACGGCGACCGCGCGAACGGCCCGCTGCTCGAGGTCAAGGACCTCAGCGTTCGCTTCCCGATCCGCAGGGGCGCGCTGCAGCGCCGCGTTGGCGCCCTTGAGGCCGTGCGCGGCGTGAGCTTCAGCATCGCGGCGGGGCGCACTCTCGCGCTGGTGGGCGAGTCGGGCTGCGGCAAGACCACCACCGGCAAGGCGATCGTGCAGTTGCTCAGGCGTCAGGCCGAGATCAGCGGCGCGGCGCTGTTCGACGGCCGCGACCTGTTCGGGTTGCAAGGCGAGGCACTGCGTGCGGTGCGTCGCGACGTGCAGATCGTGTTTCAGGATCCCTACTCGTCGCTCGATCCGCGCATGCGGGTCGGCGAGATCCTCGAAGAGGGGCTCATCGCGCTGCGTCCCGACGTGCAGCGCGACGAGCGGAGTGAGCGCGTGACGCAACTGCTGCGACGCGTGGGGTTGCGCGGCGATGCGGTTTCGCGGTACCCGCACGAGTTTTCGGGCGGACAGCGCCAGCGCATCGCGATCGCCCGTGCGCTCGCCTCCAATGCGGAGTTCATCGTCTGCGACGAGCCGACCTCCGCCCTCGACGTGTCGGTGCAGGCGCAGATCCTCAACCTGATGCGGGAGCTGCAGGAGCGGCTGCGGCTCACCTACCTGTTCATCTCGCACAATCTCGCCGTGGTGTCCCAGATGGCCACGCGGGTTGGGGTGATGTACCTCGGACGTCTGGTGGAGCTGGCGGACGCCGCCACGCTGTTCTCCCACCCACGCCACCC
>DASTZF010000084.1:0-3444 GCA_035764445.1 Burkholderiaceae bacterium
CCGTCCAGGCCGGCGACACGATGCAGCAGTGCCTGCGCCGCGGGCGCGAACTCGGCGTCGCGCAGTTCCCGGTGCTCGATGGCGAGCGCGTGGTCGGCGTGATCTCGGCCAACGAGGTCTTCCAGATCGCCGCGCACTGCCTGGCGCTGATCGAATCGACCGCGCCGGCAGCACCTGCGGCACGGACACCGCATCTGGCCTGAGGACTACCCATGACCCTGCCCCTGATCGTCGCGATCACCGGCGCCACCGGCGTCATCTACGGCGTCGAGCTGCTGCGCGTGCTGAAGAGCCTGGGCCAGCCGACGCACCTGATCCTCAGCGAGGCCGCGGGCCTGAACCTGAACATCGAGACCGACTACACGCTGAGCGACGTGCGCGCGCTGGCGGACGTCGTGTACCCCAACAAGGATGTCGGCGCCGCGCCGGCCAGCGGTTCGTTCCGCACGCGCGGCATGATCATCGCGCCGTGCACGGTGAAGACGCTGTCGGCGATCGCCAACTCGTTCACCTACAACCTGGTTGTGCGCGCCGCCGACGTGCAGCTCAAGGAGGGGCGCAAGCTCGTGCTGCTGGTGCGCGAAACGCCGTTGCACAAAGGCCATCTGGAGCTCATGGCGCGCGCCGCCGACTGCGGCGCGGTGCTGCTGCCACCGATGCCGGCCTTCTACCACCGCCCCCAGACCATCATGGACCTGGTGCACCAGACGATCGGCAAGGCGCTGGATCAGGTGGGCATCGAACACGACCTGTTCCGCCGCTGGAGCGGGCACGGCTGCACGCAGACCAAGGCCGCACCGTTGACGCCGTGCTGAATGCGTTGCACTGAGCGATTCGTCGGGATTCTCGACGCCTGCCCCGAGGCGTGAGGAGGACAACAGGACTACCGGGACACTCTTGGTTGGCGTCCGCTGGTTTGCGCGATCGATGCGGAGACCAGGGCTGCCGCCACCCACCGCACGATGGCCTCGATCTCGGGCTCGCGCACGCCCCAGATGTCCTTCAACACGACGAACGACTCGATCCCATAGACGAGCGATAACGCCTTCAGGAGCCTGTCGAATGCCTTGGGGCCGAGCCGCGCGCGCAAAGGCGCGGCATTCCGCTCGAGGATGGCTCTGCGGAATCCCCGCGTGAACGGAGGCTTGCCGAGCGACCTTGTGCGCGCGGCCGACCAGTGTTCGAGTGCGAGCTGCAGCGCCGCGCGCATCTGCGCCTCGTATTCCTGTAAGCGCGGAAGCGTGTTCTCGAACAGCTCGTCGATGCGTTGTGCGCCGTCGACCGCTGACGAGGTCCAATGACGGACCGGCCGCAAGCTCTCATCGATCACCGCTGAGATCAGCGTGCCACGACTGGGAAAGTAGCGGTAGGCCGTGGCGCGGCTCACGCCTGCCGCCGCGGCAAGATCGCTCACGGACGGAATCCGCCCGTGGCTCGTCATGCGGACCGCTGCGCGCATCAAGTGGTCGAAAGTCCGGGACCGGATGCCTGTGCCCCTCGGTCTCCCGGCAAAGAGCGTGGGCGACGGTCTGGGCACGGACAATTTGGACGTGGACATCGTAGCGATCGTGCGGCAGACCCAGAGATCTGGTGGAACTGTAGCTCGTTGCGAGAGGCATTGACGCTCGCGACGAGCCGGATTCAGCCTGAAGCCGAGCATTCCCGTTCGCGCCGAATCGCCCGAGCGGGTTGAGCTCTCTGCTTCGAGTCACTGCTCGATCACGAGTCGCGGGTATCCTTTCGGCCAATGACCTGGTTGGAGCTTTACAGCATCGCCGTTCGACACCCTCGCGCGAGGGGTGTACTTTCTGACGTCGCCGCGACTGCTGTCTTGGACAGCAACAACGAAGCGCTTTCGCGTGAGGTGCTGAACCAGACGCAGGACAGTTTGCGACGGGTGTGCGAAGTGCTCGACAGGTTTGAAGTACCGCTGCAGGCCCAGACGGTGGACCTTGTTGGTGCGCTGAGCGCGCGCGGACCCAGGACGAGCAGGGGATCAGAGACATCGTGAGCCCGGGCCCGATCGGACATCGGATCGGCTTGGGCGGGCCTAGAGTGCAGGTTCAGCATCACGTTGGCCGCGCGCCGTGACCACGATCCACGACCTCGGCACACCGGCTGCGCTGATCGACACCCAGCGCATGCAGGACAACATCGACCGCATGCAGCGGCGCATGAACCTGCTCGGCGTGAAGTTCCGTCCGCACGTCAAGACCACCAAGTGCTTGTCCGTGGTGCGAGCGCAGATCGCCGCCGGGGCCCAAGGCATCACCGTGTCCACGCTCAAGGAGGCAGAGCAGTTCTTCTCCGCTGGCATCAAGGACATTCTCTACGCGGTGGGCATGGTGCCAACCAGGCTTCCCCAGGTCCTCGAACTGCGGCGCCGGGGCTGTGACATCAAGATCGTGATCGACAGCGTTGCAGCCGCGCAGGCGGTTGGTGCTTTCGGGAATGCACAGCGGGAGTCGTTCGAGATCTGGATCGAGCTCGACGTGGACGGCCACCGATCGGGGATTCCTCCGGCAGGGAACGCGTTGATTGAAGTGGGGCGCGTACTGCACGATGCTGGCATGCGCCTTGGCGGCGTGATGGCGCACGCCGGATTGAGCTATGAGTACGCCGATCCCGAGGCGCTGCGCAACATCGCCGAACAGGAGCGCGACGGCGCCGTGAGCGCCGCCCGGCGCCTGCGTCAGGCAGGTCTGCCCTGCCCGGTCGTCAGCGTGGGCTCCACGCCCACCGCGCGGTCGGCGCAGCACCTGGACGGAGTCACCGAGGTACGCGCTGGCGTGTACGTGTTCTTCGACCTGGTCATGCACAACATCGGGGTGTGCGCGACGCAAGACATCGCGCTCTCGGTGCTCACCACGGTGATCGGGCACCAGGAGCAGAAGGGCTGGGCCATCGTCGACGCGGGTTGGATGGCCATGAGCCGGGACCGCGGCACCCAAAAGCAGAAGCGCGATTTCGGCTACGGCCAGGCGTGCGCGGCTGACGGCGTGCCCATCGCCGGTTACATCGTCGGCAGCGCCAACCAGGAGCATGGCATCGTCTGCCGCGCCGAAGGCACCGACAAGGAGATCGCCACACGGTTTCCAATCGGCACGCGCCTGCGCATCCTTCCGAACCATGCCTGCGCCACGGGCGCGCAGCATCCCCAATACCATGCGGTCTTGCCGAGCGGCGACGTCGAGGCTTGGCCGCGCTTCTACGGGTGGTGAGGCAATGAACACGGGCGCTTTGCAGTTCGTCAACCCGATTGAAAACGCACCACCGGGCGGGCACTACTCGCACGGGACTGTGGCCAACGGCTTCGTCTTCGTCTCCGGTCAGCTGCCCATCAGCCCGACGGGTGAGAAGCTCGTGAATGCGAGCTTCGACGAGCAGGCCCGACAGGCGCTCGCCAACGTGGAGAGCGTCTTGAAGGCCTGCGGCAGCGGCGTG
>DASTZF010000085.1:0-4731 GCA_035764445.1 Burkholderiaceae bacterium
AGGCGTTTCGACCCCGGCAAGGTGCTGCTCGATCCCTACGCGCGCGCCGTCGCGGTGCCGTCGCGCTGGCGGCGCACCAGCGCGCATGCGCCGGGGCGCAATGACGCGTTCGCGTGCAAGAGCATCGTCTGCGCCGACCACGACTACGACTGGCAGGGCGACCAGCCGCTGCACCGCCCCTTCACGCAGACGGTCATCTACGAGCTGCACGTGCGCGGCTTTACGCGCCATCCAAGTTCCGGCGTCGCGGAAGCGCTGCGCGGCACGTTCGCCGGGTTGGTCGAGAAGATCCCGTACCTGCACGCGCTCGGCGTCACCGCGGTCGAGCTGATGCCGGTGTTTCAGTTTGACCCGCAGGACGCGCCAACAGGCCGCACGAACTACTGGGGCTACGCGCCAGTTTCGTTTTTTGCGCCGCACGCGGGCTACGCATCGGGCCCGGGCGCGGCCGCGGTGCGCGACGAGTTCCGAGACATGGTCAAGGCGATGCACCGCGCCGGTCTCGAGGTGATCCTCGACGTGGTGTTCAACCACACCGCCGAGGGTGACGAGAACGGGCCGACCTACACGCTGCGCGGGCTCGACAACGCGACTTACTACCTGCTCGACGGCGACGGCCGCTACCTGAACTACTCGGGCACCGGCAACACGCTGAATGCAAATCACGCGGTGGTGCGCCGGCTGATCCTCGACAGCCTGGCCTATTGGGTGCAGGTGATGCACGTCGACGGCTTCCGCTTCGACCTCGCCGCGATCCTCTCGCGCGACGAGTACGGCCGCCCAGTCGCGAACCCACCGCTGCTGTGGGACATCGAAAGCGACCCGCGCCTGGCTGGCACGAAGCTGATCGCCGAGGCCTGGGACGCGGCCGGGCTCTACCAGGTCGGATCTTTCTTCGGCGAGCGCTGGAAGGAATGGAACGGCAGGTTTCGCGACGACGTGCGCTCGTTCGTGCGCGGCGACTCCGGCGTGGTGGTCGCCCTCGCCAACCGGCTGCTCGGCAGCCCGGACTTGTACGGCGCGCGGCCGCGCGAACCGGCGCAGAGTATCAACTTCGTGACCAGCCACGACGGCTTCACGCTGCAGGATCTGGTCTCGTACAACGACAAGCACAACGAGACGAACGGCGAGGACAACCGCGACGGCGCGAACGACAATCGCAGCTGGAACTGCGGCGCCGAGGGCCCGACTGACGACACGGCGGTGCTCGCGCTGCGCACACAGCAGGTGAAGAACCTGCTCGCGATCAACGTGCTCTCGCTTGGCACACCCATGCTGCTGATGGGCGACGAGATGCGCCGCACGCAGCGTGGCAACAACAACGCCTACTGCCACGACGACGAGACGAGCTGGCTCGACTGGACGCTGCTCGCTCGCCACGCCGACATCCACCGTTTCGTGCAGGGGCTGATCCGTATTCGCAACCTGCGCGAATCAGTGAGGAAGGACCACCAGCTCACGCTCGCCGAACTGATGGAGCGCGTCAACGTCCAGCTGCACGGCGTGCGCGTCGGCGCGCCGGATACGAGCATCGATTCGCGCAGCCTCGCGGTCACCGCTTCCAGTCTGTCGGGCGATCTGCTGATGCACTTCGCGCTGAATGCGTACTGGGAGCCGCTCGACTTTGAACTGCCAGTTCTGCCGCCGCGCGCCCGCAGCGGCTGGCTGCGCATCATCGATTCGGCTCGGCTGGCGCCGCGCGACCTGGTCGAGGTCGACGATGCCGAAGGCGTCATCGGTACTCACCATCGTGTCGAGGCGCGCTCGGTAGTGGTGATGTTCGCGCCGCTGGGTTGACTTGCTGACGCCGACCGCCGTGGTGCCGGGGCATCACCATTGGTCACGGTTGCCGTACTCCGGTCTATCCCGGCCCCTCGGCCCAGCGCTAAAGATTCCGCCAATAGTTTGCTTTCGGCACGGGGCCATAGTGCCTCATAAACTTGGGCCAGACACTCAGCACGTACATGCGCTTCATCTCATCGCGCAGCGGATCGTCGGCGTCAGTCGCGAGGAACGCTCGGCGTCGGGCCGCATTCGCTTAGTCGCCAACCGCGTCTGCGACGAGTATTGCGAAAGGGTGCGACGGACCACGAAGGCGAGCAAATCCTCAAGCCAGACCTCGCGATCTCGCAGGACCAGATCGGGCACATCGCGCGCGGGCGCGCGTGGCTGAACGGAAGGTCAGCTGAACACCGGGCGATCGCCGCTTAGCAGCGGTTGTCGTCAATGACCGTCAAGTCCGCTACTCGCGGTCTCGGCCACTTTGCAGTCATTCGCCGAGTCAATGCAGCCCTGACCCGAACGACCGGTATCAAATGTGCTCCGGACCTTCGCGTAGCACAAGCGAATTGCCCGCGCGAGCGACCGCTTGCCGATACCTCGAAGTGGTGCTCACGACCCGAAGCGGTCACACGGCTCGGCGAGGTGGACAACAGCAATGCAGCGATAGCTGCCAGTGACCGCCGCACCGTGAATTCACGCTCTATGCCAGTTAGCGGCCATTGAGGCAGGCGCTTCGGCGAGCCGTTCCCTATGGCCGGTATCGAAGGGACTGCGACTTAGAGCGCGTCTGACGTGATCACGACGTCCGACTGTCCGCTTGCCTATCGCTCGTACTGATACTCCCGACCCGTTCCAGCCTGTCGTGGCTTGGACAAGCGGACTCTCGCGTGCGCCGATCCCGGCCGACAGACTACTGAATCAGGTTATCTGCACGTGCCAGCAACGCTTGCGGTACGGTGATGCCGAGGTCTTTCGCAGTTCTCATGTTGATCGCCAACTCGAATTTCGTCGGCTGCTCTACGGGAAGATCGCCGGGCTTGGCCCCCTTGAGAATCTTGTCCACGTACGTGGCAGCGCGCCGAGACAGATCAGAAAGTTCGGTCCATAGGACATAACACGCGGCACCATCGAGGCCCGTTGCCGACGCAATCGCAGACTAACCGTCGAGGGTTGCGAACGCGATGGCGGCGACGCCGTCAACGCGCAAAGCATCGCCGTCCTGCTGCCAGACCGCCCAGCCTGTCGCCCCGAGAGCCCCTACGGTGAGTGCCTTCGCCCGATCGAGCGCCCTCGACTCGTTCCCTTCGCGCGCCTCCTGACGCCGCAGGTACTCGGTCTCGGCGAAGCGATGAAGCCGCGCAGCGCTTCGCGGCCGGCCCTCAAGTGCCGCAAGCAGCGCGAGGTAGCACGCCGCACAGTGGTCGAGTTCGAACGCGACGGCACGGTCCCATCCCCCACGCAGTACGGTGCGCGCCTGTGGCGTGTCGCCCACCGCCAGGAGCGCGGCGGCAAGATTGATGCGCGCGAACGCCATGCTGTCCTCGCGCCGCGTCGCCGTGAGCGCCTCGACCAGCGCCTGCCCAGAGAGCACAGCTGCGTGCGCATCGCCCGCGGCCAATTCGTCGTCGACCAGGTTGCTGAGCGCCCCGAATACGTTGCCCCCGCGCGCGCGTTCCAGTTCGTATAGCTCTCGGCTGCGACGCAGCGACTCCGCGGCGTCGCCACGCATGTGTGCGACCCAACTCGCTGCCTCGGCACACCAGAGACGACGAGACGCAGGCCACTGCGGATCCTGCAGTGAAAGTGCCTCCTCGAGGTAGGCCGAGGCACGGGCCAGTTCCTGCGACTGCGCAGCCGAAGTTGCCGCTCGGGCAAGCGCGCGGCACAGCGCGAACCGATCATCATCGCTGCCATCGCCCGAGCGCGCCAGCTCGACCGCGCGGTCGGCGGCGAGTTTTGACTGTTGCTTCTGCGCATTGACCCAGACGGAGGACAGTTCGGTCCACACTCGCAGCCGCAGGGCGCGGGGAAGTGCCTCGGCGGCGGTAGTCTCGAGGCTTGCCGCGCAGGCGTCGGCGAGTGCCATGCGCTCGGAGTGCGCAGCCGTGGACATCGCACGCAGCAAGGTGGCGCCGAGGGTCAGTTCGACACCGACATCGTGCAACGCGCGCGCGCTAGCGAGCGCCTGGCGCGCGTTATCAAGATCGGGTTCCAGCTCGTGTAGCCAGGCGACGGCGCCTCCACGGCCGGCGAAGTAACTGTGATAAGCCGTCTCGAAGTGCGCCGCGACCAGCCGCGCGTGCCGCTCCTGTAATGCAGGCCGCTCGCCGGCTGCTTCCAGGAGCTCGAGCGCGAGCGCGCGCGGCGAATCGAGCAGTCGATAGCGAGGTGCGCCGTCGCCTTGCGGCACTACAACGACCAACGAACGGTCGACCAACTCGTCAAGCGCGTCCAGCACGCCCCACGCGTCGAGACTCTCATCGCAGCCGGCGGGGTCGATCAGCAGCGACTGGAGCAAGTCCAGCGACGCGCTGCCGCTGACCACGGCCAGACGACGAAACACCCGCTGCTCGCGCGGCGCCAGCAAGCCATGGCTCCACTCGAGGGCAGCGCGGAGCGTGCGCTGGCGCGCCGGCGCGAGGCGGTCGCGTCCGCCGGTCAACAGCATCAATCGGTTATTCATCGACGCGAGCAGGCGTGGCAGCCCATGCAGGTGTGCTCGCGCAGCGGCCAGTTCGATGGCCAGTGGCAAGCCTTCGAGCACCCGGCACAGCTCGACAGCGAGGTGCGCGTTCCCGTCGCTGATCGCGAAGCGCGGATCGACCGCCTGCGCACGCTCGACGAACAACGCCACTGCTCCATGCGTCAGCGCTTGCGCTCCTGTCTCGGTCCGCTCCGGCACGGCCAGTGGCCCGAGACGGTACAGGTGCTCACCGCGGACCTTCAACG
>DASTZF010000086.1:0-3186 GCA_035764445.1 Burkholderiaceae bacterium
CCTGATCGAGGAGCCGATGGCCGCGGCGATTGGCGCGGACCTCCCGATCGCGGATGCCACGGGCTCGAAGGTCGTGGACGTCGGCGGCGGCACCACCGAGGTGGGCGTGATCTCGTTGGGCGGCATGGTCTGGAAGGGCAGCGTGCGCGTCGGCGGCGACAAGTTCGACGAAGCGGTCATCAATTACATCCGCCGCAACTACGGCATGCTGATCGGCGAGCCCACCGCCGAGGGCATCAAGAAGAGCATCGGCTCGGCTTTCCCCGGCTCCGAGGTCAAGGAGATGGAGGTCAAGGGCCGCAACCTGAGCGAGGGCGTGCCGCGCAGCTTCACGATCTCGAGCAACGAGATCCTCGAGGCGCTGACCGACCCGCTAAACCAGATCGTCTCGAGCGTGAAGAACGCGCTCGAGCAGACCCCGCCCGAACTTGGCGCCGACATCGCCGAGCGCGGCATGATGCTCACCGGCGGCGGCGCGCTGCTGCGCGACCTCGACCGCCTGCTGGCCGAAGAGACCGGCCTGCCGGTGCTGGTAGCAGAAGACCCGCTGACCTGCGTCGTGCGCGGCTGCGGCATGGCGCTGGAGCGCATGGAGCGCCTGGGGTCGATCTTCACGTCCGAGTGACGGTGCCGGTGACCCCATGCCACTGGGGACGCTCGACCGCACCCCACCGCCCTTCTTCCGTCAGGGCCCGTCTGCGCTGACCAAGCTGGCGGTGTTCTCGGCACTGGCGGTCTTTCTGATGGCCGCCGACTCGCGCTTGAAGTACACGCAGCCGATCCGCGCCACGCTGGCCACCGTGCTGCTGCCGATCCAGCGCAGTCTGCTGGTGCCAGTGGAGCTGGTCGAGGGCGGCAGCGAGTACCTGCAGGGCCTCACGCACGCGATCGCCGGCGAGCGTGAAGCCAAGACCAAGCTGGTCGCTCAAGCCGAACGGGCGGCGCGCGTCGAGCAGCTGGCCAGTGAGAACGCGCGGCTGCGTGCATTGCTCGAGCTGCGGCCCGCGCTCACCGTCAAGAACCGCACTGCCGAAGTGCTGTACGAGGCCACCGATCCGTATTCGCGCAAGCTGTTCATCGACCGCGGCTCGACGCACGGGGTGCTGCTGGGCTCGCCGGTGATCAACGACGCCGGCGTGCTCGGCCAGGTCACACGCGTGTACCCGCTGTCGGCGGAGATCACACTGCTGGCCGACAAGGATGCGGCGATTCCAGTGCTCAACCCGCGTACGCAGCAGCGCAGCGCTGCATTCGGCTCCGGTGACGGCGACCTGATGGAGCTGCGCTTCATGGCCGCCAACGCCGATGTGCAGGTGGGCGATCTGCTGCTGACCAGCGGTGTCGACGGTGTCTACCCGCCGGGCCTCGCGGTAGCCGCCGTGGTGAAGGTCGAGCGCAAGGTCGACTCGGGCTTTGCGCGCATCAGCCTGCAGGCGCGCGCGCGACCCGACGGCGTGCGCCACGTGCTGGTGCTCGATCCGCTGGCGGCGCAGATGCCCCCACGGCCGGATCCCGAGGTCGAGACGGTCGCGAAGCCGGGGCGTCAGCGCGGAGCCAAGCGATGAGCGCGACCAGCTCAGCGTCGCACGAGCTGACCAAGGAGCACGCGTCATGATCATGCCGCGTGGGGCCGACCAGCTGCTGCTGCCGGTCAATCCGCTGTTCATCGCGGTTTCGCTGCTGTTTGCGCTCGGCTTCAACCTGATCCCGCTCGGTCGCCAGGCGGCGATGCCCGATCTGCTGGCGCTGGTGCTGGTGTTCTGGAACGTGCACCAACCGCTGCGCGTCGGCGTCGGCATCGCGTTCTTGCTGGGCCTGCTGATGGACGTGCACCAGGGTGCGCTGTTCGGGCAGCACGCGCTGGCCTATACGCTGTTGAGCTTCCTGGCAGTGACGATCCATCGACGCCTGCTGTGGTTCTCGGTGCTCGAGCAGGCCCTGCAGGTGTGGCCGCTGTTCGCCGCCGCGCACGGTGTCTCGCTGGCCGTGCGGTTGGCCTCGGGTGGCAGCTTCCCGGGCTGGCAGCTGCTCGGCGCACCGACGCTCGAGGCCGCGCTGTGGCCGCTGGCAGTCTGGGTGCTGCTGGCGCCGCAGCGGCGCGCGCCCGATCCCGACGAGAATCGGCCACTGTAGCGGAGGCGCACCGATGACCGAGCTGCGCAACGTCGAACTCGAGCTGGATCGCTTTCGCGGCCGGCTGTTCGCCGCCGCGGCGTTCGTGCTTTTCGGCTTTTGCCTGCTCGGCGCGCGGCTGACCTGGCTGCAGATCTGGAAGCACGACGAGTTGTCGACGCAGGCCGAGGCCAACCGCATCGCGGTAGTGCCGATCGTGCCCAACCGCGGGCTGATCCTCGACCGCAACGGCATCGTGCTGGCGAGCAATTTCTCGGCCTACACGCTGGAGATCACGCCGTCGAAGTTGAAGGAGGATCTCGAGTCGGTGATCGACCAGCTGGCGCAGGTGGTCGACATCCAGTCGCGCGACCGCAAGCGCTACAAGCGGCTGCTCGAGGACAGCAAGAGCTTCGAGTCGCTGCCGATCCGCACCAAGCTCACCGACGAGGAGGTGGCCCGCTTCATGGCGCAGCGCTTCCGCTTCCCCGGCGTCGACGTGCGCGCGCGGCTGTTCCGTCACTACCCGCTTGGCGAGACCGGCGCTCACCTGATCGGCTACATCGGCCGCATCAACCAGGCCGAGAAGAAGCAGATGGAGGAATGGGACGACGACCGCCAGGCCAACTACAAGGGCACCGAGTACATCGGCAAACTGGGACTCGAGCAGGCCTACGAGGACGAGCTGCACGGCGTCACCGGCTTCGAGGAGGTCGAGACCAGCGCCGGCGGCCGCGCGGTGCGCCGCCTCGACAGCCACGGCGCGACGCCGGGCAACACGCTGCGGCTGTCGGTCGACATCAAGCTGCAGGCGCTGGTCGAGGAGATGTTCGGCGAGCGGCGCGGCGCACTGGTGGCGATCGACCCACGCAATGGCGAGGTGCTGGCGCTGGTCAGCAAGCCGACATTCGACCCTAACCTGTTCGTCGATGGCATCGACGGCGACAGTTGGCGCGAGTTGAACGAGTCGATTGACAAGCCGCTGCTGAATCGGGCCCTGCGGGGCACTTACCCGCCGGGTTCGACCTACAAGCCCTACATGGCGCTGGTCGGGTTGCTCACCGGCAAGCGCAC
>DASTZF010000087.1:0-20917 GCA_035764445.1 Burkholderiaceae bacterium
GCGGCGAGTTACTACCTCGGGGAGATGTACTACGACTTCAACCGTTCGCTCGTGGAGTCTGAGCGCCCCCGCAATCTGTCCGCAGCCGAGAAGGAGCAGTACGAACTGGCCCTCGAGGAGCAGGCCTTCCCGTTCGAAGAGAGGGCGATCGACGTGCACCAGAAGAACACCGATCTGGTCAAGCTCGGCATCTACAACAAGTGGGTGGAGAAGAGCTTCGCAAGGCTCGCCAAGCTCGTCCCTGCGCGCTATGCGAAGTTCGAGGAAAGCAGCGGCTACGTCGAGACCTTCAATCGCCTGGTCGCCTTCGACAGGCTCACCGAGCGCCCCGAGCCGGTGGTGGTGGCCGCGACGCCACCGGCTGCCAAGGATGCTTCCTCCGCATCGGCGCCGGCAACTCCGGGAGCGCAGAAGTGAAGCGGGCGCCTGGCATGAGGGTGGTGAAGCTGGCCTGGCTCGTGGCGCTGGCGGCGCTGCAGGCGTGCATGGCCACGTCGCAGGTGGTTGCACCGGGCGCTGGCAAGCAACCCAGCAAGGCGGCCGAATCGACGGCCGCAAAACCCGTCGCCAGCGTTGCTCCGCAAGCGCAGGCCGATCTGGACTCGGCCTTAGCCCTGGTCAAGGCCGGACAGCACGAGCAAGCCATCGAAGCGTTCAAGAGGCTGGCGACAACCGTGCCGGACAACGCCATCCCGCCGATCAACCTGGCGCTCGTCTACAAGAAGCTGGACAAGCTCGACCTTGCCGAGACGCAGCTGAAGCAGGCATTGACCATCGAGCCGGACAACCCAGTGGCCGGCAACGAGCTCGCACTGCTGTATCGCGAGACTGGACGCTTCGCCGAGGCGCGCGCTGTGTACGAAAAGATCCTGGCGAAGTTCCCGCACTTCGCCATGGCTCACAAGAACTTGGGCGTTCTGTGCGACCTCTACCTGAAAGACTACGCATGCGCGATCGATCACTACAAGACCTACGCCTCGAGCGCACCCGACGACAAACGCGTGGAGATCTGGATTGCCGATCTTCAGAAGCGCACCGCCAAGAAGGAGGGATCATGACAGCGAAGACATTCACCACCATGGCCTGCCTGCTGGTGTGCATCGGCTCGGCCACAGCCGAGGAGAAGGCACGTCCAGACAAGTCGACTGCGCCTGAGGGCGAGACCAAGGCGGTGTCGGGCATGTCAATCGTCGGCAACAGCGAAACGCCCAAGTCGCTGACCATCATTCCCTGGAAGAGCTCGGAGATCGGGCGCGACACCGACTTCAAGTCGAGTCTGCTGGGCCAGGACCTGACCCCTATCGACAAGCCATCTTTTCTACGCCAACTCGAGTTTCACAAGCTCAGCAACCGCAACTGAAGCAATCGAAGGAGTTTGACAAATGGATTACGTTTCGGGCGCCGTTAAGTTCATTGCCGCAGGCGGGATCTGGGTGATTCCGATCATCGTCGTGGGTGTCGTCGGTCTCGGTATCGCTCTCGAGCGCTATCTCATCTTCTTCCGCGCAATCCGAGCCCACCAGCGGACCTGGGAGCAGATCCAGCCGGTGCTTCACCAGGGCGATTTCGAGAAAGCGCGCGAAATCACGCGCGACGATAAATCGGCGCTGGCGATGCTGGTCAATGTCGGCATCGAGAACCAGGGCGTCGTGCGCCGCAGGACCGACATCGAGCTGGCGATGGAAGAGGCCATGCAGTCCATCGTGCCGCAGTTCCAGAAGCGGGTCTCGTACCTGGGGCTGCTCGCCAACCTGGCGACCCTGCTCGGACTGTTCGGCACGATCGTCGGCCTGATCGGCGCGTTCGCCGCCGTGGCGACGGCAGCCCCGTCGGAGAAGTCGGCGCTGCTGTCGCTCTCGATCTCCGAAGCCATGAGTTGCACCGCGACCGGTCTGCTGATCGCAATGCCGATGCTGACCTTCAGCCTGCTGCTCAACACCAAGGCAGGTCGAATCATCTCCGGCCTCGAGATTGCCGCGCTCAGGACGATCAACATGATCGTGCGTGCCGGTGCGACTGCCCGCATTTCAAACATCCACGACTATGTTCAAAAGAAAGCGTCTTGAGCCGCAGTCGGACGAGCTGGACCTCACCGCGCTGCTGAACATCCTGGTGGTGCTGGTCTCGTTCCTCCTGCTGTCCGCGGTCTTCTCGAAGATCACGATCCAGGAGATCAACATGCCTCCGCTGGCGAGCAGCCCGGAGGACGCGAGCAAGAATGCTCCTCCGGTCGTGATCGAGGTGGTGCTGCGCAAGCAGGGATTGGAGATCGGCAACGGCACGAACATCACGACCCGCCTGCCCAAGGAGGGCGACCGCTACGACACGGCCAAGCTGTCGCAGAGCCTCAAGCTCCTGAAGGACGAGAACCCGGGCAAGCGCGACGTGATCCTGCTGGTGGAGCCGGACATCGACTACTCCGCGCTGATCGCGGTGATGGACGCCTTGAAGTTCGTGGATGTCAAGGCACCGCGGGAAGGCTCGCCGCCGCTTCGCGTCACGCTCTTCCCCAACGTGACGGTGGGTGACGCACCATGAGCATCGCGACATCAAGGCTGAGAAGAGACTATGCGGAGAGCCACGGCGAGACCGCGACCATGATGCTGACGTCCCTGATGGACATCTTCATCGTGCTGGTGCTCTATCTGCTGGTCAACCAAGGCATCGGCATCGACCTGGATCCTCCGGAGCACGTGGTGCTCCCCGACTCGAGCGTCGACGGCATGCCTCGGCAGTCGATCGTGATCGCGCTGTCGGAACGCGACGTGCGCATCCAAGGCGAGCCGGTCGTCGCGATGGGGGAGGTGGTGACCAGTGACGAGCTGGAGATTCCTGCGATCCGCCAGGCCATCGAGCGCATCAAGGCCAGCGCCCAGCAGCGGCAAGACCAAGCCGGCTTGCACACCGAGGTCACGATCCTGGCCGACCGTACCGTGCCCTTCAAGGTGCTGAAGAAGGTCATGCTCTCCAGCAGCAACGCCGGGTTCGGCAAGATTTCTTTTGCCGTGAACCAGAAGTGAAGACCACCAACGGGGCATCTCCGCTGTGAGTACAACCACGCTGTCACCGGAACTGGAAGAGCACGCCCTCGACCTGGAAGAGCACGCTCTCGACGTCGAGAAGGTCAGCCGCCTGCTCGATGAACTCGACCAGCGGCTCACCAACCTCGACGCCGAACTGGTCGGCGAGCGGCGCAAGCGTCAGCTGCTCGGCACGATCGTGGGCTCGCTGGAGGAGCTCGAGGCCGCCGGCGGGGCGGACCTCTTCTTCGACCTCGAGACGTCGCCCGACTCGCCCGACGAACAACTGCGCAAGCTGCGGGGGAACATCGCCGCGTTCGAAGAGAAGGTCGCCGATATCGAGGCGCGGCGCGACGAGGTGTTCACCGAAATCAGTGTCGAGACCGACAACCTGCGTCGACTGAACACCGCGCTGGTCGACATCGAGGACGAGGTCGAGGACCGTCGCCACGAACTGCCTGTTTACCGCGATGCCTCCGAGATCCCGTATCGGCCGCTGACCATGCCGTGGGCGAGCAGCGGCGAAGACGACCGGCGCTACCGCAAGGTCTTCTTGACCAGCCTCGCGATCTCGTTCGTCATGGGCGCGACCATCCTCCTGTTCAAGCCCACGCACGAGAAGCGGCAAGAGGAGTTCATTCCCGAGCGCATCGCCGAGCTGATCGTCAAGAAGAAGGAAGAACCGAAGAAACCGGAGTCCAAGCCGCAGGACAAGCAGCAGCAAAAGGCGCCGACCGAGCGCGCGCCGGTCGCCAAGGCGAGCCAGCAGCCCACGCGTCCGGTCGCGGCTGAAACCACGCCGTCGCCCGCCCAAGCGCCTGAGAACTCGCCACCCACTCCGGGCTCGCCCGACGCGCAGCAGGTGGCACGCGCCTCGGCGCAGACCAAGGGCGTGCTCGCGCACCAGAACGACCTTGCCGGCCTGATCGACAGCTCGGGTCCCATCAAGGTGGGCGCCGAGGGTGTCGTTTCGAACACCGGGCGGATCGCCCCCGGCACCGCGACCACGCGTTCGCTGATCGTCTCTCAGGTGGGCAACGGCAGTGGAGGCATCAACGTGGCTGCGATCAGCCGCGACGGCAACGGCGGCGGTGGCACCGGTGGCGCCGGGACCGGCACCGGCGGCGGCGGCGGCGGCAACGGCTTCGGAGGCAGCGGCCTCGGGGGTGGCGGCGGCGTGAACGTCGCTCGCGTGCAGAGCAGCACGGGCGCGGCGGCGGCAGACGCCCGGCCGTTGAGCAAAGGCGCGGCACCTTCGCGCACCGACGAGGAGATCCAGATCGTCTTCGACCGCTACAAGGCTGCGCTCTACCGCATCTACAACCGCGAGTTGCGCAACGACCCGAGCCTGAAGGGCAAGATGGTCCTGCAGCTGACCATCGAGCCTGATGGGCACGTGTCCGCGTGTTCCGTCAAGTCCACCGATCTGAACGCGCCGGCTCTGTCGGCTGAAGTGGTCGAACGCGTGCTGAAGTTCAACTTCGGCGCCAAGGAAGGCGTGCCGTCGATCACCATCGTCTACCCGATCGATTTTCTGCCGGCTGCCTGACCCGCGGCGGCAGCCCGAACGAAGCTCTCGTCGTTGGCCGCTGACGGCTGCCTGGCCTAACCCGCCAGCAGCTTGTTGACCAACTCGGGCGTGGTCACCGCGCCGACCTTGCGCATCAACCGAGCGCGGTAGACGTCGACCGTGCGCGGGCTGATCACCAAGCGCTTGCCAATCAGCTTGCTGGTCAAGCCCTCGATCAGCAGCGCCGCGATCTCGCGCTCGCGCGCCGTGAGGTCGAGCTTGAGCTTGCGCCGTGCCGACAGGTCCTCGAACGCCCAGATGCCGGCCTCGTGCGGCTGCTTCAGATTGAGGGCGCGCCCCGACACGTGGCACCAGAACAGCTCGCCGGCGTGTGCGCCGGCCAGTCGCTTCATCACACGGTCGTCGGCATACCAGCCCTGCGCGTCGAGACTGGTGACGATGCGCTCGCCGGTGCGCTCGAACTCTTCATGGGTCGGATACAGCACCTCGAACGAGCGGCCGATCAGCAGCGCGCGCGACGCACCGAACATCTCGAGCACCCGCTCGTTGCAATCGACGATCTGGCGCTCGCGCGACAGCACCAGTCCGATCGGCGCCAGCTCGAACGCGGTGCGGTAGTCCAGCCACACCGAGCTCACCGCCGCAACCTCAGTGTTCACCGCGCGGCCCCGCTGCAGGTCACAGCAGCGCGTAGGTCGTGGTGGCGTGCGCGGCGAGCGCGCCCTTCGCGTCGCTCACTTCGATCTCACCGAACACCAGGTTCTTGCCCTTGCGCAGCACGCGCGCGGTGACGCGCGCGCTGCCGGCGTCGCCGGCGATCGGCCGCAGGAAGCTCGTCTGCAACTGCACGGTGGTCATCGGCCTGAAGCCTTCGGTCAGCGTGCAGATGGCCAGCACCATCGCGGTATCGGCGGCAGCCATCATCGTCTGGCCACACAGCACGCCGCCGCCGTGCACGTGCTGCGGCGTCACCGGCAGCGCGAGCTCGACCTCGCCGGGCAGGGCATGGACCAGCTGCAGGCCGATTGCGCGCACCCAGGCGGCGAAGGTGTCGCCCTCGAGCAGCGCGCGCAGCGCGGGCACGTCGATGTCGACGTCGTCGAATCCGGTGATCGTCATTAGGCAATTCTACGTAGCACCTACGTAATCGCTTAAGTAGTACGCTGTGCGGCTTCGAACAGGGACACGCTGTATGAACAAGGTCTATCCGAGCGCGGCGGCAGCGCTCGACGGCATCGTGTGCGACGGCATGCTGATCGCCGTCGGCGGCTTCGGTCTGTGCGGCATTCCGGAGGCGCTGATCGATGCGCTGAAGGACAGCGGTGCCAAGAACCTGACGGCGATCTCAAACAATGCGGGCGTCGACGGTTTCGGCCTCGGCAAGCTGCTGGCCACGCGGCAGATCAAGAAGATGATCTCGAGCTACGTCGGCGAGAACAAGGAGTTCGAGCGCCAGTACCTCGCCGGCGAGCTCGAGCTCGAGTTCACGCCGCAAGGCACCTTGGCCGAGAAGCTGCGCGCCGGCGGTGCCGGCATCCCGGCGTTCTTCACGCGCACCGGCGTCGGCACCATCGTCGCCGAGGGCAAGGAGGTGCGCGAGTTCGACGGCCACCAGTACGTGATGGAGCGTTCACTGGTGCCCGAGCTGTCGCTGGTCAAGGCATACAGCGCCGACAAGAGCGGCAACCTGCAGTTCCGTAAGACCGCGCGCAACTTCAACCCCAACGTCGCGATGGCGGGCAAGGTCACCGTGGTCGAAGTCGAGCAGATCGTCGAGACGGGCACGCTCGACCCCGACCAGATCCATTTGCCGGGCATCTTCGTGCATCGCATCGTGCTCAATGCGAAGCCCGAGAAGCGGATCGAGCAACGCACCGTGCGGGCGAAATGACAACCCCCGCACTCGCTTCGCTCGTTGCCCCCCGAGAGGGCGCCAGCGCCGTTCGGGCGGCCGGGCGGGCGCTGGCCTGAACGAAGGAGACACTCGATGGCATGGACCCGCGATGAAATGGCTGCGCGCGCAGCCAAGGAGCTGCAAGACGGCTTTTACGTCAACCTCGGCATCGGCCTGCCGACGCTGGTGGCCAACCACGTGCCCAAGGGCATGGAGGTGTGGCTGCAAAGCGAGAACGGGCTGCTCGGCATCGGCCCGTTCCCGACCGAGGACGAAATCGATGCCGACCTCATCAACGCCGGCAAGCAGACGGTCACCACGTTGCCAGGCTCGAGCATCTTCAGCAGCGCCGACAGCTTCGGCATGATCCGCGGCGGCAAGATCAACCTGGCGATCCTCGGCGCGATGCAGGTCAGCGAACGCGGCGACCTCGCCAACTGGATGATCCCAGGCAAGATGGTCAAGGGCATGGGCGGCGCAATGGACCTGGTGGCCGGCGTCAAGAACGTGGTCGTGCTGATGGAGCACGTGGCCACCAAGAAGGACGGCTCGACCGATCTGAAGATCCTGCCCAAGTGCACGCTGCCGCTCACCGGCGTCGGCGTGGTCGATCGCATCATCACCGACCTCGCGGTGCTCGACGTCACGCCGCACGGTCTGAAGGTGGTCGAGATGGCGCCCGGCGTCACGCGCGCCGAGTTGCAAGCCAAGACCGGCGCACCGCTGCACTAGCGCGGGCGATCAATGCCCTGCCGCCCACGCGCGCAGGCGTTCGCGCCGATGATCGCGGCGTGGGCAACGACCGTGTCTTGACACGCTGGTTCGCGGCGGCGCTGGCCGCGGCGCTGGTCGCCTGCACCGCCGCGCCGCCGCGCGGCGGCGACCCTGGCGACACCGCGTCGCTCAGCCCAGAGGCGACTTCGGGCTTCAACGCCCACCGCGGATGGCTCACCCGGCGCTACGCGGTGGCGGCGGCCAACCCGCTGGCGGCGCAGGCCGGGTACCAGATGCTGAAGGCGGGCGGCTCGGCGATCGACGCCGCGGTGGCGGTGCAGATGGTGCTGACGCTGGTCGAGCCGCAATCGAGCGGCATCGGCGGCGGCGCGTTCATCCTGCACTGGGACGGCGAGCGCGTCGAGGCGTTCGACGGCCGCGAGACCGCGCCCGCCGCGGCCGATGACAAGCTGTTCCTGCAGCCCGATGGGCAGCCGATGCCGTTCACACAGGCGGTGGTCGGCGGCCGCTCGGTCGGCGTGCCCGGCGCAGTGCGCGTGCTCGAGTTGGCCCACGCGCGGCACGGCAAGCTGCCGTGGCGGCGCCTGTTCGAGCCGGCGATCACGCTGGCCGAGCAGGGCTTTGCGGTGAGCCCGCGGCTGCACGAGCTGCTGCGTGCCGAGACCGCGCTGCGGCGGCAGCCCCAGGCCGCGGCGTTCTACTACGACCGCAACGGCGAGCCGTGGCCGGTGGGCCACCGCTTGACCAATCCGGCACTGGCTGCGCTGCTGCGCGCCATCGCCGAGCGCGGCAGCGATGCGTTCTACCGCGGGCCGGTCGCGCAGGACCTGGTGCGCCGCGTGCGTGCGCATCCGGACAACCCGGGGCACATCAGCGAGGCCGACCTCGCGTCGTACCAGCCGCGGCTGCGCGAGCCGATGTGCAACGACTGGCGCGAGCGCTATCGCGTCTGCGGCTTTCCGCCGCCGTCGTCGGGCCACATCGCGCTGATGCAGATGCTCAAGCTGATCGAGTTCAGCCCCGCGGTGCAGGCACCGTTGCGCGACGGCGTGCCGACGCCCGAGTGGCTGCATCTGTACACCGAAGCCGCGCGCCTGGCCTTCGCCGACCGCGCGCTGTACGTGGCCGACCCGGACTTCGTCGCCGCGCCCGATGGACGCTGGGGCAGCCTGCTCGACGACGCGTACCTGCGGCAGCGCGCGCAGCTGATCGGGCCGACGAGCATGGGCGTTGCGCGCGCAGGATCGCCCGGCGCGACGCAAGCGGTGCTCGCGCCGCAACCCGAACAACCCGAGTACGGCACCAGCCACCTCTCGATCATCGATGCGCAGGGCCGGGCGATCGCGATGACCACGACCATCGAAGCGATGTTCGGCGCGCGCATCCTGGCCGACGGCGGCACCGGGCTGCCCGGTGGCTATCTGCTGAACAACCAGCTGACCGACTTCTCGCTCGCACCGTCGGATGCCAGCGGGGTGCCGATCGCCAACCGCGTGCAGCCGGGCAAGCGCCCGCGCTCGAGCATGACGCCGACGCTGGTGTTCGATCGCGGCGACGGCCGCCTGCTGGCCAGTGCGGGCTCGCCAGGCGGCGCGATGATCATCCACTACACCGCCAAGGCGCTGATCGGCAGCTTCGAGTGGGGACTCGACGCCCAGCAGGCGGTGGCGCTGCCGAACTTCGGCAGCTTGAACGGGCCCACGCTGCTGGAAGTCGGTGGCTTTCCTGCGACAACCGCCGAGGCGCTGAAGGGGCGTGGTCACGTGGTGCGTGAAAACGAGATGACGAGCGGCCTGCAGATGCTTCAGCGCACCCGCGATGGCTGGTTCGGCGGCGCCGATCCCCGACGTGAGGGCGTCGTGCGCGGCGATTGAGGTCGCACACCGGCGCGGCGCTCGTCGTCGTCCCTCGGCCACGGGATTGCGCGCACCGCGTCCGCACCGGAGCATGAGTCCCACAGACCTACGCGATGTCCGACTCCATGCCTCCCGCCCCCAGCCAGCCGCACGGCTTCGCCGCACTGACGCACGAGCAGAAGTTGCAGCTGCTGCACGAGGAACTGATCAAGCTCAACGCGCAGCTCGAGTACCTGCGGCTGATGCTGCGGCTGCGCGCCCCCAGGGGCTGAGCGTGCCGGCGCCCTAGCGCGTGGGCGTGTGCTGTCGTAACGCGCGGGCGCACTCGGCGACCAGCGCCGGGCCCTTGTAGATCAAGCCGGTGTAGATCTGCACCAGGTCGGCGCCGGCGTCGAGCTTGGCGCAGGCGTCGGCGCCGCTGAGCACGCCGCCCACGCCGACGATGGGCACCTTGCGGCCGAGCTCTCCCCGCAACACGCCGATCACTCGGTTGCTCGCCGCGAAGACGGGGGCGCCCGACAGCCCGCCAGCCTCGTCGGCATGGGCAAGCCCGCGCACGGCGTCGCGCGCCACCGTGGTGTTGGTGGCGATCACGCCATCGATGCCGTGGCGCTTGACAGTGACTGCGATCAGCCGCAGCGCGGCGTCGTCGAGATCGGGCGCCAGCTTCAGGAACAGCGGCACCCGCCGGCCGTGCTGGCGCGCCAGCTTGGCACGGCGCGATACCAGGGCCGACAGCAAGGCATCGAGCGCGGCGTCGCCTTGCAGGCTGCGCAGGTCCTTGGTGTTGGGGCTCGAGACGTTGACCGTCACGTAGTCGGCATGCGGGTACACGCCGTCGAGCGCGGCCTGGTAGTCGTCACTGGCACGCTCGATCGGCGTGCCGGCGTTCTTGCCGATGTTCAACCCCAGCACGCCGCCGCGCGCGCGAAAGGTGCGAGATCGCGCGACGTTTTCGATGAACGACGACAGTCCTTCGTTGTTGAAGCCCAGCCGGTTGATCAGCGCCTTCGCCCGCGGCAACCGGAACAGGCGCGGCCTCGGGTTGCCCGGCTGCGGCTGCGGCGTCACCGTGCCCACCTCGACGAAGCCGAACCCCATCGCACCGAAGCCATCGATGCAGCGGCCGTTCTTGTCGAGTCCGGCGGCCAGGCCGATGCGGTTCGGGAAGTGCAAGCCGGCCAGCGTGATCGGGTCGTCGACCCGCGGCTGCGACCACAGGCGCTGCAGCGGCGTGCCTTGCAACGCGGCGATCGCGTCCAGTGTCAGCTCGTGCGCGCGCTCGGCGTCGAGCCCGAACAGGAACGGTCGGGTCAGCGCATACGGGACGAGCGACATAGCGAAAGCTGCGTCGCAGGCTAACTTCGCGCAGCGAAGTCAAGGTGCGAAGCGCCGGCCGTAGACATAATGGGACCGAAGTCTCGCATGCCCGACGAATGGCCGAGGAGCAATGACACAGGACGAACTGAAGGCACTGGTCGGCCGCGCGGCGCTCGACCACGTGATGGAGGGCTCGGTGGTCGGCGTCGGCACCGGCTCGACGGTCAACCACTTTATCGACGCGTTGGCGGCCATCGCGTCGCGCATCGCAGGCGCGGTGTCGAGTTCGGACAAGAGCACCGAGCGGCTGCGCGCGCGCGGCATCCGCGTGGTCGACGCGGCCGCCGTCGAGCGCATCCCGGTCTATGTCGACGGCGCCGACGAAATCGATCCGCGCGGCTGCATGATCAAGGGCGGCGGTGCCGCGCTGACGCGCGAGAAGATCGTCGCCGACCTCGCGGAACGCTTCATCTGCATCGCCGACGAGTCCAAGCGCGTCGACGTCCTGGGGCGCTTTCCGTTGCCGGTCGAGGTGATTCCGATGGCCGCCGCGCAGGTGGCGCGTCGCTTCGCAAGCGCCTATGGCGGCCAGGCGCGCCTGCGTGACGGCGTGCGCACCGACAACGGCCAGGCGATCCTCGACGTGCACGGCCTTCGCATCAGCGATCCGCCGGCGATGGAAGCCGAGGTCAACCAGTGGCCCGGTGTGGTGACCGTGGGCATCTTCGCGCGCCATCGGGCGAGCGTGTGCCTGCTCGGCACGCCGCAGGGCGTGCTGACGCTGCGCTACTGACGAACAGGGCCCCCTAGCTCGCTGCGCTCGCGTCCCCGCAAGGGGGATCAGGCCTCTTCGGGCGGCCGGGCGAGGCCTGACCGCGTCGCACGCGCGGCAAAGCGCGCCGCGTCGATCGCCTCGAGCATCGCGCTGCCCACCGGCAGCGGTGTGCCGGCGATCATCGACGCGACCACCTCGCCGGCCAGCGCAGCGTGCGTCAGGCCGCGCGAACCGAGCGCGGCCAGCACGAACAGGCCAGGCCGGCGGGCGATGAAGCGCGCCTGCTCCTGACGCGCGGCGTCGGCACGCTCGTGCTGCGGCAGCGGCACACCGCCCAGCAGAGGCAAGCGATCGCGCGTGTGCACGCGCCATCCCACGCGGCCGCCCAGCGATTGCACGTCGAGCGACCACGGCCGGCCGCTGAGGCGCTGCAGCGACGCCAGATTGCGCAACTGATCGGCATCACGGATGTCGGGTGCCGGATCGTCGACGTCACTCGTTGCGCCGCAGAGCAGGTGATCGGGCGGCAGCGCGATCGCGTAACCGTCGCCGGCCACCGGCAGCGCGGGCAGCCACTCGGCCTGCGACGGCAACAGCGTGACCTGGCCACGGCTCGTCAGCAGCGGCCACGGCTCGTCGGCGACCAGCCGCCCGAGGTCGCCGGCGGTGGCCAGCACCATACGTTCGCTGTCGGCCAGCGTCGCGCCGCCGGCGGCGCGCAGCAGCCAGCGGCCGCGGCTGTCGTGCTCGAGCCACTCGACGGCAGCGTTCAAGCGCACCTCGATCGCCGGGTGATCGAGCCACGCGCTCACCAGGCTCGCCGGCTCGACCCACCCGCCGCCGGGGAACAGCCACGCCGGATCGGCGATCGCCCAGCCGGTGCGCTCGCTGGCGTCGTCGGCCGCCAAGGCCTGCACGTAGTCGGACGGCAGGCGTTGAGAACGCAGCACAGCGACCATCGACGCGTGGTCCAGTTCGCGCTCGACGCGCAGCAGTCCATCGAGGCGCCCGCGCACGCGCTGCTGTGCGATCAACGGCGCGAGCGTCGCGTGGGCGCGCAGCGCGGCGGCCCGAAACCAGCGCGCGTGCGGCGAGTCGTCGGCGTGCACGACGCCATGCAACAGACCGGCCGGCTGACCCGACCCACCTTGCGCGACGGCGCTGCGCGCCTCGAAGACCGTGCTGCGAACGCCCAACGTCGCCAACGCGCGGGCGGTGGCGGCACCGGCGAGGCCCGCACCGACGATCGCCACGTCGCCGGTGGCTGCCGCGAAGCGCCGGCCCGCTGGTGCGGGCGATCGGTGATGCGGTGCATGGTGCGCGCACAGCATGTCGCGCTTGGTGTCGAAACCCGCGGCGCGCTGCACATCGAAGCCGGCCGCCGCCAGCGCATCGCGCACCGCGCGCGCGCTGCTCCAGGTGGCAGCTGTCGCACCGTCGCGCGCCAGGCGGCCCAGGTGTCGCAGCAGGCGAGGCTGCCACATCGCGGGGTTCTTGGCGGGCGCGAAGCCATCGAGGTAGATTGCGTCGACCGCGGCCACCCATTGCGGCAGCCAGATCGCGACGTCGCCAAACGCCAGCACCAGGTGGACAGCGCCATCGGCAAAGTCGCGCCGATGCAGATCCGGCGTTGCCGGGGGCCAGGCGTCGACCAGCTGGCGCGCCAGTGCCGGCTCTTCGCTATGGGCGTGCGCGCGGCGCAGATCGGCGGGCAGCACCGGGTGCTTGTCGACCGACAGGTACCACAGATGGGCGCAGCGCTGCGGATCGTCGCGCCAAGCAGCCCAGGTGGCGAGGAAGTTGTGGCCGAGCCCGAATCCGGTCTCGAGGATCACGAAGTGCAAGCGGCCGGCCCAACGTCGCGGCAGTGCGTTGCCGGCCAGAAAGACGTGCCGCGCCTGCGCGAACGCGCCGCCGCGCGGATGGTAGACGTCGTCGTAGTCGGGCGCGCGCGGCGCGGCGGTGTCGCTGAAGTCGATGCGCGCCGGTTGCAGGGGCTCTGTCATCGCGCGGCCTGCGCGGCGAGCCAGCGCAGCAGGCGGTCGCGCACGCTGGCCAGGCCCCAATGGTCGAGCACCGCTGCGCTCATCGACGCCAGCGCGTCGTGCACTCGCTGCGCGCGTGCCGGATCCGACAGCGCCTGCGCCAGCGGCTGCACCTCGACATGGATCGCGAACACCGCCTGCTGTTGGTCAGCCAGCGGGATGAAGCTCTGGCGTTCGGTGCGCCACCAGGCCTGCGCGGCCAGTGCGTCGCCGTCGAGGTGCTCGGGCCACGGCGCCGGGTCGACGCGATCGGGGTGGGCGTGCAGACGTGGATGGCGCGCGATCGTCCACACGAAGCACTCCCAGCGATCGCTGCTGCTCACCAGCCGTGCCAGATGCGACGCCGCGCCGGTGATCAGACGGTTGTCTGCTCCCGGCGCGTGCACCTCCGCGAACGGCCGGCCGACCTTGGCCTCGGGTGCCCAGTGCGACGGCAATGCCACCGCGAGCCACGGGATCGTCGCATCGGCGCCGTCGATGATCGCGAAGTCCTCGGCGAAGGCGAGTGACAGCAGCGCAGCGCGCCGCCAGTGTGTGGGCAGCGCGAGCAGGCATTCGCCGGCTTCGGGCCACGGTGTACGGCCCGTCGCCACCTCAAGCACGCGGCCGGCGGCATCGACCGCCCAACCGAGGATCGGTGCCCGCCAGGTGGCATCGTCGATCGCGAATGCCTGCGGCTGCTCGACCACCGCGTGACGTGCCAGCACGTCGAGAGCGGGTGTCGCATCGAAGCCGTCGCGCGCCAGCAGCGCCTGCATCGGAAAGGCCTGCAGCACCGCGAGTTTCTCGCGCAGGTGACACGCTGTGCCGCGCTCGGGCGCCATGTTGGGCGTCAGCTGCGGCGCACCGGGTGCCAGCCGACGCAACCCGGGCTGCATGCGGAACGGGGCACTGACTGCGGCGTCGAAGTCGAAATGCATCAGCGCATCATGCTTAGAGCCAGAAGGAAAAGGGGCACCCTCGAGGGTGCCCCGTCCTTGCTTCCCGCTATGCGCGCCCGTTTACACCCGCTTGCGGTACTCGTGCGTGCGGGTGTCGATCTCGACCTTGTCGCCATCCTCGACGAACAGCGGCACCGAGATCTCGAAGCCGGTGCCCACCAGACGCGCCGGTTTCATCACCTTGCCCGAGGTGTCGCCCTTGACGGCGGGCTCGGTCTTGATCTGACGCACGACGGTGGTCGGCAGCTCGACCGAGATCGCCTTGCCTTCGTAGAACACCACCTCGACCGGCATGTTGTCCTCGAGGTAGCTGATCGCGTCGCCCATGTTGTCGGCCTCGACCTCGAACTGGTTGTAATCGGGGTCCATGAAGACGTACATCGGGTCCGAGAAGTAGCTGTAGGTGCATTCCTTCTTGTCGAGCACGATCGGGTCCATCTTGTCGTCGGCCTTGAAGACGACCTCGGCGCCCGAGTTGTTGAGCAGGTTCTTCAGCTTCATGCGCACGGTGGCGGCGTTGCGGCCACCGCGGCTGTATTCGGTCTTCAGCACGACCATCGGGTCCTTGCCCTGCATGATCACGTTGCCGGCGCGGATTTCCTGAGCGAGTTTCATGGCACACCTTTGGCGGCCTTGGCAGGCCGAAGGGCCGGCGCGTGGGCAGCCGGCCAGGGTCTAGACGTTTTGTGCGGCGGCCCTTCGAGGGGCGCTCTCCGCGTAGAGCCCGACATTCTACCTTTTGCCGGCAACGAAGCTGCGCAGCCGCGTGGTGAGGTCGCTCTGCTCAGTGAGTTGCTCACGCCAGCGCAGCACGGCCTCGCGCCAGCGATCGGGCGACGGCCACGCCGGCAGGGCGCCCGCGTCATCGGCGTTCCACCAAGCGAGCCACTCGGCCACACCCGCGGGCAACGCGGTGGTGTCGGCCTGCCAGCGCTCCAGGAACGCCTGCAGCTTGCGGTGGTGGGCGCCGTCGCGCTGGGGGTACAGCTGCCACACAAAGGGCACGCCGGCCCACAGCGCCCGCACCAGCGAATCCTCGCCGCGCACGACCGTCAGGTCGGCGCTCCACAGCAGGCGGTCGAAGGCGTCTTGCGGCAGCCAAGGCAGCAACTGCGCCCGCAATGCGCCGCACCGCAACGACGCCCCGAGCAGGTCGCGCACGACGCGCTGCGCCGGACCCTGCGGCACCAGCAGCAGCGTGGGCTGCGCCGGCAGGGCGGCGAGCCACCGGCCGAGGGCGGCGTGTCCGTAGCTGAACAGCACGATCACGCGCTCGGCGTCGGCACGCGAACACCCGGCAGACCGCAACCAGTCGTCGCGCGCGAACGCCTCGCGGGCCTGCAGCAGCCCGGGCTCGCGCAACAGCCCACCGGAGTCCGGCGTGAAGCCCGGATAGAAGAACCACTTGGTCAAGCCGCGTCCCGGTCCGGCCAGCTGCGGCGATGGCAGACCGTGCGAGCGCGCCGCGTGCGGCTCGGCGCTCAGATACTCGAGGTTGATCCAGCACGGCGGCCGCGCGCTGCGCGCCATCTGCTCGACAAAGCGGGTGGGCGGGTCGCAGCCGAAGGCCTCGATCACGACGTCGGTGTCCGCAGGCAGCGCGACGTCGTCGTGCCACGACGCGATGTCGACCTGCGGTGATCCGCCGGGCGCCAGCCGCGCCAGCGGCGCCGCGGCGTCGATGATCAACCGCACCGATTCGCCGCGCGCGGCGAGGTCGGCCGCCAGCCGCCAGCACACGCCGGCGTCGCCAAGGTTGTCGATCACGCGGCAGAAGAGGTCCCAGCGCACGGGCGGCATTGTCATGCCCCGGTGTCGATAATCGACCATCGATGCCGGACACTCCTGCCACCGACACCACGCGCGAGGCGCTGCTCGCCGAGGTGGCTGCCCTGCCGTCGCTGCCGGGCGTCTACCGCTACTTCGACGCCGCCGACCAGGTGCTGTACGTCGGCAAGGCGCGCAATCTGAAGAAGCGCGTCTCGAGCTACTTCCACAAGGACCACAGCGACGCGCGCATCGGCGTGATGGTGGGCCGCATCGCGCGGCTGGAGACGACGGTGGTGCGCAGCGAGGCCGAGGCGCTGCTGCTCGAGAACAATCTGATCAAGGCACTGGCGCCGCGCTTCAACATCCTGTTCCGCGATGACAAGAGCTATCCGTACCTGAAGCTGGTGTCGCACCAATTCCCGCGCATGGCGTACTACCGCGGCAGCGTCGATCGGCGGCACAAGTACTTCGGACCCTATCCCGGCGCGTGGGCGGTGAAGGAGTCGATCCAGCTGTTGCAGAAGGTGTTTCGCCTGCGCACCTGCGAGGACACCGTGTTCGCGCACCGCTCGCGACCGTGCCTGCTGTACCAGATCCAACGTTGCTCGGCGCCGTGCGTGGGCTTCGTCAACGAGACCGACTATGCGCGCGACGTCGCCGACGCCGAGGCGTTCCTGCTCGGCGACACCGATGCGGTGATGCAGGCGCTGCGCGATCGAATGATGGCATTGTCCGAGCGGCTCGAATTCGAGCGCGCCGCTGCCGTGCGCGACCAGATCCAGGCGCTGTCGCGCGTGCTGCACCAGCAGTCGGTGGAGCAAAGCAGCCTGTCCGCGCGCGACCGCGACGTCGACATCCTGGCGGTCAAGCTGCAGGGCGGCCGTGCCTGCGTCAACCTGGCGATGGTGCGCGGCGGTCGCCACCTCGGCGACCGCGCGTACTTCCCGACCCATGGCGCCGACGGCGCCTTCGCTGGCGACGACGAGGGCGACGAGGCGCCGCGCAGCGCCGAGCAACTGGTGCTCGAGGCCTTCGTGGCGCAGCACTATCTGGCGACGCCACCGCCACCGTCGCTGGTGACCAGCCATGCGCTGGACCCGCACCTGCTGCAGGCGCTCAGCGATCAGTGCGGCGTCAAGATCGGCGCGCAGCACCAGCCGCGCGAGCAGCGTCGCATCTGGCTCGAGATGGCCGTCAAGGGTGCCGAGATCGCGCTGGCGCGCCTGCTCGCCGAGGAAGGCTCGCAGCGCGAGCGCACGCGCGCACTGGTGGAAGCGCTCGATCTCGATGTCGAGCACCTCGACGCCTTTCGCATCGAGTGTTTCGACGTCAGTCACACGGCCGGCGAGGCGACGCAGGCATCGTGCGTCGTGTACCAGAACCATGCGATGCGCAGCGCCGACTACCGCCGCTTCAACGTCGAGGGCGTCACCGCCGGCGACGACTACGCCGCGATGCGCCAGGTGCTGGCGCGCCGCTACACCAAGCTGGCCGAGCTGATGGGCAGCGACGTCGAGTCGGCGCGCGCCAAGATGCCAGCCCTGGTGCTGATCGACGGCGGCCGAGGCCAGGTCGCGGTGGCGCGCGAGGTGTTCGAGGAGCTGGGGCTCGACCTGTCGCTGATCGTCGGCGTCGAGAAGGGCGAAGGGCGCAAGGTCGGGCTGGAGGAGCTGGTATTCGCCGACGGCCGGCCCAAGTTGCAGCTGCCGCACGACTCGGCCGCGCTGATGCTGGTGGCGCAGATCCGCGACGAGGCGCACCGCTTCGCGATCACCGGCATGCGTGCGCGGCGTGCAAAGGTGCGCACCGGCGGCAGCCGGCTCGAGGATATCGCCGGGGTCGGACCGAAGAAAAGAGCGAGACTGCTGCAACGCTTTGGCGGCGTGCGCGGCGTCGCGGCCGCCAGCGTCGACGACCTGGCCGGTGTCGACGGCATCTCGCGCGAGTTGGCCGAGGAGATCTATCGTGTCCTGCATTGAAGGTTCGGTGCGCGTCCGGCTGCACGTGGTGGCGGCCGCCCTGTTGTGGCTCGCGGGTTGCTCGACACCGTTGCCGCCGACGGCCCCAGCCGGCCAGCGGCCGAGTGCCGGCACTGCGCCGACGGCGCCGGGTGCCGCGGTCGCGACCGCGCGCAGCTGGGACGAGTACCGCATTCAGGCCGCGCGCCGCATCGTCGCCGCCAACCCGCAGGTCAGCCACACCGGGGCCGTGCAGGAGCCGTTGCTTGCGATCCCGGTGCTCGAGGTCGAGCTCAACGGCGATGGCAGCGTGCGCGGCGTCACCGTGCTGCGCGAGCCGTCGCAGGCGAAGGACACGACCCGCATCGCGATCGATGCCGTGCGCCGCGCCGGCCCGTTCGGCGACGTGACGCGGCTGCCCAAGCCGTGGCGCTTCAGCGAAGCGTTCCTGTTCAACGACGACCGGCGCTTCAAGCCGCGCTCGCTGGATTGACCACCCCGAAGCGGCCTGGCGGCCGCCTCCCCCTCTAGGGGGCGACACCAGCGAACCGGCAGAGCCGGATTCGCGGTGTCCACTTGGGGATGCGCCATTGGAGTGGCGCAGCAGCGCTGTACTCGACAGAGCATCGTAAGTACAACAGGCACAATGCCTCGATGTTCCTCACGTTGCCGACGGTCCTGACCTGGGCGCGCATTGCGGCGATTCCGCTCCTGGCCGGTGTGTTCCACCTGCCGTTGGATCAGCCGACGCGCAACATCGTGGCGACGGCGCTGTTTATCGCTTTCGCGCTCACCGACTGGCTCGACGGCTGGCTGGCACGCAAGTTGAATCAGGTGTCGTCGTTCGGTGCCTTTCTCGACCCGGTCGCCGACAAGTTCCTCGTCTGCGCTGCGTTGCTGATCCTGGTCGAGCAGGAGCGCGTGAATGCGCTCGTGGCCCTGATCATCATCGGCCGTGAGATTGCGATCTCCGCGTTGCGCGAGTGGATGGCCCACATCGGCGCATCGCGCAGCGTGGCGGTGCACATGCTGGGCAAGGTCAAGACCGTCACGCAGATGGTGGCGATCCCGTTCCTGCTGTACGACGGCCGGCTGCTGGTGTGGATCGACACCCGCCTGTGGGGCACGCTGCTGATCTACGTGGCCGCGGTGCTGACCATCTGGTCGATGGTGTACTACCTGCGCAAGGCGCTGCCCGAGATCCGCGCACGCGCCAAATGAGTGCCGAGCGCAGCGGAACATGGCTGCGCGCCATGCCGGCGGTGTTCGTGCTGATCTGGAGCACGGGCTTCGTGGTGGCGCGGCTGGGCATGCCACATGCACCGCCGATGAGCTTTCTCGCTTGGCGCTACGCATTGTCGATCATCGCCATCGGCGCCTGGATCGTCTGCTCCAGCGGCGTGCCGTGGCCGCGCCAGCGCTCGCAATGGTGGCATCTGGCGGTGCTCGGCATGCTGCAGCACGCGGGCTATCTCGGTGGCGTGTGGGCTGCGGTGAAGGCCGGCATGCCCGCCGGCCTGGCAGCGCTGATCGTGTGCCTGCAGCCGGTGTTGACCGCGGCCTGGCTGTCGTGGCGCAGCGGCGCGCATCGCGTCACGCCGCGCCAGTGGCTCGGCCTATGGCTCGGCATAGGCGGCCTCACGCTGGTGCTGTGGCGTCGCATGCAAGGCGGCGAGATCGATGCGGCGTCGCTCTTGCTTGCCGTTGGCGCGTTGCTGTCGATCACCGTCGGCACGCTGTACCAGAAGCGCTTCGTCGCGCCGCTGGACGTGCGCTCGGCCAACCTGGTTCAGTTGGTCGCGGCGCTCGCGATCACGCTGCCGCTGGCGCTGCTCGAGCGCGAGACGATGCAGTGGAACGCGCATCTGGGGTCGGCGATGGCGTGGTCGGTGCTGGTGATGACGCTGGGCGGCAGCTCGCTGCTGTACCTGTTGATCCAGCGCGGTGCGGCCACCGAGGTGACGAGCTTGTTCTACCTCGTGCCACCCTGCACGGCGCTGATGGCATGGGTCGGCTTCGGCGAGGCGATCACGCCCAGCATGGTGCTCGGCATGGCGCTGTGCGCCACCGCGGTGTTTCTGGTGCGCCGCGGGTAGGGTTGTGACAGCCTGTTGTCAAGCGGGGTGACACCATGCGCGAACGCGTCCACCAGTACAAACGATGCGCCTAGAATTCTTCGGCCCACGCTTGACACCACCTGGGGCCGTCGTTGTAATCCGTCCACCCATCGCAGCCACAAACCAATTCTTCAAGACACTCTACGAGAGGGGGCCTTCGTGAACAAATCCGAGCTGATCGAACACATCGCCAAACAAGCCGACATCTCCAAGGCGGCCGCCACGCGTGCGCTGGAAGCCCTGATCGGCGGCGTGAAGTCGACTTTGAAGAAAAGCGGCAACGTGTCGATCGTCGGATTCGGGACCTTCGCCGTCAGCAAACGCGCTGCACGCAGCGGCCGCAACCCACGCACCGGTGCAGCGATCAAGATCAAGGCCGCCAAGGTGCCCAAGTTTCGCCCCGGCAAGGCGTTGAAGGACGCCGTCAACTGACGGCACGCGCAGCCGCGGGTGCTTAGCTCAGTTGGTAGAGCGGCGCCCTTACAAGGCGTAGGTCGGCGGTTCGAGCCCGTCAGCACCCACCACCAAACCAAGTTGCACGCAGCGAGCCTCAGCTCGTCGCTCGTTGCGAGCAACCGATCCGCCCGCGAACGGGCACGTCACCGGCTTGCAATGCCGCCATGGCCCTGACCGGGCAATCCGCCTATCAGGTCGGCCATGGGGCCGGCTCCGATGACGTCGACGCCGACGTCGCCACCGCGATGCGGCTGTACATGGAGGCCGACCTCGGCCTGGGGGCCGACGTTGCGGCGCGACGCGCACGCGCCGAGCACGCGCGAGCCATCCCGAAGGCGGTGTTGCGCGCGCTGGCGGCCAGCGCGATCGACGTGCGCGATCGCGCGGTGCTCGACCTCGGCGCCGGTCTGGGTGCGATGTCGGAGGAGTTGCTGCTCGCCGGGGCACGGGTCTACGCGCTCGAGCCCGGTGAGGCCTGGGCCAGGCTCACGAAGCGCAG
>DASTZF010000088.1:0-9470 GCA_035764445.1 Burkholderiaceae bacterium
GTGTGTGCTTCGAAGATCGTGGCGCCGAGGCGGCCGAGGTGCTCGCGCATCGACGAGCGCGCCTGCGTCGCGTCACGCGCCGGTTGCCTGGCGTGCGCCACCTCGCTGCTGGCGTGCACGCTGTCGTCGTCGCGGATGTCGAGCGCGAACCCGACCGCGGTCTCGCGCAGGCGCAGCGTCACGCCGATGCGGCGCTCGGCGGTCTTGTGCGCGAGCTGGCGGTCCCACGCGGTGTCGCGATTGCGGTGCAGCGCGGTGCCTGCGCGCAGGCCCTTCAGCGATGCGATCGCCTCGTTCGGCACCACGCGCCACAGCCGGCCCGACAACCGCTGCGCCGTGTTGGCCTGCCAGCCGATCAGGTCGTTGTGCAGGTCGTAGTGCGTCAGGCCGTCGCCATTCGCGAGCTCGAGCCCATCGTCGAGTTCGACGTCGACGTGCGACGCGGTGACCTTGTCGACGTGGCCGATCGGCAGGCCGGCGTGCTTGGGGGTGTCGAACGCGCCCAGGTCGTCGGTACGGCCGTTGACGAAGTAATCGGTCGCGCCGCGATTGAAGTTGCGCTGCGGGTCGGGCGCGAACAGGAACGTCGTGCAGCCCGACGACGCGCGCTGCAGCGACGGGCGGTTCTCGAGCAGCGCATCGAACAACCGCCGGTAGTGCGCGGTGACGTTCTTGACGTAGCCGAGGTCCTTGTAGCGGCCCTCGATCTTGAAGCTGCGCACGCCGGCATCGACCAGCGCGGCGAGGTTGGCGCTCTGATCGTTGTCCTTGATCGACAGCACGTGCTTCTCGTGCGCGATCACGCGGCCTTGCGAGTCGGTCACCGTGTAGGGCAGCCGGCACTCCTGCGAGCAGCTGCCGCGGTTGGCGCTGCGGCCGGTGTGCGCGTGGCTGATGAAGCACTGGCCGGAGTACGCGACGCACAGCGCGCCGTGGATGAAGAACTCCAGCGTCGCGCGAACGACCTGCGCGCGCACATCGCGGATCTGCTGCAGCGACAGCTCGCGCGCGAGGATGATCTTCGAGAAGCCCACGTCCTGCAGGAAGCGCGCCTTCTCGGGCGTGCGGGTGTCGCACTGCGTGCTGGCGTGCAGCTGGATCGGCGGCAGGTCGATCCGCAGCAGACCCATGTCCTGCACGATCAGCGCATCGACGCCCGCGTTGTAGAGGTCCCAGGCCTGGCGGCGTGCCGCTTCGAGCTCGTCGTCGCGCAGGATGGTGTTCAGCGTGACGTAGATGCGCGCGTGATAACGGTGCGCGTGGCGTACCAGGCGCTCGATGTCGGGCAGCGCGTTGGGCGCCTTGTCGCGTGCGCCGAACGCCGGGCCGCCGATGTACACCGCATCGGCACCGTGGTTGACCGCCTCGATGCCGATGTCGGCGTCGCGCGCCGGTGCCAGCAGTTCGAGCGCGCGCGCGGCCATGTCAGTCGGCGCAGGGCCGCTCCCAAGCCGACTGCGCCCCCTCGGGGGGCAGCGAACCAGGTGAGCGTGGGGGTCGAAGGTCGGCGAGCCGCGCGGCTGCGGCGTCGAGCGCGGCCTTCAGCTCGTCGAACGATCGCGTCACCGCGAACTGCGGGAACTGCTGCGCCACCGCGTCAGGCGGGTGGATCAGGAAGCCGGCGTCGGCGGCCCCGAGCATCGCGGTGTCGTTGTACGAATCGCCGGCGGCCAGCACGCGGAAGTTCAGGGCCCTCAATGCCTCGACCGCGCGCCGCTTCTGATCGGGCAGGCGCAGCTTGTAGTCGACGATGCGCCCGTCGGCGTCGGCGATCAGGCGGTGGCAGAACAGCGTCGGGCGCCCGAGCTGCTGCATCAGCGGATCGGCGAATTCGTAGAACGTGTCCGACAGGATCACCACCTGGTAGCGCGCGCGCAAGTCGTCGAGGAACGCGTGGGCACCGGGCAGTGGCTGCATGCCGCCGATCACGCGCTGGATGTCGGGCAGCGTCAGGCCGTGCTCGTGCAGCAAACCGATGCGAAAGCGCATCAGCTTGTCGTAATCAGGCTCGTCGCGCGTGGTACGCCGGAACGCCGCGATGCCGGTGCGCTCGGCGAAGGCGATCCAGATCTCGGGCACCAGCACGCCTTCGAGATCGAGGCATACAACCAGCACGATAGGGGCTCCACGAAGGCGGCCCGACCTTCGCCGCGATGGGTCCGCATCGTACCGCAGCGCCCACGGCGATCAGCGCGGTACGGTGCTGCGCGACAGCCTCGGTGCCGAATCGTTCACTGTGCGTGGCGGCCCAGCACGCGCAGCTTGTCGAGCCAGCGGGCGCGCGCCTTGTCGTCCATCGCCTCGACCATCCCGATCAGCGTCTCCTCGATCGGTGCGATGCCGACAAAGCCGAGGATGTTTCGCTCCAGCGCCTTGATGCTGTGCGCGCGGAAGTAGTAGCGGTACACCGCCGCCGGCATGCCCATCGTCACCACCAGCCGCGCCGAACGGCCCTTCAGCAGCTTGGCGGCCATCGGGTTCTTGGCGTCACTGGCGAGCGCGAAGCCCGGCCGCGCGACCTGCTCGAGAAAGCCCTTCAGCAATGCCGGCATGCCGCCGAGCCATAGCGGAAACACGAACACCATCTGGTCGGCCCAGCGGATCGCTTCTTGCGCCGGTGCAAGCGCCGCTGGCAGCGGCTCGTGCGTCCACGCGTGCTGGCTGCGCAGCAGCGGGAAGTCCAGCTGCGCGATGTCGATCGTGCGCACCTCGTGGCCGGCTTCGTGTGCACCGTCGGCGTAGGCTTGCGCCAGCGCATGGCACAGGTGACCTCCCGCCGGGTCGGGGTGGCCGACGATGATCAGCACCTGGGTCGACATCGCGGTCCGCCTGCAGCTTCGACGGCTCGATGATGGCGGCTCGGCGCGCAGCGGGCGTTGACGCCGAGCAAGCGGCGTCGTGACTCCAGCGGCCCGCGCCGAGGCGTCAGCGGCTGCGGCGATGCACGCGCACGATCGCCTGGGTCGGCTCTTCCGGACGCGGCGCTTCGGGCTTGTCGCAGCCGTCGCAGTCGCAGGCCGATGCGAGGGCGCCGCCGCGCGCGAGGCGGCGTTGCCATGTTGCGGGCCAAGGCAGTTTCGACAGCCATGCCGCGACGCGTCGCCGGGCCGCAGTGCCGAGCAGGTTCCAGATCGCGTACAGCGTGCACAGCGGCACGATGATCGCCACCGCAACGCCCTGCGCGCTCATGTGGCCCCCATGGCGCCGCGCAGGTCGTTCATGCACCGGCCCCTAGCGCCAGCGCAACGCGGTAGGTGACGAACGCCGCGGCGTAGGCGAGGGCAAACAGGTAGCCGGCCATCAACAGAGGGTAACGCCAGCTGTTGGTCTCGCGCTTGACGACCACGAGCGTCGAGAGGCATTGCGGCGCGAACACGTACCACGCGAGCAGCGCGTACGCGGTGGCCAGCGACCAGCTGCCGGCGATCACCGGAGCCAGGCTCTGTGCCACCGAGTCGCCGGCGGCCGACAGGGCATAGACGGTACCCAGCGCGCCCACCGCGACTTCGCGCGCCGCCAGTCCCGGCACCAGCGCGATCGAGATCTGCCAGTTGAAGCCGATCGGCGCGAACAGATGCTGCAGCCCTTGGCCGAGCCAGCCGGCGATCGAGTACTGGATCGCGGGGCCGGTAGCGCCGTCGGGCGGCGCCGGAAAGCTCGACAGGAACCACAGCACCACCATCAGCGAGAAGATGATGCCGCCCACGCGGCGCAGGAAGATGCGTGCGCGCTCGAGCAGGCCGATGCCCAGGTTGCGTAGATTCGGCAGTCGGTACGGCGGCAGCTCGAGCATCAGCGGCTGGTAGCGGCTCGTCAGCCAGCGGCGCTTGAGCACCCACGCCACCGCCATCGCCGACACCACACCGGCGATGTAGAGCGCGAACAGCGTGAGGCCGCGCAGGTTGAACGGTCCGACATCGCGCTCGGGCACGAACGCGCCGATCAGCAGCGCGTACACCGGCAGCCGCGCCGAGCACGTCATCAGCGGCGCGATCAGGATCGTCACCAGCCGGTCGCGCGGGTTGGCGATCGTGCGCGTGGCCATGATGCCCGGGATCGCGCATGCGAAGCTCGACAGCAGCGGGATGAACGCACGGCCCGACAGACCGACCTTGCCCATCACCGTGTCGAGCAGGAAGGCGGCGCGCGGCAGGTAGCCCGAGTCCTCGAGCAACAGGATGAAGAAGAACAGGATCAGGATCTGCGGCAGGAACACCAGCACGCTGCCGGCACCGGCGATCACGCCGTCGACGAGCAGGCTGCGCAGCGGTCCGTCGGCCATCGACGCGGTGACCGCGTCGCCCAAGCCGGCCATCGCCGACTTGATGGCGTCCATCGGCACCGTGGCCCACGAGAACACCGCCTGGAAGATCAGGAACAGCGTCACCGCGAGCAGCGCCAGCCCCCACACCGGATGCATCACCAGCGCGTCGATGCGGTGCTGGAAGCGCTCGACCTGCAGTGCGCGCGGCGCCGCTGCAGCGATGATGCGACGCACCTCTTGCTGCAGCTGCGCCGCGTCGTGCGACGCCAGCATTGACGGCATGCTGGCCGCTCGTTGCTGCGGCAGCGGCAGATCCTGTGTCGCGAGCAGTTCGGTCAGCTTGGCGTGACCGTGGTGGCGCACCGCGACGGTCTGCACCACCGGGCAGCCGAGTTCGGCCGCCAGGCGTTGCGTGTCGATCGCCAGGCCCTTGGCCTGCGCAACGTCGGCCATGTTGAGCGCCACCACCATCGGCCGGCCGAGCTGCTTGAGCTCGAGCACCAGCCGCAGGTTCATGCGCAGGTTGGTGGCGTCGACCACCGCGACGATCAGGTCGGGCTGCGCCTCGCCGGCGCGCGTGCCCTCGATCACCTCGAGCGTGATGCGCTCGTCGGGCGTGGTGGGCTTCAAACTGTAGGTGCCGGGCAGGTCGATCACCTGCACGTTCGCGCCGTTGGTCAGGCGCGCGGTGCCAACCTTGCGCTCGACCGTCACGCCGGCGTAGTTGGCGACCTTCTGACGCGCGCCGGTCAGCAGGTTGAACAGCGCAGTCTTGCCGCAGTTCGGATTGCCCACCAGCGCCACGGTCGCGCCGGAGCGCAGGCGCATGCGAGCGGGATGCGAGAGGTCAGTCATGGTTTGCCTCCGGCTGCACGTCGACGCAATGCGCCTCGACCCAGCGCAACGCGAACAGCGTGTCGCCCACCTGCACCGCGATCGGCTCGCGGCCGCCCGGGCCTCGTTGCAGCACGCGCACCGGCTCGCCGGGCAGGAAGCCGAGTTCATGGAGTCGCTGCACGGTCGCGGCGTCGACCAGGTCGCCGCTGGCCTGCACGCGCGCGATCACGCCGCGCTGCCCGTTGGCCAGCTCGGTGAGCGCGCGCAGGTCGGCGGCGGTCATTGGGCCCCCTTGGCCCTGCGGGCCGTCCCCCCGAGGGGGAGCCTGCGCCTTCGGAGCGGCCGTGCGGCGCTCACGCGGGCCTCCGGTGCAATAGGCCGCTGCCGTGCACGATCAGCACCGCGGCCATCGCGACGCCGACTGCGCTGTGCGCCCAGCCCCACGCGGCGCGCGACGGCTCGGGCACCAGGTACATCAGCGCATAGCCGCTCAGCACGAGTGCGGCCGCCAGCACGCACAACGCGAGGCCGAGCCGCCGGTGCCCGTGCGTGCGTCGCCGCATCGTCGTGTGCCAGCCACGCGGGATGTGGCCGGCCGCGATCTCACCGAGCGTGAACGCACCGACCCAGGCCGCCAGCGCGTGCGCGCGCATCGCCCAGATCTCCATCGGATGCGGCAGCTCGCCCGCGCCGGCACCAATCAGGTAGTGCACGCCGAGCCACAGGAGGCCGCTGGCCATCAGCAACCAGCCGCTAACGTGCACCAGCACCCGCTGGTGCGGTGACAAGTGCAGCGATCCGGGTCTGACCACGGCAGCCTCGCGCGTTCAATGCAGCCACGCCTGCGCGCCCGCGCGCGCCAGCAGCGGATGGGTCGGGTCGCCAGTGGCGGCGACCACCTTGGTCAGCGCGTCGGCCAGCAGGCACGACGGCGCGGCCACGCTGACATGCGAACGCGTCGACAGCGGGCCGCGCGACGCGCACAGTTGCGAACGCGTCTGCGCGCCGAAGCAGCTGGTGGCGAACGCCCCGTCGTGCAGACGACCGAAGTCGACCACGCCGCCGCGCTGCTCGTCGCGCAGCTTCAGCTCGACCGTTGCGCCGCCGAAGCCGCGCAGGTCACCGCCCGCATTGACCCAGCCGCCGGCCAGGCCGGCTTCGCGCAACGCATGCACCGCGCGGTCGACCGCATGGCCCTTGCCGATGCCGCCGAGGTCGAGCCGCGCGTCGGCGTGCAGCTTGTACAGGCGATGACCGCGCAGCATCCAACCCCATGGCGCGCTGCCGAGCGAGACGTCGAACACGCCGTCGCTGTCGACGAACAGCTGCCGCGCGGCCGACAACACGATCTGCGTGTCGGCCCGCGTGTCGAGCCAGCCGCCGGCTGCCAGCGCATTGAAGCGCGCGATGTCGCTGCCGGCATCGAAGCGCGACAGGCAGCGCTGCACGTCGGCGATGGCGTCGAACGCGATGTCGCAGGCAGCATGCAGCGCGCGGTCGTCGCGCGCGGGCTCGGCACACAGACCCACCTCGACCAACGTGCCGAGCAGCGGCCGCGCGCGGCGCACCGCGTGTGACGGAGTGCGGCTCGCGCTCATCCCAACGTCCCCGCCTGGCGCGCCAGCCCGATCACCGCGACGATGCGCTTGACGCCTTCGGTGACATGGCTGCAGCTCAACGTCGCGCCGCTGATGTTGGCGATGTCCTCGCCGACGCGAAGCGGCGCCGACGCATCCTTGCCGACGAACTGCTTGCGCCACGCCGGCAACCGGATCTCGTAGCCATGGCTTTCGCGGTACGACAGCACCTCGATCTGGCGGATCGCGCCGTCGGCGCCGATGCCCACCGCGTAGCTGATCAGCTCGAACTTGCCGATCACGTCGTCGACCACCACGTAGCCGAGCGTCGCACCATCGCGCAGCGCCACGCGCACCTGCCAGCGCGCCGAGCGCGGCGACACACCGGCGGCCTGCAGCCGCTGCAGCTGCTCGGCGTCGAATGCCACCGGGCGCGAATCGAAACGGTCGGCCTGCGGAAACATCAGCTTGGCCGCCTCCTCGGCGCTCATGTAGTCGACCGCGAAGGCCGAGGTCGGCGCCAGCGCGACCGCGGTGGTGAGCGTCACCACCACGCCGCACGTGCTGCCGACACGGTCCATCAGAAGGCCCACCCCAGGCCGAGGTTGAAGCGGTTGGCGTCCCTGTTGACGCTGAACCATTGGTAGTCGGCCTTGACCACGACGCCCGGCGTCAGCTGGAAGTTCGCGCCCGTGGTCCACACGGTCTCGGTGGGCAGCGCCGCCGGCGTCAAGCCGGGACCGAGGTCGGCGTAGCTCTTGCCGGTGTTGAAGCGCTCCCAGCGCACGAACGGCCACAGCGCGTAGTCCTGCTGCGCCCACACCTTGTAGGCGCCCTGGATGTAGTAGCCGTCGAACGCGCTCGGGATCAAGGTCGGGTTGCCGACCAGCGGCGCGTTCAGCGCTGCCGTGTTGGAGATGGTGCCACGCGTGTACAGCGCGCTCAGGTCCCAGCGGCCCGGCGTCCAGCGCGCGTGCGCATCCCACAGCGTCACGCGCGAGCTGGTGGTGGCCTGCCCCTGTGTGGCGTTGCCGGTGAACACGCCACCGCCGAGCAGCAGCCCAGGGACGCCGCGCCAGTTGACGGCGCCGAACAGCGACAGGTCGTGCGCCTTGGCGAGTGCCATCTCCTGATGGATCGAGCCGAGCGGCGACTCGGCGCCTTCGGTCGACGTGGCATCCCACTTGGTGAGGTCGAAGCCGGTCGAGATGCCGGTCTGCAGCGTGATGCCGTTGCCGAACTGGCCGATCAGTTGCACGCCGCCTTCGCGCCAGGTGGTCGGGATGATCGCGGTCTCGACGAAGTTGCGCTCGACGCCGTAGTACGCCGTCGGCTCGTGCGTTTCGTTGAGCAGGCCGATCGGGATCAGGAACAGGCCCCCGCGCACGCCCCAGGTGCGGCCGAGCTGGTGTTCGATGTAGGCCTGCTCGAGCGCCACCTCGCCGGGATCGTCGGCCGAGCTGACCGCGTGCTCGACCTCGAGCTCGCTGACCAGCTTGGTGGTCGGGCTGAAGCGGTGGGCCACACCGAGCACGAAGCGGCGCAGGTCGGCCTGCGTGTTCTCCGGCTGCTTGGTCGGCCGGTTGTAGTTGAGCTCGGCGTAGCCCGAGAACACGGTGGCCGGGCTGCTCGGCGCGGCGTCGGCCGCCGGTGCTGCCGTCGGTGCCGCGGGCGCGGCGGCCGTGGCTGCCGCCGCAGCCGGAGCCGAGGCCGCTGCCTGCGCCTGCGCGGCTCGCTGCTGTTGCATCGCCGCGAGCTGCGCCTTCACCGCGGCCAGCTCGGCGGCGAGTTGCTCGAGTTTGCGTGCCAGCTCGGCCTCGGTCGGCGTGGGCGCCTGGCCGAAGGCGCTCGTGGTGGCGGCGAGTGCCAGTGCGGCGAAGAGGCGGGTCGGTCGATGGCGGAGCACGGGGTTTCCTCGTTGTTGCTATTGCTGGTGCGTGCGCGACCCAAGGCGTCACGGCGTGTAGCCGTCGCTCAGCGTGCGCAGGAACGCGATCACGTCGTCGATCTCCGCGTCGCTCAGGGCGGGCGCGTCGCCGAGCTGGCGGTTGTAGGGTGCCTCGGTCGTGTTGACGTTGGCCTGGTAGGCGTCGGGCAGGTCGTTGAACTTGTCGACGCTGCCGTCGCTCTTCAGCGGATACCACTTCTCGGGGTTGGTGTCCCGTTGCACGTAGAAGTTGAGAGCGCTCTTCAGCGTCTTGAAGAACCCGTTGTGGAAGTACGCCTGGCGCCGCGCCACGTTGCGCAGCGACGGCACCTTGAACGCGCCGCACAGGTCGCTGCGCGCAGCGAGATCGCCGCCCGGGCGCGCACACAACCCGAGGTCGTAGAACGCCGGGTCGGCGTTCTGGGTCAGCTCCATGTTGCGCGGCAGACCCAGGTTGTCGTAGGTGAAGTCGGTGAACAGCGGGTGGCTGCCGTCGGCGCCCTTGGCCGACGGGTGGCAGGCGGCGCAGTTGCCCTTGGCCGGCGAGTTGAACAGCGACAGTCCGCGCTGCTCCTGCGCGCTCAACTGCGCCCGCCCGCGCAGGAACTCGTCGTACTTGCTCGTGAACGGCCGGAACTCGACGTCCTCGAGCTGATAGCGCTGCAGCGCCAGCGCCATGCGATCGAACGCATCTACCGGTCGCGTGAGGATGTCAGCGCCGTAGACGCGCTTGAACTCCTCGGCGTACGGCGCACGCGCGAGCTTGGCCACCACGTCGGCAGCGTCGGCGTTGGCCATCTCCACCGGGTTCAGGAACGGCTCGTGCGCCTGGCCCTGCAGCGACGATGCGCGGCCGTCCCAGAAG
>DASTZF010000089.1:0-9730 GCA_035764445.1 Burkholderiaceae bacterium
CGCGAGCGGGTTCGAGTCACCCGCGATCGCAGGCGATGGAGGCGGTGGCGACCAGGTCGTCGAACAACGCCATCGAGGCGCGGCCGGGCAACGCGTAGGGGTCGAGCGTCGCGCGCGCCGAGTACTTCAGCAGCAGCGCCGGGTTCAGCCCGGCCATCTGCACCTGGCCCATCGCCCAGCCTGCGAAGCGCCGCTCGGCGATTTCTTCGTAGGCCAGCAGTTCGACGTCGGTGTGGCGGGCATCGCGCGCGATGCGCTGATAGAGCTGGTTGACCGCCGAGCGGCCGCCCTCGAGCGCCTGCAGAAAGATGCGATCGGCGAAGCACAGCACACCGGTGATGCCCTGCTTCGGGTTGTTGGCACGGCATTGCCGCAGCAGGGTGTGCAGTTCCTCGGCGTCGACCGCCGGCACGGCGCGGCTGGCGTACATCAGACGAACCAGCATGGGTGTCTCCCCGTCAGGCGTCGGCCTTCTTGGCCAGCAGCGACAGGAACTCGCGGCGCAGGTTGTTGTCCTTCAGGAAGGCGCCACGCATCACGCTGTTGGTCATCGACGAGTCGTCGTCCTTGACGCCGCGCCAATGCATGCAGAAGTGATCGGCCTCCATCACGATCGCCAGGCCGTCGGGACGCACGCGCTCCTGCAGCGCGTCGGCCAGCATGACGACCGCCTCTTCCTGGATCTGCGGCCGGGTCATCACCCAATCGCACAGTCGCGCGTACTTCGACAGGCCGATCAGGTTGGAGTGCTCATTGGGCAGGATGCCGATCCAGATGCGCCCGAGGATCGGGCACAGGTGGTGCGAGCACGCGCTGCGCACGCTGACCGGCCCGACGATCATCAGCTCGTTCAGCCGCGACGCGTTGGGAAATTCGGTCACCTTCGGTGGCGCGACGTAGCGGCCGCGGAACACCTCGTCGACGAACATGCGCGCCACGCGCTCGGCGGTCCCCTGGGTGTTGTGGTCGCTGTCGGTGTCGATCACCAGTGCCTGCAGCACCTCGTGCATCTTGGCCTGCACCTCGGCCTTCAATTCGTCGAGCTCGCCGGCCCGCACGAACGCCGAGATGTTGTCGTTCGCGTGGTAGCGGCAGTCGGCACCGATCAGCCGGTAGCGGATGCGCTGCGACGCGGGTAGCTGAGCGAGGTCGGCATCGCTGCGCACGATGCGGGTGACGGTGCTGTGTGGGTCGGCCATGGAGGGTGATGGCGGGCTGGAGATACCTGCATTGTCTCAGCCGCGCAGGCCGGCTGCACCGCGCGATGTCCTGACCGCTAGACTGGGTTTGTGACCACTTCGCCGCCGCTCGCGCGACTGCTCGATCGCACCGCCGATGCGGTGGCGGCCGTGCGAGCCGGCCGTTCGCTGACCGAGGCGCTCGATGCGGTCGACGGCGACCTGCGCCCGGGCGCGCTGGCGCTGGCCAGCGACGTGCTGCGCCGCCTGGGGACCGCACTGGCGTTGCGCACGCTGCTGGCTCCGCGCGCGCCGCCGCCGCGCGTGGAAGCGCTGTTGCTGAGCGCGTTGGCGCTGCTGTTGCCGCGCGACGGCCCTTCTCCCTACGCCGACCACACGCTGGTCGACCAGGCCGTCACCGCGGCGCGCCATCGTGCACCGGCGGCCGCCGGCTTCATCAACGCGGTGCTTCGTCGTTTCGTTCGCGAGCGCACCGCGCTGGTCGAGGCGGTGATGCATCAGGACGTCGCGGCGTTCAACCATCCGCATTGGTGGATCGAGCGCGTGCGCCAGGATTGGCCTGCTCGGTGGCGCGAAGTGCTCGCGGCCGACAATGAGCCGCCGCCGATGGTGCTGCGGGTCAACGCGCGGCGGGCCTCGGCGCCCGACTACGTGCAGAGGTTGGCGGCCAACGGGCGGCCCGCGCAGGTGGTGGGGCCGCAGGCGGTGTGGCTGTCAGCGCCGTGCCCGGTGGCGCAGCTGCCGGGGTTTGCCGACGGCGACGTGTCGGTGCAAGACCTGTCGGCGCAGCGGGCGGCGCCGCTGTTGCTCGAGCCTTCATGGCCACCAGGGGCACGCGTGCTCGACGCCTGCGCCGCGCCCGGCGGCAAGACGGCGCACCTGCTCGAGTTGGCCGATCTCGAGCTGACAGCGCTCGACGTGGATGCCGCGCGGCTGCAGCGCGTGCAGCAGAACCTGCAGCGCCTGCAGTTGCAGGCCCGCCTGGTGTGCGACGACGCGCGCGCGGTGAGTCGCTGGTGGGATGGCCGGCCGTTCGACGCCGTGTTGCTCGATGCGCCGTGCAGCGCGTCGGGCGTCGTGCGCCGTCATCCCGACGTGCGCTGGTTGCGCCGCGCCGAAGACCTGGCCACGCTGGCGCGCACGCAGGCCGAGCTGCTCGCGGCGTTGTGGCCCACCGTCGCCGCAGGCGGCTTGTTGCTGTACGTGACCTGCTCGATCTTTCGTGTCGAAGGCGAGCAGCAGATCGACGCTTTTTTGCAACGCCACAGTGCGCAGCGCGCGCAGCTGGACAGTGCTTCGCCCGGACACCTGCTGCCACTGCCGGACAATGGTCCGCATCGATCCGCCCCTGTCGTGGGCGACGGGTTCTTCTACGCCTTGATTCGCAAGCCTTCGTCCTAGAGCCCCCAGCACCCATGCGTCGCGCGACGACCAGAAGTCATTCACCGCGCGCGGCGGGTCACGACGCGAGGCTGGAGTCGTGGCGCGCACTCCTGCGCCGGGCCGGGCAGGTCGCGGTGGCGTTGTGCCTGGCATGGGCATCGGCCATTGCGCACAATGCGCGGGCGCAGGGCGTCGAACTCGCCACGCTGGAGTTGCGACCCGACGACGGCGCACTGACGCTGGAGTTCGCTGCGCGCCTCACGCTGTCGCGGGCGGTCGAGGATGCGCTACGCCGCGGCGTACCGATGTATTTCGAAATCGATGCCACCCTGTACCGTTCGCGCTGGTACTGGCGCGACGAGCGGGTGTCCCAGGTGTCGCGCAGCTACCGGCTGTCGTACCAGCCGCTCACCGGCAGCTGGCGCGTCAGCCTGGGCGCGCTCGGACAGACCTATCCGACCTTGTCGGAGGCGATCGGGGTGATCTCGCGCCTCAGTGGTTGGCAGCTTGCCGAGGCGGCGCAGTTGGAATCCGGCCTGCGCTACTACGTCGAGTTCAACTACCGGCTCGACGCGTCGCAGCTGCCGCAGCCGTTGCAGATCGGCCTCGGCAACGACTGGTCGCTCAGGCTGTCGCGGGTGTTGAAGGTCGACGAGCGTCTGGTCGAGGCGGTGCGCAGGTGAGCACGCCGCGGCCGCATCCGGCACTTCGTGCTCCGAGGGCGGCATGAGCAAGGCGCTGCGCTGGGCGCTGCTGATCTCGTCGCTGGCCGTGATCGGCGGCGGCCTGGTGATCGCGTTCATGCTGTCGTTGACCAGCGAGATCGACTTCTTCGAGCGCAGCTTCGTCTGGCTGTTCTGGGTCAACCTGGTCATCGCCGCGGCCCTGCTGCTGGTAATCGTGATTGCCGCCACCCGGTTGGCGTTTCGCTTGCGCAGCGGCAAGTTCGGTAGCCGGCTGCTGATCAAGCTGGCCTGGATCTTTGCGTTCGTCGGCCTGGTGCCCGGAGCGGTGATCTACACGGTGTCGTTCCAGTTCGTGTCGCGCAGCATCGAGACCTGGTTCGACGAGCAGGTGGCGCGTGCGCTCGACGCCGGTGTCGCGCTGGGCCGTGGCACGCTCGAGGCGCTGAGCGCCGACCTCGTGGCCAAGACCCGGCTCGCCGCCGAGCGTTTGGCCGACAACCGCCAGTCGATCGGCCCGCTCGTGCTGGAGCGCGTTCGCGAGCAGATCGACGCCCGCGAGGTGATGCTGCTGGGTCCCGGCGGTCAGGTGCTGGCCAGCGCCAGCTCGCGGTCGGGCGCGATCACGCCAGAGCGTCCCGCGCCGCTGCTGCTGCGTCAGGCGCGTGCGGCCGGTGCCGCGGCGCAGCTCGAAGGGCTCGACGACGAGCCACCGCCCGGCACCGCACGCCCGGTGGCACGGGTGCGTGCGCTGGCAGTGATCCCGAGCAACGAGATCAGCCTGGCCGCCGGCGAGGAGCGCTTCCTCTACGTCACGCAGGCGGTGACGCCGCAACTGGTCGGCAACGCGCTGGCCGTGCAGTCAGCCTATCGCGAGTACCAGCGGCGCGCGATCGCGCAGGTCGGCCTGCGCCGCATGTACATCGGCACGCTGACGCTCGCGCTCGTGCTGGCGGTGTTCGGCGCCGTGCTGGTGGCGGCGATCCTGGGCAACCAGATCGCGCGGCCGCTGGTCGTGCTGGCCGAGGGCGTGCGCGAGGTCGCCGAGGGCGACCTGAAGGCCAAGGCGGTGTTCGCATCGCGTGACGAGCTCGGCGGCCTGACGCGCGCCTTCGCACGCATGACCGAGCAACTGGCCGAGGCCCGCGAGCAGGTCGAGCGCGGCGTGTCGCAGCTCGAGGGCGCGCGGACGCGACTGCAGACGATCCTCGATTCGCTGAGTGCCGGCGTGATCGTGTTCGACCGCCAGCGCGGCATCGACACCGTCAACCCGGGGGCCACGCGCATCCTGCGCCAGCCGCTGTCGGTGTATCTCGGCCGCTCGCTGAGCGAGGTACCGGGGCTGGCCGAGTTCGCGCACAACGTCTGGCAGCGCTTCGAGCTGCACAGCGCGAGCCCGGAGGCGGGCGAGCGCGACCACTGGCAGGACGCCTTCGATCTGCGCGTCGACGAGCAGACCACGCTCAACCTGCTGGTGCGTGGCGCCGTGCTGCCCAACGAGGCGCGGCTGATGGTGTTCGACGACATCACCGAGGTGGTGTCGGCGCAGCGCTCGATCGCCTGGTCCGAGGTGGCGCGCCGCCTCGCTCACGAGATCAAGAACCCGCTGATGCCGATCCAGCTGTCGGCCGAACGCATCCAGCACAAGCTCGAGGCCCAGCTCGGTGGCGCCGATCGCGCCCTGCTGGAACGCTCGGTGGCGACCATCGTGACGCAGGTGCAGGCGATGAAACAGCTGGTCGACGAGTTTCGCGACTATGCGCGGTTGCCGGCGGCCAAGCTGCTGCCGCTGGACCTCAACGCCGTGGTGCAGGAGGTGCTGGCCCTGTACGGCCAGGCGCAGGAGCAGGGCCGCGTGCAGGCGCAGCTGGCCAGCGGCCTGCCGGCGATCATGGGCGACGCGACACAGCTGCGACAGGTGATTCACAATCTGGTGCAGAACGCGCTCGACGCGGTGACCGAGCGGCCCGACGGGAGCGTGCAGGTGCGCACCGAGTTCGCCCACGGGCACGACGACGATGCCCGCGCGGTGCGCCTCGTGGTCAGCGACAACGGCCCGGGCTTCGCCGACAAGGTGCTGCGACGGGCGTTCGAGCCCTACGTGACGACCAAGCCCAAGGGCACCGGCCTCGGGCTCGCGGTGGTGCGCAAGATCGCCGACGAACACGGCGCCCGGGTTCGCCTCGGCAACCTGCGATCGGAGGGCGGGGCCAAGGGCAGCGTCGCAGGGGCTCAAGTTTCGTTATCATTTTCACGCCTGAGCCCCATCTCGCTGACCGCCACGGGAGCGCAGGCACCCCAAGACGCAGGCGGAGCAGCAACTCAGGTGCACTGAAAGCATCGATGGCAACGATTCTGGTGGTCGACGACGAGCTGGGCATCCGCGGCTTGTTGTCCGACATCCTCTCCGACGAGGGCCATTCGGTCGAGCTCGCCGAAAACGCCGCTGAGGCACGTGCCATCCGCGAGCGCATGCGACCCGACCTCGTGCTGCTCGACATCTGGATGCCCGACGTCGACGGCATCACGCTGCTCAAGGAATGGGGCGCGTCGGGCCTGTTGACGATGCCCGTCATCATGATGAGCGGGCACGGCACGATCGATACTGCGGTGGAGGCCACCAAGTTCGGCGCGTCGGCGTTTCTGGAGAAGCCCGTCACGCTGCAGAAGCTGCTGCGCGCGGTCGAGCAATCCCTGACCAAGCCTGCACCGCGCGCCGCGGCGCCGGCAGGCAACGGCGCGACCGTCTATCGCATGGAATCGGCGCTGCTGCACGATGCGCCGATGCCCGGGGCCGGCGTCGCGCCGATGCTGACGCCGTTGCCGGTGGGCCCGCAGGCCGAGCAATCGTTCGACCTCGACCGCCCGTTGCGCGAGGCGCGCGATTCGTTCGAGAAGAGCTATTTCGAGTTCCATCTCGCCAAGGAGAACGGCTCGATGACGCGCGTGGCCGAGAAGACCGGCCTGGAGCGCACGCACCTGTACCGCAAGCTCAAGCAGCTCGGCGTCGACCTGTCGCGCAACAAGCGCGGCACGCCGGTCTAGCGAAGCGCCGCCGCTATAATCGCGCTCCCTCGCGCCCGCACCGCCGTGCAGCGGGCGCCGCAGCAGTTCCAACCCCAGGCCTGGTAGCTCAGTTGGTAGAGCAGCGGACTGAAAATCCGCGTGTCGGTGGTTCGATTCCGCCCCAGGCCACCAAACACCGGCAGGACAATGCGCTGCGGGTGCAACTTTGCAGTCGCTGTGCCAAACGGCCACCGTTAGGTAGAACATCGGCTGGCCAATCTATGCTTCAACTCTGAAGCAGGCCGACAAGAGAGCTGCCGCAGCAGTCCAGCTGACGCCTAGCCCTGAACCTGCGCCGGCATCGCGCCGGATCGCCGCTGCCGTAGCCGGCGAACTCAGAGGAAGGCGAGCGGGAGCTACGTGAAGTGCAGCGAGTCCTTGAGTCCGCCCCACTGAATGTCCGGACGCTGCGTCACCACCAAGCCACGGCAGCTGTGCGCCATGCCCTCGGCGGAACGCCGAACTCGCGCTTGAACGCGCGGCTGAACGCCGCCTCCGATTCATAGCCGCTGCGCTCGGCCACGCGTGCAATGGCCTCGCTGCCACCGCGCAGCGCACGCGCGGCCAATGCCAACCGCCAGCGCAGCAGGTATTGCACCGGCGATTCGCCGACAAGGGCAGAGAATCGCTCGGCCAGCGCCGATCGAGAGAGCGCGACCTCGCGTGCGAGCGTGTCGACTGTCCAGTCGCGATGCGGCGTGCCGTGTAGCAAGGCCAGCGCCCGCCCGACCCGCGGATCGCGCACTCCTGCCAGCCAACCCCTGCCATCGGCGGGTAGTCGCTCGACGTGTCGGCGCAGTGCCTCGACCAGCAACAGCTCGGATAGCTTGGCGAGCAGTGAATCCGCGCCCGGTCGGTTGACGTGCGATTCGCGCACCCCCGTGCGAAGCAGCTCGCGCAGCAATCGGCTCGCGGGCTGGTCTTGGCCCACCGTGATGCGCAGCAGCCGTGGCAGCGACTCCAGCAGCGGACGACAGACGCTGCGATTGCAGGCCATGTAGCCGCACACGAAGCGCGTCACGTCGCCACCGCCGCCGTGGCGAATGTGGATGAAGTCAGCATTGGCGGCGCGGTCGCGATCGACAAGCCGCTCGGTGTCCACAGGCGCCAGCCGCACATCGCTGCCGATCAGGTGTCGGTCGTCTTGCGGGAACAGCACCACGTCACCCGCTGCCGCTTCGATCACTTCGGCGCTGTCGGCGAGACGCAACTGGCAGCGGCCTTCGACCAGGAAGTGGAAGAACAACACGTGCTCGGCGCCTGCCAGCCGCTCCCTGCTGTTCACCGGCCCGTGCTGGCCGCCGATGCACCACGGCGCGGTGAACTCCGCGTTGAGGTACAGCGCTCCGGCGAGGCTCACGGTCTGCAGGATCTCGGAGAGCACATCCATGGAGAGTCGATCAACAAACACGGCGTCGCGGCCAAGTCGCACGCATTCCGCTCGCGCACAGTGAAGGCACGCGGTGTGCACGACTTGCACGCGCATTTCACTCCCAGCGACGCCGCTGCGCGGGGCGCGCTTCATTTCATTTGCAAAGGATCGCTCGCGCCATGTTGTCCTATAGAACCTTGCTTTGCGTTGCGCTGGCTGCCGGCCTCGCATGCGGAGCCGGCGCGGTCCGCGCCGACGCCGTCACCGACTGGAACGCCAACGCCGCTGCGGCTGCCGTCGCCGCATGCATCGTGCCGGGCGAGAACCCGCTACACGAGTCGCGGCTGTATGCAATGGCGCACCTGGCAGCGCACGACGCGCTCAACGCGATCCACCGCAAGGCTCGTCCGTACGCGTACAGCGGGCGCGCGAGCGCCGTCGCATCACCGGAGGCCGCGGTGGCCGCTGCGGTGCACGATGTGCTGATCAGTCAGATCCCACTGAGTGGCGTGCCAGCCGAGTGCGTGGCGGCCGGCAAGGCACGCGTGGAGGCCGACTACGCGAAGGCTCTGGCGGAGATGCCCGACGGCACGGCCAAGGCACAAGGGATGGCAGTCGGTCAGGCAGCGGCTGGCGCGATCATCGCGCTGCGCGCCAACGACGGTTCTGACCGGCCACTGGTCGATGCGCAGTTCCCGCAAGGGACCGAGCCAGGCCAGTGGCGATTCACGCCCGGGTCGCCGCCGATCGCCTTCGCACCGGACTGGGGGCGCGTCAAGCCATTCGCGCTCCGTGAGGCGACGCAGTTCATGCCTGGGTCGCCGCTGAAGGTGAGCTGCGACAGCGCTGCCCAGGGCGAGTGCCTGAAATACGCCACCGATCTCGAGGAAGTACGCCGCCTCGGCAGTGATGGTGTCAGTGCTCCGAGCGCGCGCACAACGGTGCAGACCGAGATCGCGTTGTTCTGGCTCGAGAGCTCGCCGACGGCGTGGAACCGCATCGCGCGCGGCGCGTCGGCCTCACGCAGGCTGGATCTGTGGCACAACGCGCGCTTGTTCGCTCTGCTCAACGTCGCCCAGGCTGATGGTTATATCGCCAGCTGGGCCACCAAATACCACTACCGCTTCTGGCGCCCAATCACTGCGATCCGCACCGCGGATAACGACGGCAACCCGCACACCGCCAGCGATGCGGCATGGATGTCGCTGCGACCGACGCCACCCGTGCCGGACTATGAGTCGGCGCATGCGGTCGAAGGCGCCGCCGCTGCGGAGGTACTGCGTCACGTGTTTGGGCCGCACCACCCGTTCGAGACCTGCAGCATGAGCCTGCCCGCCGGCAGCCGTTGCGGCGACGGCAATGCGGTGCTGCGCAAGTTCCACAGTTTCGACGACGCGGCCGCAGAGAACGGCGACTCGCGCGTCCTGATCGGCTTCCACTTCCGCGACGCCGTGAACAAGGGACTCAAGCGCGGTCGCCTGGTTGGGCACTGGGCGATCGAGCAGGTGTTGCAGCCTCAGTAGGCGGCGCGAACCCTTGGGGGGCGCGCGGAAGCTCTCGATGGCTCGACATCGCCTGAGTCAACTGTCGTCAGGTGGTGCGCGCGCCGCTGGGTGTCCGTTCAATATTTCGACTAGGCGTCACGAGCACTCGAGGCCATCGCGACGCCGGATCTCGTCTGCCTGGGCCGGCGGCTCCTTGCTCAGGAGCGCGCACGCACTGAAGTTGCCAAAGGTCTTGCCGTTCTTCTCGTCGAAGTACTTCCAGTCGGCGATCTGCAGTCGGCTGAACTTGTAGATCTGCCCGATCTTGATGCCCTTCACCACGCGAGGTTCGTTGTTGATCCTTCCGGTGAACAAGCCATCCGACCAGGTGAACTCATCAACCCAGAAGTACTCCGTGTCGCGACCTTCCTGAATCCTGACTTTCAGTGCGTAAGAGCGCGTGCCAGCAGGCAGCTGACTCGCCTTGGTCAGAAAGTCGTCCAGCGTTGCCTGTGCCTTTTCCGCCGCTCGCTGCAACGCAGG
>DASTZF010000090.1:0-15560 GCA_035764445.1 Burkholderiaceae bacterium
GTGCCCTTCGCGCCAGTAGCGATCGAACGCAACGCGCGCGAACGTCGCCTCCTGCCCCGGCTGATGCCGCCGCACCCAGTAAAAGCCGCGCGCGGCTGCGCGCGGGTCCATGAACGGATCGGTCAGCTTGCGCGCCAGCTGCAACCTATGACGACGCATGTAGCGCGCCGTGTCGCGCAGCACGTAGTCGCTTTTCAGCGGCGTGTCGAGCAGCGGTTTGAGGCCCATCGTCTTCATCACCGACACGCCGAGCAGCATGCTGTGCCAGCGCACCGTGCGGCCATGGCGCGCTGCCAGTTCCTCGATGCGCAGGCTCGCGAAGTAGCCGTACGACGACAGGAAGTCGAAGTAGAAATCGATCGCCTCGCGCGCGGTGGCCATCGCACGCTTTCCGTCAATGGATGGCGGCGTACATGATCTTTTCCTCGGTCGCGTCGAGCGCCGAGAACTCCTCGACCACCTTGCCCATGCGCTGCACCAGGATGCGGTCGGAAAGCGCCATCACCTCGGGCAGGTACGACGAGATCACCACCACCGCCTTGCCCTCGTCGGCGAGACGGTTGATCAGCTGGTGGATCTCGCTGATCGCGCCGACGTCGACGCCGCGCGTCGGTTCGTCGAAAATGATCAGCTCGGGCTCCTGCACCAGCGACTTGGCGATCACCACCTTCTGCTGGTTGCCGCCAGATAGCTCGATGGCCTTGACGTCTTTGCTGATGGCACGGATGTTGAGCTTCTTGATCCACTGCTCACCGACCGACGCCGCCTCGCCCTGCGACACCAGTGGTCGCTTGCCGCGCAGCTTGGCCAACAGACCGAGGTAGATGTTGTCGGCGACCGACTTGGTTTCGAAGAAGCCTTCGATCTTGCGCTCTTCGGTGACGTAAACGATGCCGTCGCGCACCGCCGAGGCCGGCACGAAATAGCGCACCGGCCGGCCGTTGAGCACCACCTCGCCGCCGTGCATGAAGTCGCGCTTGGCGATGCCGGCCACTACCTTGAACGTCTCGGTGCGCCCCGAGCCCACGAGGCCGAACACGCCGGTGATCTGGCCGGCGAACACCGACAGCGAGTTGTTCTTCACCATCGCCGCCATGCGCAGGTTCTGCACCGACAGCACGCGCCCGCCCTGCGGGCGCACGCTGGTCTTGCGGCGGCCGTACAGCGTCTGCGACAGATCGCGGCCAACCATCGCCTGCACCACGCGCGCACGGTCGAAATTGCGCGTCTCGTCGGTGATCACGTGCTTGCCGTCGCGCAGGATGGTGATGCGGTCGGACACCTGCAGCGCCTCCTCGAGCGCATGCGAGATGAAGATCACCGACACGCCGCGCCGCTTGAGGTTGGCGATCAGGTCGAAGAAGTACTTCTTCTCTTCGGGCGTCAGGCTAGCCGTGGGTTCGTCGAAGATGATGACCTTGGCGTTGTGCAGCACCGCGCGCGCGATCTCGACCATCTGCTTCTGCGCGGCGCCGAGCCGGCTCACCACCGCCGTCGGGCTGACGTCGAACTGCAGCGACTGCATGAACTGCTGTGCCGCGATGTAGATGCCGCGCAGGCGATTGAAGTAGCGCTCACGCCCGAGGTACAGGTTCTGCGCCACTGTCATCGCCGGCACCAGGCTGGTCTCCTGGAACACCATCGCGATGCCCAGATCGCGCGCCTCGGTCGGCGTGCGCGCCTGGACGCTGCGGCCTTCGACGAGCATCTCGCCAGACGTCAGGTTGACGACGCCCGCCATCACCTTGGTGAGTGTCGACTTGCCGGCACCATTCTCGCCGACGATGGCATGCACCTCGCCGGGCAGTAAATCGAAGTCGACGTCCTCGATCGCCGGCACGCCGGCGTACTTCTTGGTCGCCTTGCGCAGCGCGAGGATCGGTGTGGAGTCGCTCATGTTGCAGCCAGGCTCTGTTCGGCGGCCGCAACCGACACCCGCAGCAGCCGCCGCCGACCCTTGCTGAGCAGGTAGAGCCAACCGTCACGCTCGACGGCGGCGACGATGCCGTGGTGCTTGCCGTCGAAGCGGCTATGCAGCGAATAGCGGATCAAGCCCTTCTCGTCGAGCCGGATCACCAGTCCGTACGAACGCGGCGGCGCCCACGGCTTGACCACACCCATCATCTTCAGGTGCGCGCCTTGCATCGGCTCGAGGAAGGTATTGCCGGAGGTCAGCGCCGGCGCGATCCAGTAGAGCGGGTCGATCTCCTTCAGCATGCGCTTGCGAAATGCCGGCTCGCGCAGCACGAACTCGACGAGTTGCGTGCGCAAGATGAAGCAGGTCAGCCACCAGCCGCCGCCTTGCGCGGGCGCGATTCGCGACGGGTAGCCCGGCAGCGCGTCGACAACCGCGCGGCCCGATGCCGCGCCGCCGATCTGCAGCACGCGGTGGCGCCAGCTCTCGCACACCCACGTGGTGTCGTCGTCGAGCGCCGCTACGCCGAACGCGTAGCCGAGCGCCGCCGCGCGTTCGCGCGCGCTGCCATCGGCCAGGGTCAACTCGAGCAGACGGCCGCTGCGGCCGAGCTCCATCACATCGTGCTTCCAGCGTTCGGGCGGCTGCGTCTGCGAGCCGTCGCTGGCGAGCAACCGGCCGTTCGCGGTGCCGGCCAGCGCGTTAACCGCGTGCAAGCGCCGCCCGCCAGCGCTGTCGAAGCGCCGGCCGTCGTGCGGGCCGCCGACCACGCGCACCTCGCTGCCGCCGAGCGCCACCGCGAGGCCGCCGCCCGGCAGGCCCGCGAGCGCGCTGATCGGTCGCTCGAACGTGTGCACGATGGTAGTCGTGCCGTCGCCGTCGACACGCAGCACGCGGGCGCCGTCGGCAAGCAACAGCGAGCGACCGTCACCCGCCAGGTCTTCCGGTGCCTCGAGCTCGGCGACGACCTCGGCGTCTTCGATCAACCGGTTGGAGCGCAGCGCGCCATCCAGCACCGGCACGGTGATCGCCGCGTCGCCGCGGCCGAGCAGGCGTTCGCTCCACTGCTTGATGGCGTCGATCATCGAGCCACCTTGGCCCAGCGCCGCTCGTACTGCACGAAGCCGGGGTCGGCGCCGGGAATCTTGTACTGGCCGATGCGGTTGTTCATGATGCCGCCGAGGTACAGGTGACCGCGGTGCTCGCGCATCGAGGTGATCATCGGGTGGTTCTCGCCCCCCAGATCCCACAACGTCTCGAGGATCTCGCCGCGCTCGTTGAACTTCAGCACGCAGCCGGTGTTGATGTTGGGGAACAGCCATTCGTCGCGCGGCACGCGCTTGGCCATGCGGCGGCGAAAGCCCGGCATCTTCCACGCCAGGTCGAGCGCCGGGCAGCGCATGCCCACCAGCGACATCCAGTAGTGCCCGTCGGACGAGTTGTTGATGTTGTCGGGAAAGCCCGGCAGGTTGTCGAGCAACAACTCGGTCGTGCCCTTCTTCGGCCCGTCAAACCAATGGCGCTTGACGGTGCAACCCCAGGTCTCGGCGAACAGGAACGATTGCCCGTCGCTGGCGATGCACACACCGTTGGGGAACTTGAGGTCGCGCAGCACCGTGTGCGTTTTGCCGTTGCGCGTGTCGTAGCAGATGATGCGGCCATTGCCGCGCGCCTCCAGCCCGTCGGTGGCCCACTCGTGCATCTCGTAGCGCACGGTGGCCTCGGAGAAGAAGATGCGGCCGTCGTCGGAGATGTCGAGGTCGTCGGCCAGGCGCAGGCGGCTGTCGTCGTTGACCGACGAGTAGCTGCGGTTGGTCTCGTCGGTCACCTTCTCGACCTTGCGCTCGGGTGTCACGCGATACAGACCCATGCCGCCGATGCACACGTACAGGTTGTCGTGCTTGTCGAACGCCATGCCGAGCGGGGTGCCGCCGATGTGCGCGTAGATCTCCATGCGCTCGTAGTCGGGCGGAAAGAACCGCACGATGTCACCGTGGCGCGAGCCCGCATACAGGTTGTCGTCGCGATCGAGGATCACGTCTTCCGGACCTTCGATGCGCCCCAGCCCGATGACGCGCACGTTCTTCAGCTTGTCGTTGAGCTCCCACGGCGTGCCGCTGCCGGGCGCGGTCGACGGCGCCGGCGGCATCCCGTGGTAGGTGGGGCTCACGTAGACCTTGTTGACGATGCGGTCCTTGTTCTTCAGCCAGCGGATGTCGACCATCGCGGCCAGCAACAGGATCGTGGCCAGCACCATGCGGTTGTAGCCACCGTGCAGCGACATCGTGGTCAGGCCGTTGACGATCAGCAGCACGATCAATGTGCCCACCAACGCCTTCATCACCGAGCCCTTGCCGCCGCCCAGGCTGATGCCGCCGAGCACGCAGGCCGTCAGCACCGTGACCTCCAGGCTCACGCCGATGTCGCCGCCCGCGGTGGCCAACCGCGACGCGAAAAAGATGCCGGCGATCGACGTCAGCATGCCGCCAGCCACGTAGCACAGCGCCACCGTTCGCCGCACCGGAATGCCGGTGTTGTAGGCCGAGCGCCGCGATCCGCCGATCGCGATCACGTGCCAGCCGGGTCGCAGCCGGGTCAGGAAGATGTGCCCGAACAGCGCGACCACCGCGTACGCGAACACCACGGTGGGCACACCGAGCCAGGCGCCGCTGCCGATGAAGTCCCACACCTTCGAATCGGGGAACCCGGCGGCGATCAGCGTCGAATAGTCGGCGATCAGCAGGTCGTATAGCGCGCGGTAGATGATCAGGGTGATCAGCGTGGTGAGAAACGCGCGCAGGCGGAAGTAACCGATCAACACGCCGTTGACGGCACCGAGCAGCGCGCCGAAGACGAGCGTGGCGGCCACCGCGCCGAGTACCGGCCACTTGAGCACGTGCATGAAGTACAGCGCGCAGAAATTCGTCAGCGCGAACGTCGAGCCCACCGAGAGATCGATGCCGCCGACGATCATCACCAGCGCCATGCCGAGCACGATGAAGCCGATCTCGCCGGCTTGGCGGCCGGTGTCCGCCAGGCTCGCAGGAGACAGGAAGTTCGGAATCGCGCTGGACAGCGCCAGCGCGACCCCGATCAGCACGATCACCGGAATGGCGGTTTCCATCCAGCGCTTGGCGAGGATCTCGCCCAGCACGTGGTCGGGCCACCAGCGGTAGCGCAGCCGCGTCAGCCGGTCACCGAGCGTGAGCTCGGGCGCGTGCGGCAGGTCGGCCAGCGGCGTGGCCGCGGCCGATGTCAGCGACTGATCCATCCGGCGTCGCGCGTCAGCTCTTGCCCAACTTCCAGCACGTCCCCTCGACCGAGGCGTTGGCCTTGGTGATCGGGATCAGCGTGGTGTAGATCGAGCCCTTGGCGTCCTTGACCTTGCCCTTGTTCTGCAGCAGCCACTTGATCTGCGCTGCCATGTTGCTGGCCTGCGTCGGCACGTCGTAGCTGATGTCGAGGTCGAAGGCGCCGCTCTTCACCTGGTCGCAGGCACCCTTCTGCTCGCCGCCGCCCGAGGTGGCGAGGAACACCTTGCCGGTCAGGCCGGCTTCCTTGATCGCCGCCGCGGTGCCCGAATCCATGCCGTCCCAGAAGCCGACGATGCCGCACAGGTCGGGGTGCTGCTTGAGCACGGTCTGCGTGATGCCCTTGGCCTTGGCCGCGTCCCAGTCGGCGGCCTGACTCGACACCACCTTCAGCTCGGGCCGCTTGGCCAGCACGTTCTCGACGCCCTTCAGCGTGTAGGCGCTGGCCGCCGCCGACAGCGCACCCTGCACGATCGCGATCTTGTTGGACTTGCCCTTGCAGGCGTCGGCCACGGCGGTGGTGGCCTTCTCGCCGATCTCGATCCAGTCGGCGCCGACGTACACCACCGACGGATAGGCCGAGCGCATGTTGATCTGCACGACGTCGATGCCTTCGGACTCGGCCTTCTGGATCAGCTTGGCGTAGGTCTGCACGTCGGGGTTGTGCAGCACCATCACGTCGGGCTTCTCGCTGATCAGCGTGGTGACGGCCTGCGCGCCGGCGTTGGTGTTCCAGTTCGGGTCGCGCACGACGATCTTCACGCCGAGCGGCTCGAGCTCCTTCTTCAGGCCTTCGAGCCAGCCTTGCGCCAGGTCGAAGCCGAGTGCCACCGGCACGTAGGCCACAGTCTTGCCGGCGAGTGCCTTGCGATAGCCCTCGCGGAACGGTTCGTCGATGCCCTTGCCTTCGGCGAAGGCGCTCAGGCTGGCGCCAAGACCGGCGGCCAGCGCTGCGCCGGTGAGCGCCACGGTGCCGAGGGCGCGGCGGATGTTGTGCTTGCGTGTCATGCCGTGTCTCCTGTGTGTTGCCTTGATGAAATGGTGAGCACGGCGGCCCGGCAACCCGGCCGTCGCGTTTGTCAGATGTCCCCTTGCTGAGCGGTTTCCTCGTTGCGCGGATTGACGAACGAGTCGATCAGGATCGCCGCCAGCAACACGACGCCCTTGATCAGGTTCTGCGCCGAGTACGACACGTCGAGGATCGTCATGCCGTTGAGCAGCGTGCCGATCAGCAGCGTGCCGATCACCACGTTGGCCACGCCGCCGCGGCCACCCGACAACCCGATGCCGCCGAGCACGACGACCAGGATCACGTCGTAGATCATGGTCGAGTTGTAAATGCGGGTCGGCATGCTGTTGACCGAGGCCGCCATCACCAGGCCGGCAAACATGCCGATCAGCGCCGCCAGCACGTACTGCAGCACGATCACCGGGCGCGTCGGGATGCCGGTGGTGCGCGCGCCGAACGGGTTGTCGCCCACCGCATAGACGTAGGCGCCGAGTCGCGTCTTGCGCAGGAAGAATGCGACCAACAATGCGGCCGCGCCGAACACGATCACCGGCATCGGCACGCCGGCCAAGGTGCCGCGCCCGATCCAGGCGAAGACGTCGAGCTGCGGGCTCCATTGCACGATGTCGAGCCGGAACAGCGCGACCTGACCGAGCCCTGCGAGAAACAGTCCCGACGCGAGCGTCGTGAAAAGCGACGGCACCTCGGCGTAGGCGATCAACCAACCGTTGATCAGACCGAACGCCAGCGCCAACGCGAGCGCCGAACCGAACGCCACCGACAGCGCATGGCCGTCCTGCACCATCTGCAGCACCAGGCCGGCCGGCACCGCCAGCACGGCGACCATCGAGATATCGATGCCGCGGCCGATCACGACGATTGCCATACCCAGGCCGAGGATGCCGAGGATTGCCACGTTCTGCAGCAGGCCCAGCATATTCGCCGCCGTGCGGAACCCGGGCAATGTCAACGAGAAGCCGACGAACATCAGCACGAAGATCGCGAACACGATCCCCTGCTGGCTGATGCGGCCGGTGCCGAACGGCAGCTTCATCGCGCCTTGCTCCGTGCAGCGGGTGCCCGCACGCGCCGCTGCGCCGGCGCAGGCTTCAAGCCATCCGCCTCGGGCACGCTGTCGGCGGGTGTGTCGATCGGCAGGTGCGCCTGAAGGAAGCCGTTGCGGAAGTCGACCAGGTGCTTGCGCGTCCACTCGTGCGCGCGCTGTTCGTCACGCGCGTGCATCGCGGCCGCAATCTGGCGATGCGCATGCAGGTTGCGCTCGGCCGACTGCGGCAGCACCTGCTGCAGCCGCGTGGCCAGCGGCTTGTACAGCAGGCTGAACGATTCACGCGACATCATCAACGAGCGGTTCTTCGACGCCCGCGCAACCAACGCGTGGAACGCAGCGTCGAGTTCCCAATGGCGCTGAATGCGCGCGGCGTCGGGCTTGCCACCCACGGTTTGGGCTGCCGCAGCGAGGTTGTCGTCGATCTCGCGCAGGTCGGCCGCGTCGGCGCGTCGCGCCGCCAGACGGGCCGCTTCGGGCTCGACCACGATCGCCACCTCCCACAACTCGTCGAACGTCACCTGGTGCAGGATCAACGAGCGCAGCGCACGCGGCGCCAGATCGAACAGCCCGGGCAACACGACGAACAAGCGGCGCCCCTGGTGTCGTTCGAGCAAGCCCTCTTGCTCGAGCACGCGGATCGACTCGCGGATGGTCGAGCGGTTGACACCGAACTGCGCCGCCAACTCCTGCTCCGACGGCAGCGGCGTGCCGGGCTTGAGATCGCCCGACAGGATGTGCTGCTCCATCACGCTCGACACCGCGCGATAGGCCGGCTGACGCTCCAGCGAGCGAAAGCGCACGGAGACGCCCGCCAGCGGGCCACGGTCCGCCGGAGCGGGCTTGTCGGAAGGGGTAGCCAGGCCCAAGGTTTCGGTCGGACAATCGGACAGTCCAACAGACTCTAGAGAGCCCTCTCGCGAACGCCATGGGGGCTTTCCCACCCAACGGCGATCGGACGATTGCGATGCGGTCGCGCGCCAACGGGTCGATCGGCATGGCCGGTCACCTCCGAGCGAAGCAAAAGTTTGGGCCGCACCGGCTGGACCCGTCTTGCGTCGCGACGCACCGCACTGTCGTGATGGCGCAGCCGCGAGACGCCGCAGCGCCTCCGTCGCCGCTCAGCCTGCGTTCAGCTTGCCGAGTCGCGTGTGTCCGAGGGCGTCACGCCGAAGCGTTGGCGAAAGGCGCTGCTGAAGTGCGACATGCTGTTGAAGCCGGCCGACAGCGCGATCTCGGTTATGGTTCGATGCCGACTGGCCGGCATCTCCAGCGCCTCGCGGCAGCGTTGCAGCCGGCGCTCCCAGATGTAGCCCGCCACCGACTCGCCCGTGCCCTTGAATAGATAGTGCAGTGCGCGCACCGAGATTTGGCAGGCGGCGGCGACGCGCTCGGGATTGAGCAGCGGATTGCCGATGTTCGATTCGATGTACTGCCTGATCTGACGCAGGCGCTCAGGCTTCACCAAGCCGTCGAAATCCGGCACGTCGCCGTTCGGGTTCTCTAAGGCAAGGGCCAGTATGTCGATCAGCCGCTCGCCGAGTTGAGCCCGTGTGTTCTCGGGCAGCGTGTCAGCCTCCAGGATCATCGACGCGCACAGATCGGCCACGACCCGCCCCACGCCATACGCGGTGTTGACGCTGGCGGCGACCATCGGCCGCGACGGCTCCCAGCGCTGCGCCAGCGCCACGCGCGGAATCTCGAGATAGAACGCGCGATGCGGTTCGGGGTTGCGCAGCGTGTAGGGCTCGGAGGCCGAGAAGATCGTGGCGCTGCCCGGTCCGTAAGCCAGCCGCTGCCCGCGTTGCTCGACGACCTGGTGGCCCTTCTGGGTCAGCGCGACATAGAAGCAATCCTTGTCGCCGCGCGCCACGTGCGACTGCCGGCGGTTGATGCACTGCGGCGCGATCAGGCAGTCGGTGATCGTGACCGTGCCGAAGTTCGATTCCTTGACGAAACCCTGATAGTCGTCGGTCGCATCGCAACGGCTGTCGACTCGAACGTACAGCGCGCACAGCGCTTCCTGCCAGGCACGGTGGCGCTGTGCCGGCGGCAGATCCTGGGTCGTGAAGACAAGGTCCAAGCGGGCACGTTAGAGCCCGGCTCGTGGTCGGCACCACCGTACTTTCCCGGTCGGCCGGCCCGCCGGCATCGCTCACATGCCATCAGGGTGCTGGAGGCGCACGGCAGACAGCCGACGCTTTGCACTGTGCGCTACCGACCCAGCGAACAAACAATGCACCGCGAGAGTCGCGTGAACTACTCGAATTGCTTGGCGGTGAACTCTGCAATCCTTTGAGCAGTCTCCTGGCTCCCAAAGCACTCCATGGCCGCATGACGTTCAAGCTCCAGAGCACTGGCCAATTGATGATCGATCTGGGAGGTCAACACCTTCTTCAGCCGCGATGTGGCAAAGAAAGAACGTGCGGCGGTCTTCTCCGCCAATTCGAAGGAAGCTTCAAGAAGCTGCTCCTTCTTAACCACGCTGTGCACGAGCCCTAGAGCCTTCAAGGCGGCAGCATCCTGTCGCTCGCCGAGCACCATAAGCTCGATGGCCCGTTGGTGCCCCACCGCCCGCGGCAGGAGGTGTGTCACCGCGCCGGTCACGAAGTGACCCAGCGCCATCTCCGGGAAGAAGCAGATCAGATCGTCTGAAGCAACGACCATGTCGCAGTTGAGCACCCACTCGAAGCCTCCACCCACGGCGTATCCATGCACCGCGCCGATCACCAGCTTCGGACCGAACATGATGTCGCGAGTGATCTGCTGAATGCTCTCGCAGGTGCTCGCAATGGACGCTGCATCCTGCGATTGCTGGCCGAACTCCTTCAGATCGTCGCCGGCGCAGAACGCGCGCCCGGCGCCGGTCAAGACAAGCACACGAGTCGACGGCTCGTTCTGAGCTTGCACCAAGGCTGTGTGCAAGTCGCTGAGCAACTCGCTGCCGATGGCGTTGAGCCGCTCGGGTCGATTCAGGGTGACGACGCTGACAGCACCCTTTACCTTGTGATCCGCATACTTCATCGTTGATTCCCGGTAGTCGGCGAAGAGGCAGCGCTTGACTTGCCTGCTCAATGCTCACTCAAGAAATGCATGGGCCCGGGCGCAGAGCACAAGCTATTGCTGGATGATCAGGATCCTGGACCCTGATTGGTTGGCGCAGCAACTGCCTCCGAATTCAAAGGGCCCACGCCGTTTGCCGCTTCCGTCAGTTTCAGAGGATCGGATTCGCCTGAAGGGAATCGCGCACCTCGCTCGCCAGAAGGGCAAGGTGCCGCGGCCTGGCATACGGGAAGCGGCTCACCGCGCCAGCGTCAGAGACAAGGAGTGGCTGGATCGTGAGGTTGCCCGAGGTAAGAAAGGCTTGCTGGAGGCGGAAAGTAGAGCGCCTGGCCAAGGTAAGAAATACTTTCCTTGCGCGCGAAGGGCGACCGCAGCGCTTCTCGGCCTGCCAGGACTAACGACAACTTCGCTAGCGCGCGCGATGGTCAGACTCCGCCTCGATCGGCTGCAGTACTTCGAGTCGCAGGCGGTGTTCATGCGGAGGGCGATTCCCCTTGCATACGAACAGCTCAAATCGAAGAGGTTGAGCACAGTCCCATCGGCAGTTCTTAAGTATCTGAGCCTTAGAGCATCACAGCAAAACGTCGCGCTTGTCACCCGGGCCATGCGCCCCGCGAGGTAGATGTTCCTCTGCCCTAAGGCGTTCTTTCTCTGGGGACTACCGCGCCCGACGGTGAGGCCTCAGTTCATGCCAATGCAGCAATTGTCCGATTCCCGAAATATTTGCAATTCCAATCATCTCGCTGGAGAAAATAGCCGTTACTAATGCAGGCTGAGGTCTCTACCAAAGATCGCGACCGTCTACTCGACGGTCACGCTCTTGGCCAGGTTCCTGGGCTTGTCGACATCCGTGCCGCGCGCCACGGCGGTGTGATACGCCAGCAGCTGCAGCGGCACCACGTGCAGGATCGGCGACAGCGCGCCGTAGTGCTCGGGCAGGCGGATCACGTGGATGCCCGGGCCTGGCTCGATGTGCGTGTCGGCGTCGGCGAACACGTAGAGCTGGCCGCCGCGCGCGCGCACCTCCTGCATGTTGCTCTTCAGCTTCTCGAGCAGATCGTCGGCCGGGGCCACCGTGACCACCGGCATCTCGCTGTCGACCAGCGCCAGCGGGCCGTGCTTCAGCTCGCCGGCCGGGTACGCCTCGGCATGGATGTAGCTGATCTCCTTGAGCTTGAGCGCGCCCTCGAGCGCGACCGGATAGTGCCGGCCGCGACCGAGGAACAGCGCGTGCTGCCGCGGCACAAACGCCTCGGCCCAGGCGATGATCTGCGGCTCCAGCGCGAGCACCGCCTGCACCGCCGACGGCAGGTGGCGCAGGTTGCGCAGCGCCGCGTCTTCGCTCTTCTCGCTCAGCTTGCCGCGGAACTTGGCCAGCACCAGCGTCAGCAGGAACAGTGCCACCAGCTGCGTCGTGAAAGCCTTGGTCGACGCCACGCCGATCTCGACTCCGGCGCGCGTGATGAACGCCAGCTTGCACTCGCGCACCATCGCACTGGTGGCGACGTTGCAGATGGTCAGCGTGCGCTCCATGCCGAGGCTGCGCGCGTGCTTCAGCGCCGCGATGGTGTCCGCCGTCTCGCCGCTCTGGCTGATGGTGACCACCAGCGTGCGCGGGTCGGCCACGCTCTCGCGGTAGCGGTACTCGCTGGCGATCTCCACCACCGTCGGCAGGCCGGCGATCGCCTCGAGCCAGTAGCGCGCGGTGCTGCCGGCGTAGTAGCTGGTGCCGCAGGCGAGGATCAGCACGCGATCGACGCCGTCGAACACCTTGTAGGCGGCATCGCCGAACAGCGACGGGTCGAGCCCGCCGACGCCATCGAGCGTGTCGGCGATCGCCCGCGGCTGCTCGAAGATCTCCTTCTGCATGTAGTGCCGGTACGGCCCCAGCTCGGCGGCGCCCGAGTGCGCATGCACCGTGCGGACTTCGCGCTGCGCACGCTGGAAGCGGCCGTCGACCTGCCGCGCGGCGATCCAGTGCTTGCCCAGCTGCAGGTCGACGACGTCGCCTTCTTCGAGATAGACGATCTGGTCGGTCACGCCGGCCAGCGCCATCGCGTCGGAGGCGAGGAAGTTCTCCCCCTTGCCAACGCCCACCACCAGCGGCGACCCCTCGCGCGCGCCGACCACGCGCTGCGGCTCGTCGCGGCAGAACACCGCCAGCGCGAACGAGCCCTTCAGCCTCACCGCCGCGCGCTGCACGGCATCGAACAGGTCACCGTCGTACAGGTGGTTCACCAGGTGCGCGACCACCTCGGTGTCGGTCTGGCTCTCGAACGCAAAGCCTTTGGCCACCAGCTCGGCGCGCAGCTCGTCGTGGTTCTCGATGATCCCGTTGTGAACGAGCGCGATGCGGCCGCTCGAGAAGTGCGGGTGCGCGTTGTGGACCGCCGGCGCACCGTGCGTGGCCCAGCGGGTGTGGGCAATGCCGGTGCCGCCGGCGACTTGCTCCTTGGCCACCTGCGCGTCGAGCTCGGCCACGCGCGAGGTGCTGCGCGTGCGCCGCAACTCGCCGTCCTGATGCACCGCCACGCCGCACGAGTCGTAGCCGCGGTATTCAAGCCGCTTCAGGCCTTCGACGAGGATCGGGACGATGTTGCGGGTGCTGACGGCGCCGACGATTCCGCACATGGAGAACCTTGTGAACGAAGCTGGAGTGCAAGGATGTTAGTGATCTTGCTTTGGCATAGGCTTTCAATATCGTGACTAATGTGGAAGAATCGGCACCGCACCAAACAGTCAGGTCCAATTCATTCATCAGCGGCCTCATTTTGCAATAAATGGCAGACTCAGTCCCCTTGGATGAGGTGGACCACCGCCTGTTGACGCTGCTGCAGGACGATGCGTCGCGCTCCAACCAGGCGCTTGCCGACGCCGCCCACGTGTCGCCAGCCACCGCGCTGCGCCGTGTGCGCCGGCTGGTCGAGCAAGGCGTCATCGAGCGCCAGATAGCGATCGCGTCGCCGCACGCGTTCGACGCCGGACTCACCGCGATCGTCGAGGTCACGCTCGACCGCCAGGGCGCCGAGAGGCTCGACGCGTTCGAGGCACGCGCGATCGCGGAGCCGGCGGTGCAGCAGTGCTATCGCGTCAGCCCCGGCCCCGACTGCGTGCTGGTGGTGTGGGTGCGCGACATGAGCCACTACAACGCGCTGGTGCAGCGCCTGTTCACCGAGGACGCCAACGTGCGCAACGTGAAGAGCTACTTCGCGACGCGGCGCGCGAAGTTCGAGCCGCGGGTCGACCTCACGCCGCTTCGTGCGCCGGCAACGACACCGCCGTCGTCTTGATCAGCACCAGGCCCTTGAGGTACTCGCCCTCGGGGAATTCGATCGTCGTCGGGTGATCGCACGCCGCTTCGAGCCGCTGCGCGATCGCTGCGTTGACGCCGGCATCGATGCCGGCACCGGCCACGATCTTGTGGAAGAGATCGGCGCCGACACCGCCCGAGCACGAGAAAGTGAACAGCAGCCCGCCGGGCGCCAGCAGCTTGAGCGCCAGGCGGTTGATGTCCTTGTAGGCGCGCGCTGCGCGCTCGGCATGCGCCGCCGTCGGCGCGAACTTCGGCGGGTCGAGCACGATGGCGTCGAAGTGCTCGCCGGCGCGCAGCCGATCGCGCAGCGCCTGGTTGACGTCGGCGTCGACGAATTCGGCTCGGGCGTCGCCAAAGCCGTTGCGCGCGACATTGGCCTTCGCACCGTCGAGTGCCGCGGCCGATGAATCGACGCTGACCACGTGGCTCGCGCCGCCGGTGAACGCAGCGACGCTGAAGCCGCCGGTGTAGCAGTAGCAGTTCAGCACACGTGCGCAGCCGAGCTTGCGCACCCAGGTGGCGAACGCCTGCCGGTTGTCGCGCTGGTCGAGGTAGAAGCCGGTCTTGTGGCCGTGCGCGACGTCGAGTGCGAGCGTCCAGTCGTGCTCACGGATCGCGACCTCGGTGGCACCGCTGCCGCGCATCCAGCCGCTGCGCGGCGCTAGGCCTTCGAGCGAACGCACGCCCGAGTCCGAACGTTCGTACAGCCGCGACAGCCCGGTGACGCGCAGCAGGGCGTCGACGATCGTGTCGCGCCAGCGCTCGACGCCGGCGGCCAGGAACTGCACGCTCAGCACGTCACCATAGCGGTCGACGATCAGGCCCGGCAGGCCGTCGGCCTCGGCGTGCACGAGGCGCACACCGTCGCTGGCCACGCGCAGGCGCGCGCGCAGCGCCACCGCCGCCGCCAGCCTGCGCTCGAAGAACGCCGCGTCGATACGCTCCGCCTCGTCGAAGCTCCACGCGCGCACGCGAATCGACGAGCGCGGGCTGTAGGCGCCCCAGGCGAGAAAGCGCCCGTCGTGCGCCTGCACGCGCACGGTCTCGCCGGAATCGGCGCCGCCCTTGTCGACGCTGCCCTCGAACAGCCACGGGTGGCGGCGCAGCAGCGAGCGCTCCTTGCCGTCGCGCAGGCGGACCGTCTTCATGGCGGTCATTGTCGCCGCGGGGCTGGACGCGGCCGCCGCGAGAGCGCACGATGACTGCTCGTCGGCCACGGCCGGCGTTCGTCTGTGGAGGGGGTCACCATGAATCGCATCGTCGTCACGACGGTTTCGTTGACCTTTGCCTGTGCGCTCGGCGCCTGCGGCAAGGTGCAGGAGAAGGCCGCCGAGAAAGCGGCCGAGAAGGCCATCGAGGCGTCGCTGTCCAAGGACGGCACGCAGGCCAAGGTCAACCTGTCCGAGGGCGGTGTGAAGGTCGCCACCACCGATGCGCAGGGCAAGACGACCCAGGTGGAGATGGGCAGCGCCCAGATCAGCGAAAGCGAACTCGGCGTGCCGTTCTATCCCGGTGCCAAGCGCAATGACGGCGCGGCGCTGCGCGTGGCCAGCGGCAACAGCTTGTCGCTGCAGGTGGGGCTGCACAGCGACGACGCGCCCGACAAGGTGGCGGCGTTCTACCGCGACAAGCTCAAGGCGATGGCCGAGGGCAAGCAGCTGATGGATATGGCGGGCAACGACGGGATGTCGATCAGCCTGATCGACGACAAGGCCAAGAGCACGCTGCAGGTGAACGTGAGCAAGGCGGACAAGGGCAGCGAGATCGCCATCACGTCGATTCGCGAAGGCGGCAAGTAGGCCGTCACCTGCGCTTGGCGCGCGGGTGCGCAGCGTCGTACACACGTGCCAGATGCTGGTGGTCGAGCTTGGTGTAGATCTGCG
>DASTZF010000091.1:0-10837 GCA_035764445.1 Burkholderiaceae bacterium
GCCCGGCGGTCGAGCGCGCGCTGCGGCGCGCGGCCCGCGCTGGCTGACCTACTGCTCGGTCGCCGGGGCGGCCCGGCAGCGGCGACCTAACCCGACGCTGCGGCGGCCACCGGACGCGACGCGGCGCAGACCGGGCAGCCGGGCTGCCGCGCCAGGCGCATCTCGCTCCACTGCATCGTGCGGGCGTCGACCATCTGCAGCCGCCCGGCGAGCGACGAACCGACGCCGGCCAGCAGCTTCAACGCCTCGGCCGCCTGCAGGGTGCCGATCAGGCCGACCAGTGGCGCGAACACGCCGAGGGTCGCGCACGCCACTTCCTCGAACGCGGCGGTCGGTGGGAACACGCAGGCATAGCACGGGCACGCCGGATCGCGGGTGTCGTACACCGAGATCTGGCCGTCGAAGCGGATCGCCGCGCCCGACACCAGCGGCACGCGGTGGCGCACGCACGCCGCGTTCACCGCCTGCCGGGTCTTGAAGTTGTCGCTGCAGTCGAGCACGACGTCCACATCATGCAGCCACACGTCGAGCGACTCGTCGTCGGCGCGCTGGACCCGCACGTCGACGCGCACGTCGGGATTGATGGCGGCGATCGCGCTGCGTGCCGATTCGGCTTTCGGTGCGCCGACACGCGCCAGGTTGTGCGCGATCTGGCGCTGCAGGTTGGTGAGGTCGACCTGGTCGTGGTCGACCAGCGTGATGCGCCCGACGCCCGCGCTGCCCAGGTACAGCGCCACCGGCGAACCGAGCCCGCCGGCGCCGACCACGAGCGCGTGCGCGGCGAGCCAACGCTGCTGCCCCTCGATGCCGATCTCGTCGAGCAGGATGTGGCGTGAATAGCGCAGCAGCTCCGTGTCGTTCATTCAGTAAGGATAAAGGCAGGCCTGTCTATGATGGCAGGCAAGCACTCATTGGCCCGATGAGCACCACCGACCCGCGGTTCGAGCGCTGGCGCGATCTCGTGCTCGCCAGCGTACCGACGTTGGCCTCCGAAGCCGTGCAGCGCACACTCGAGCAGTTGCAAAGCTCCGCGCTCAGCAACGCAGTGGCCGCCGATCGCCGGCAGACGGCCAGCGTGCTGCCGCTGCTGCGTCCCGGCCCGCAGGGGCTGGCCGCTGCGTTCTCGGCCGCGCTGCGCCAGCAGCTGCGCGACGAATTCGTCCGCCAGCCGGCCGACGACGCGCTCACGAGTCGAGCGGCGAGCGCGCCGGTGCGGATCGACCAGCTGACCTTGGTGGACGACCAGCAGATCGAAGAGGACATCGAGGTCGCGCGCGTGATCCAGCGTGTGGACTCCGCGGCCGAAGCCGAGTTGCGCGACCTGCGTGCGCTGTGCGCCACGCTGCGCGGCGCGACGACGGCTGCACCCGAACTGGTGCCGCTGCGCCCAGAGGTCGCCGCGCGGGCGCTGAGCCGCTCGTTGCACACGCTGAATCTGGACCGGGCAGCGCGCCTGCTGGCGCTGCGGGTGGTGGGCAGTGCGCTCGGCGAGCGCCTGGTGGCATTGGCGCGCGAGCACACGCAGGAGCTGCGCCGCTGGGGTGTCGAGCCGGTGGCCTATCAGCTGCGCATCACGCCGGAGTTCCAGCGCGCCGCCGCGCGCGACGACGGCGCGATTCGCCAGCTCGCCGGCAAGCCCGGCGGCGCCAAGGTGCCGATCGATCAACTGATCCCGCGCCTGCTGCGGCAGGTGGCCGAGCAGTCGCAACTCGATCCGAGCCTGGGTGCGCTGCTGCAGCGCCTGACGGCCCCGGCAGTGCGCAGCGCGCGGGTCGAAGCCGCTGTCATGTCGTCGCTGCAGCATCCGCTGTGGCGCCTGGCCGACCGTATCGCGGCCCTGGGCACGCTGCACAGCGGCGAACAGGCGGCGCGGCTGGCGGCGCATCTGTCGCCCGCGCTGGTGCGACTCGAGCAAGCCGACGCGGCGCCATCGGCGTATGAGCGTGCGCTGGCCGAGATCGACGCACTGGCCACCGGCTGGGCCGACTCGCAACTGGCCGACGCCGGCGTCGGCACGCCACCGCCCGAGGGCGGTTCGCTGCCGACCGACTGGGGCGGCGAAGGCAGTCTGCCGACCGTGCCGATGGAGCTCCCCGGCCAGGGCGACGACCCGCACAAGGCCTGGGTCGACAGCCTGCGCGAGGGCGACCGCGTGCGCGTGTTCCTGCATGCCCGCTGGCTGAGCGCGCGCGTGGCCGGGCGCAGCACCGCGCACGTGCTGCTGGCCACGCGGCCTGGCGAGCCGCTGCAGACGCTCGGGCGGGCGGCGCTGTACCGGCTGCGCGAGTCGGGGCTGGCGACGACGGTCGAGGCGGCCGCGTCGGTGCGCGAGGCGGTGCACACGCTGACGCTCGATCTCGACGCGAGCGCGTGAGCTGATCGCATGAAGCGAAAAGGCCCGCAATGCGGGCCTTTCGTTGCCGTCGGCGCCGGCTGGCTTACTGCTGCGCCTTCACCTCGGCCTTGCGCTCGATCACCGCCTTGCTGATCGTGACCGGCTTGCCCTTGAGCTGATTGATCGCCTGCATCAGCTGGAAGTCATCGGGCGTGCCGAACTCCGGCAGCGGCTTGATCGGCTCGCGCGACTTGGCCTGTTGCTCCTCGAAGCGCTTGCGCGCCTCTTCGCGTGCCTTCTCGCGCACCTCGTCCTTCTTCTCGTCGGGGGTGCCGAGGTGCTTCTCGAGATCGGCCTCGCGCAGGCGCAGCGCGGCGAACACGTTGCCGTCGGCGGTCTCGTCGAGCCAAACGTCGGGCACGATGCCCTTGGCCTGGATCGAGCGGCCGCTGGGCGTGTAGTAGCGCGCGGTGGTGATCTTCAGCGCCGTCTCACCCGACAGCGGACGCACGGTCTGCACCGAGCCCTTGCCGAAGGTCTGCGCACCCATCACGATCGCGCGTTTGTGGTCCTGCAGCGCGCCGGCGACGATTTCGCTGGCCGAGGCCGAGCCCTCGTTGACCAGCACCACCAGCGGCACACTCTTCACCCCAGCCGGCAGGCGCTTCAGCGGATCGGGGCCGCCGCGGCGAATGTAGTACTCCGGCGCTGCCTTGAAGGTGGCCTTCGACTCGGCGATCTGGCCGTTGGTCGACACCACCGTCACGTCGGCCGGCAGGAACGCGGCCGACAGCGCGACGGCGCCTTCGAGCAGGCCGCCCGGATCGTTGCGCAGGTCGAGCACTAGGCCCTTCAGGTTGGGCTCCTGCTTGTACAGCTCGTCCATCTTGCGCGTGAAATCGTCGATCGTGCGGTCCTGGAACTGGCTCACGCGCATCCACGCGTAGCCGGGCTCGATGACCTTGGCGCGCACGCTCTGCACGCGGATCTCTTCGCGCGTGATGGTGACCGGGAACGTGCGGTTCTCGGCTTTGCGGAACAGCGTCAGCACGACCTTGGTGTTCGGCTCGCCGCGCATGCGCTTGACGGCCTGGTCCATCGTCAGACCCTTGACCGCGGTGTCGTCGATGCGGGTGATCAGGTCGCCGGCCTTGATGCCGGCACGGAAGGCAGGCGAACCCTCGATCGGAGAGACCACTTTGACCAGGCCGTCCTCCATGCCGATTTCGATGCCCACGCCGACGAAGCGACCGGTCGTGCCTTCGCGAAATTCCTTGAAACTCTTCTTGTCGAAGTACTGCGAGTGCGGATCGAGCCCGGCCACCATGCCCGAGATGGCGTCGGTGATCAGCTTCTTCTCGTCGACCGCCTCGACATAGTCGCTCTTGACCATGCCGAACACCGCAGCCAGCTGCTGCAACTCGTCCAGCGGCAGCGGCGCGAGCGTGTTGCGTGCAAATGCCGTTAGTTGGATCGTGGTGAGAGCACCCGCGACGGCTCCCAGAGCGATGAACCCAGCGACTTTGAGTTTGCCACCCATCCTAGTCCTGCCTGGCCCGGAGGCCGATTAGATGTGGAGTCGGCCCCAGTATATGCCGGGGGTCGGGGTTTTGAGGGATGCCTTACGCGGAAGTTGCACCCCGGATTCACGGGCAGCGACTTCCCTGACGCGCATGCGGTTACGAACGAGTGGCGCGCACGCATCCGCGGGGCCGCGCGCATGGCCAATCACGCAGCGATTCGCTCAGGAACGTTTGAAGGTGTAAAGCGTCGCCGGGCGCTGCGCGGAGTCGTCCCCCCGCGTGGGGGGCAGGTCCTCGGCCGCGTACGCTGCGTCGGTTGGCTCCCAGGCCTCGATCAACGCATACAGGGCCAGTGGATCGGTTGGCTTGAGCAGATGGTGATCGAAGCCGGCTTCGCGTCCGCGCTGGCGATCGGCCGGCATGCCGTAGCCGGTGAGGCCGATCAGCAGCGCCTGGCGCGTCTGCGGCAGACGGCGCAGACGCTGCGCGACCTGGTAGCCGTCGACCCGCGGTAGCCCCACGTCGAGCAGCACGACCTCGGGGGCAAATTCCTCGGCCAGCGCCAGCGCCTGCGCGACGTCGCCCGCACAGCGCAGCGTGTGCCCGGCCAAGGCGAGCATGGTGGCGGTGGTCTCGGCCACATCGGGGTTGTCTTCGACGATCAGCACGCGGCGCGGCCGCTTCGCGGTGCCGGCCGGCGCGCTGGCCGCCGCGGTTGGCATCCCCGTTGGCAACTGCAGGCACGGCAGGTAGACGCGAAAGTCGGCGCCCTGACCGGCGCCTGCACTGATCGCTTCGACGCGGCCGTGGTGCAGCCTGACGAGCCGCTGCACCATCGTCAGTCCGACGCCGAGGCCGCCCTGATTGCGATCGAGCGCGCGCGTGCCCTGCTCGAAGAGGTCGAACACGCGCGGCAGCAGTGCCGCCTCGATGCCGATGCCGTTGTCGCGCACACTGATCACCGCCTGTCCCTGCTCGACCCAGGCGGCCACGTGGACGCTGCCGCCTTCGGGGGTGTACTTGTTGGCGTTGTTCAGCAGGTTGCTGAACACCTGCGCCAGGCGCGCCGCGTCGGCCTCGATCCACACCGGGCCCGACGGCATCGCCTGCGTCAGCGTCTGCCGACGACTGTTGAGTTCCGGACGCTGCAGCTCGATGCATTGCGTCAGCAGCGCCGACAGCTCCACCGCGGCGGTCTGCAGCACGATCTTGCCCTGGCCGATGCGCGCCACATCGAGCAACTCGTCGACCAGCCGCGTCAGTTGGCGCAGCTGGCGGTCGGTGACGTCGTTGGCCCACATCAGCTTGGCATCGTGGCCACCGAGGCGCCGGATGATCTCGACCGCGTTGCCGATCGGCGCCAGCGGATTGCGCAATTCGTGCGACAGCATCGCCAGGAACTCGTCCTTGCGCTTGCTGGCTTCCTCGAGCCGGGCCTCGGTGCGGCGCCGCTCCAGGATCTCGGCTTGCAGGTTCTGGTACAGCTGCGCGGCGGCGAACGCGGTGGCCGCGCGCGTGGCCACTTCTTCGAGCACCGCCGAGCCGAGTGCGGTGGGTTCGCCCGACAGCGTCAGCACGCCGAGCAGGCGCTGACCGTCGCGCAGCGGGTAGGCCACGCTGGCACCGAGGTCGGCCAACGCCAGTCGCGGGTGCAGCACCTGTTGCACGCGCTCGAGCTCGCCGCGCGGCAACTCGCCGGCCTCGTACTCGGTGGCCGCACTGTCGCCGTCGCGCCAGCCGGCGGCATAGGCCACCCGCAGCTCGGCGTCGACCAGCGCCACCGTCGCGGCACCGGCCAGCGTGGGCACCACCATCGACAGCAGCTTGTGGACGCCGGCACGCACCTCGAGCAGGCCGCTCAGCGAGTGGCTGAGATCGGACAGGAACGCCGAGCGGTGCGTCGATTCCTCGGCCACCAGCAGCGCCGCCTCGGCAGCGGCCTGCGCGACGCGCGCATCGGCTTGGCGTGCGATGCGCCGCTGCAGCAGCTGCAGCTCGACGAACACGCGCACCTTGGAGCGCAGCACCTCGGGCACCACCGGCGACAGGATGTAGTCGACCGCGCCCAGCGAGTAGCCGCGCGCGGTCTGCATCTCGTCGGCGTAGGCGGTGATGAAGATGATCGGCGTGTGCGCGCTGCGCTTGTAGCGGCGGATCAGCGTCGCGGTCTCGAGACCGTCGATGTCGGGCATGTTGACGTCGAGCAGGATCACCGCGAACTCGCGCGTCAGCACCTCGCGCAGCGCCTCGGTGCCCGAGTTGACGAACACCAGGTTCTGCTGCAGTTCCTCGAGCACGGTCTTGAAGGCGAGCAGCTTCTCCGGCAGGTCGTCGACGACCAGGATGTCGACCTTCTCCGGCGCCTCGAGCGCGCCCCCGACGTCGAATGCGGTCAGCGGCACAGCCATCCCCTCAGCACGGCCAGCAGGTGCATCGGATCGACCGGCTTGGACAGGTAGTCCCAGGCGCCCGCCTCGATGCACTTCTGGCGGTCGCCCTTCATCGCCTTGGCGGTCACCGCCACCAGCGGCAGCTCGCGCCCGCGCGGCAACGCACGAATCGCCTGCATCGTCGTCAGGCCGTCCATCTCCGGCATCATGATGTCCATCAGCACAATGTCGAGCGCCGGGTCGGACTCGACCAGGCGGATCGCTTCGCGGCCGTTGTCCGCCGAGACGATCACCATGCCGACCTCGTCGAGCACGGTGGCCAGCGCGAAGATGTTGCGCATGTCGTCGTCGACGATCAAGGCCTTCTTGCCGTACAGGCCGTGCTCGCCGCTGAGCGTGGTCTCGAAGTCGCGACGATCGCGCTCGGACATGCCGCCCGGGCTGCGGTGCAGCCAGAACGCCACCTGGGCGCGCAACGATTCGAGCGATGCGGCCTCGCGCCGGCCGAAGGCGCCATTGCCAGGGAGCCAGCGCGCGTGCGCGCGCGCATCGCCGTTGCGGTACACCACCACCGGCAGCTGGCACACGTTGCGCCGGTCGGCGATCGCGTCGAGCACGTCCTCGGGGCCGAAGTCGGCCAAGGCACCGTCGACCACCACGCAGTCGGCGTCGACCAGCAGCGAACGCGCCTGCTCGGGGCCAACGGCGAGCACCGGATCGACGTCGGTGTCAAGCGTGTCGAGCAGTTGCGTGCGCAGCGGCGACGGCGCCATCACCACCGCCAGCCGCTTGACCGGCCGCTCGACGTAGCGCGCGAGCTGCTCGATCGCCGCCTGCGCGACGTCGGCCGACTGCAGCGGCTTGGAGACGAAGCCGATCGCGCCGGCCTGCAGCGCGCGCTCGCGCGCGTCGTCGGTCGACACCACGCAGATCGGCACGTGGCGGGTCAGCAGGTCGGCCTTCAGACGATCGAGGATGCGCCAGCCCGCCATGTCGGGCAGGTGGATGTCCAGCGTCATCAGGCTGGGCAGGAAGTCGCGCGTCAACGTCAGTGCGCTGGCGCCGGTGCCGGTGACCAAGCCCTTGAAGCCGCATCCACGCGCGGCCTCGAGCAGCACTTTGGCGAAGCCGATGTCGTTCTCGACGATCAGCATCACGCGGTCACCGGCGCCGATGTCATCGCGGTCGTCACCGGCGAGGTTGGCAAAGACCACCGGTGTCTGCGGCGACGACGCATCGGGGTCGACGTACGGCGTGTTCAGCGCCGTCTGCACCGCGGGCGCCGGCACATACGGTCGCTCGACGCGTGCGCTCGGCGTCTCCACCGGTTCGCTCGGCGCGCTGCGCCCATGGCGGACCCCACGCACGGGGTTGTAGCTCTGCGGCAGGTACAGCGTGAAGACGCTGCCTTCGCCGGGCGCGCTGACCAGCTTGATCTCGCCGCCGAGCAACCGTGACAGCTCGCGGCTGATCGCGAGACCCAGGCCCGTGCCGCCGTACTTGCGCGAGGTCGAGCCGTCGGCCTGCTGGAATGCCTCGAAGATGATCTGCTGCTTGTCCGCCGAGATGCCGATGCCGGTGTCGGCCACCGAGAAGGCGATCACCTGACTGGCGCGGTTGAGCTCTTCGTTGCCGTGCGACCAGCCGCCCGTCGCTTGGGTGATCGTGAACGCGACCTGGCCTTCGCGCGTGAACTTGAAGGCGTTGGACAGCAGGTTCTTGATGATCTGCTGCAGCCGCTTGACGTCGGTGACCATCACCTTGGGCAGCGGCGGCTCGAGGTGAACGACGAAGTCGACCTGCTTGCTTTCGGCAACGTGGCGGAAGCCGCGCTCGATCGAGCGCTGCAGGTCCTCGAGCCGCAGCTCGTTGATGTCGACCGCCACCGTGCCCGACTCGATCTTCGAGAGGTCGAGGATGTCGTTGATCAGCATCAGCAGGTCGTTGCCCGAGCTGTGGATCGTCTTGGCGAACTCGATCTGCTTGTGGCTGAGGTTGCCGTCGGGGTTCTTGCACAGCTGGTCCGACAGGATCAACAGGCTGTTCAGCGGCGTGCGCAGCTCATGGCTCATGTTGGCCAGGAACTCGCTCTTGTACTTGGACGTCAGCGCCAGCTGCTCGGCCTTCTCCTCGAGCGCCTGGCGCGCCTGTTCGACCTCGGTGTTCTTGCGCTCGACTTCCTGATTCTGGTGCGCCAGCAGACGCGCCTTGTTCTGCAGTTCGAGGTTGGTCGCCTGCAGTTCCTCCTGCCGGCTGCCGAGCTCCTCGGCCAGCGACTGCGACTGCTTCAGCAGGTCTTCGGTGCGGGTGTTGGCCTCGATCGTGTTGATCACGATGCCGATCGACTCGGTCAGCTGGTCGAGGAACGCCTCGTGCACCGGGTTGAAGTGATCGAGCGACGCCAGCTCGAGCACGCCGCGCACCTGGCCCTCGAAGATGACCGGCAGCACCAGCACGTCCATCGCCGCGTTCTCGGCCAGCCCCGACGCGATGCGGAAGGCCTGCGACGGCGTGTTGGTCAGCAGGATCTTGCGCTTGTCGATCGCACACTGGCCGATCAGCCCCTGGCCGAGATCGATCTCCTTGCCGTGTGCGGTCTGTCCTCCCGAGGCATAGCTGGCCACCAGCTTCAGCCGCGGCACGTCGCCGCTGCTGCTCATCACGTAGAACTCGGACTGCTGCGCGCCGACCACCGGCGCCATCTCCGACAGGATCATCTGGCCCACGGTGACCAGGTCGCGCTGCCCCTGCAGCATGCGGCTGAACTTGGCGAGGTTGGTCTTCAGCCAGTCCTGCTCGGTGTTCTTCTGCGTGGTGTCCTTCAGGTTGCGGATCATCTCGTTGATGGTGTCCTTCAGGGCCGCCACCTCGCCTTGCGTCTCGACCGTGATCGAACGCGTCAGGTCGCCCTGGGTCACTGCGGTCGCCACCTCGGCGATCGCGCGCACCTGCGTCGTCAGATTGGCCGCCAGTTCGTTGACGTTCTCGGTCAGCGCCTTCCAGGTGCCGGCAGCGCCCGGCACCTTGGCCTGGCCGCCGAGCTTGCCCTCGATGCCGACCTCACGCGCCACCGTCGTCACCTGATCGGCGAACGTGGCCAGCGTGTCGGTCATGCTGTTGATCGTCTCGGCCAGCGCCGCAATCTCGCCCTTGGCCTCGACGGTGAGCTTCTGCTTCAGATCGCCGTCGGCCACCGCGGTCACCACCTTGGCAATGCCGCGCACCTGCGACGTCAGGTTGCCGGCCATGAAATTGACGTTGTCGGTCAGGTCCTTCCAGGTGCCCGACACGCCGCGCACCTGCGCCTGGCCGCCGAGCCGGCCCTCGGTGCCGACCTCGCGTGCGACCCGGGTCACCTCGGCGGCGAACGAAGACAGCTGGTCGACCATCGTGTTGATGGTCGCCTTCAGCTCCAAGATCTCGCCCTTGACGTCGACCGTGATCTTCTTGCTGAGGTCACCGGCCTGCACGGCCTTGGTCACGTCGGCGATGTTGCGCACCTGAGAGGTGAGGTTGCTCGCCATCAGGTTCACGCTGTCGGTGAGATCCTTCCAGGTGCCGGCGACGCCCTGCACGTCGGCCTGGCCGCCGAGCTTGCCCTCGGTGCCGACTTCGCGCGCGACACGAGTCACCTCGGCGGCGAACGATCGCAGCTGGTCGACCATCGTGTTGATGGTGTTCTTCAGCTCCAGGATCTCGCCCTTCACGTCGACGGTGATCTTCTTGGAAAGGTCGCCGGCCGCCACCGCGGTCGTCACTTCGGCGATGTTGCGCACCTGGCTCGTCAGGTTGCCGGCCATGAAGTTGACGCTCTCGGTCAGGTCCTTCCAGGTGCCGGCGACGCCTTGCACGTCGGCCTGGCCGCCGAGCTTGCCCTCGGTGCCGACCTCGCGCGCGACGCGCGTCACCTCGGCGGCGAACGAGCGCAGCTGGTCGACCATCGTGTTGATGGTGTTCTTCAGCTCGAGGATCTCGCCCTTGGCTTCCGCGGTGATCTTCTTCGAGAGGTCGCCCTTCGCCACCGCGGTCGTCACGTCGGCGATGTTTCGCACCTGACTCGTCAGGTTGCCGGCCATGAAGTTCACCGAGTCGGTGAGGTCCTTCCACGTGCCGGCCACGCCGGGCACGTTGGCCTGCCCACCCAGCCGCCCCTCGGAGCCCACCTCGCGCGCCACGCGGGTCACCTCCGCCGCGAACGCATTGAGCTGGTCCACCATCGTGTTGATGGTGCTCTTCAGCTCCAGAATCTCGCCCTTGACGTCAACGGTGATCTTCTTCGACAGGTTGCCGTTCGCCACCGCCGTGGTCACGAGCGCGATGTTCCGCACCTGATCGGTGAGGTTCGACGCCATGAAGTTCACGTTGTCGGTGAGGTCCTTCCAGGTGCCGGAGACGCCCTGGACTTCGGCCTGACCGCCGAGCTTGCCCTCGGTGCCGACTTCCTTGGCCACGCGGGTGACCTCGCCGGCGAACGAGCGGAGCTGATCGACCATCGTGTTGATGGTGCTCTTCAGCTCCAGCACCTCGCCCTTGGCGTCGACGGTGATCTTCTTCGACAGATCGCCCTTCGCCACCGACGTCGTCACCTC